>JBBQHG010000040.1:0-15787 GCA_038323755.1 Sphingomonadales bacterium
TTTTGGGCAGAGCCCTTGGTCACCGTGCCGCACCCCGCCTTTCGCGAGCGGCTATTTGTTCTGAAACCCTTGCTGGCCATCGCCCCCGATTGGCGCGACCCGCTGACTGGGCATACCGTCCGCCATCTGCACTATCGCACCAAGCGCGGTTGACCGTTTGGCCCTGCCCCCCTAACGGCGTCCAACGCAAAGTCCGTGGTGCGGGCCCGTAGCTCAGTCGGTAGAGCAACGGACTTTTAATCTGTAGGTCTCGGGTTCGAATCCCGACGGGCCCACCAGCCGGATCATCGCATGACAGAAGCGCCTCCTATTGAAGATGTTCGCCATCCGCCGTGGCTATTCTATGCTGCGGGTGCTCTGGCGCTTGCGGTGTTTGTCATCGCTTTCCTCGGCGCGACGATTGCGCGTGGGCACCAGTTCGCCTTTGACCGCGCGATCATGCTGGCCATGCGCGAACCTGAAAACATGCGCGTGCCCGAGGGCCCGGCCTGGTTGAAGCAGGTGATGATCGACGTGACCGCGCTGGGTGGCGAGACTGTGTTGACACTCATCGTTATCGTGGCGGCTGGTTTTCTGGCCATTACGCGGCGCTGGCTGACCTTCTGGCTGGTGCTGGGTGGGACGATCAGCGGTTCCTGGGCGGTTGCGCTGATCAAGACGACCGTTGCCCGGCCGCGTCCGGCGTTGATCGATCACGTCGTCGAAGTGTGGTCGGCCAGTTTTCCTAGTGGTCATGCTGCCAACAGTGCGATCATCTACCTGACCGTCTCATTGCTGCTGATGCAGATCGTCGAAGGCCGAATTGCACGATGGTACATGATCGCAGTCGCGGTGCTGCTCGTGACCGCCATCGGCGTCAGCCGCGTCTATTTGGGCGTCCACTGGCCAAGCGACGTGCTCGCAGGGTGGAGTTTCGGCACCCTATGGGCTTTGGGCTGGTGGTCACTTGGCGGCTGGTTGCGGCTCAGGCGCGCGCAAGCAGCGCTTGCGCTGCCTTAAGATGCGGCGCATCGATCATCTTGCCGTCCATGCTGAGTGCTCCCGCGGCGGGATTGGCGGCGAACAGATCGACGATCGCACGGGCCAGCGTGATTTCCGCCTCGCTTGGTGAAAAGGCGGCGTTGATAACGGATAGCTGCGATGGATGGATTGCCATCATACCGGTAAAGCCATCCCGACGCCCGCGCGCGGCATAGGCGGCAAGCCCGTCCAGATCGCGAAAATTGGGATAAACCGTTTCGATCGCTGGCACGCCGGCGGCATGCGCACCGAACAAGGTGAGGGACCGGGCAAGCTGATACGGCGCTGTGTAGCTGCCGTCGTCCTCGCGCGATGTCGAAGCGCCGATGGCGGCGGGAAGATCCTCAGCCCCCCAAGTCAGGCCACAAAGCCGTTCGCTGACACCGCCATAGCTGCCCATGCCGAAGATGGCCGCCGGGGTTTCTGTGGCAATCGGCAGGATCAGCACGCCGCCCGTAAGGCGCCTGGCGAGCGCCGACAGTGATTTGCCCCCTTCCGCCTTGGGCAGGACGATGCCGTCCGGCGCGGCGGGCAGGACCGCAGCGAGATCGTCGTCCACCATCCCCGAATCGAGCGGGTTGACGCGAACGAACAAGGCTTGCCGGCGCGGCGCGGCGAGGAAATCGGCGATTGCGGCGCGCGCATTGGCCTTGGCCGATAGGGCGACGGCATCTTCCAGATCCAGGATTAGGGCATCGGCATCAAGCGCCGCCGCCTTTGCCATCCGATCAGGCCGGTCGCCGGGCACGAACAGCAGCGAGCGCAGGCGGGGGGGAAGGGGCATCTCTCGTTCCGATATTGTTCATCCCGGCGATACCATGGCCAAGCCGTGATACAAAAGCGACGAAACGGTTTGATACTTTATACCATCACCTCTATTGCACTGCAGCAGGCCATGGGAGTGACGGGTTAATGCATCGTATGAAGTGGTTGGCTGGCGTTGCGCTTGCCTCTTTCCCTGTGAGCATGGCAATAGCCGCCAACCCTGCCAAGACTGCCCCCATCGAAGCCGCGTCACCGATTGCGGCGGGCGATGCCGGCCAGCAGGACAACAGCAAGGACATCATCGTCAGCGCACCGATCGCCCAACGCGAAGCCGATGTCCTTTCGGGCACATCGGTCGTGAGTGGCGAGGAACTGACTCGATCATTGCAACCGACGATCGGCGAGACGCTGGCGCATCAGCCGGGCGTTTCGGCCACCTCGTTCGGCCCCAATGCCTCACGCCCCATTTTGCGCGGGTTCCAGGGCGACCGCATCCGGGTGCTAACCGACGGGATCGGATCGATCGACGTCTCAAACACATCGGTCGATCACGCGGTGATCATCGACCCGCTGCTTTCAGACAAGATTGAGGTACTGCGCGGCCCGGCGGCGCTGCTCTACGGTTCATCGGCGGTTGGCGGCGTCGTCAACGTCATCGACAAGCGCATCCCGCGATCGGTGCCCAGCGAAGGCTATCGGCTCGATGCGATCGGCACCTATGGCACTGCTGCTAACGAACGCACAATCGGCGCAGCAAGCGACGTGAAGGTGACTGATCAGTTCGTCGTCCATGCGGATGGCTCCTATCTCAAGACCAGCGATCTCCACATCGGCGGCTTTGCACTTACGCCGCAGCGCCGTGCCGAGGCGCTTGCCAGCAGCCTGATCCCACAAACACCCGCGCCCGGCGAGGACCCAATCGATTTTGCTGGCAACGCCGCGATACGGGGGACGCTTCCCAACAGCGCCAGCGAAACCTGGACGGCTGGCCTCGGGGCGGCGCTGATTACCGATCGCGGCAATCTCGGCGTGTCATACAGCCATTATGACAGCCTGTATGGCGTGCCGATCCGCTATGCGACATTGCCCGGCGAAGGCCAGGAATCACCGCGGATAGATATCGTCCAGAACCGCATCGATATCCGCGCTGCAGTCGATACCGGCGGCGATATCCTGAAGGAAATTCGTTTCCGCGCCGGTGCCGCCAATTACCGTCAGTATGAGCTTGAGCCGAGCGGCGCAGTGGCCACTACCTTTCTCAACAAGGGGTTCGAAGGTCGGCTGGAGATCGTCCAGGCCAAGCGCGGCCCATGGATCGGCGCATCCGGCGTGCAATTCTCCAACCGCGAATTCAACGTGATCGGCGACGAAGCCTTCCTGCCGCGAAACGCCACGGCGCAGACCGGGTTGTTCACGCAGCAGCAGCTCGATTTCGGCGCGTTCAAGGCCGAGGCCGGGGTGCGCTATGAATTGACCGATGTTGCGTCGCGCAGCCTGCCCAGCGATGCACGCTTCTTTGCGGGCAAACGGCGTTTTGGCGCGGTGTCGGCCGCCGTTGGCGCCTCCTACGCGCTGAGCGATGCGGTTCGCGTTGGCGTCAACCTGTCGCACACTGAACGTACGCCTTCAGCCGAGGAACTCTTTGCCAATGGGGCGCACGCCGGCACACAGGCCTATGAGCTCGGCAACCCCAATTTTCGGTTGGAAAAGAGCAACGGCATTGAGGGCACGCTGCACATCCATGGCGATGGCTACAATGTTGATGCGTCGGCCTATTATAATGATTTCACCAACTACATCTCAGACAATCAGGTCGCCCAAAGTATCTGCGATGCAGCTGCCGCCCCCAGTGGGCGGATTGTGACGTTGCCCTGCTTTCAGTCGGTGCAGGCAGACGCGCGCTATTATGGTTTTGAGGCGGACGGTTCGGTCAAGCTCGCGCAGCTGGGCGACTATGCAATTAACGTCGATGCGCTGGGCGATTATGTTCACGCAACGATCATCGGCCAGGGCCCTGTACCGCGCATCCCCGCCGGTCGCGTGCTCGGCGGAGTCGAGGCGCAGTCCGATACGCTGAGCGGCCGGATCGAGGCAGAGCATGTTTTCGCACAGACGCGGATCACACCGTTCGAAACACCCACCAGTGACTATACGCTGGTCAACGCTTCGCTATCGATCAGTCCGTTCGCCAACAAGAAGACGACACTGACGCTGAGCGCGAACAATCTGTTCGATGTCGATGCGCGCCGCCATGCCAGTTTCCTGAAAGATTTCGCCCCGCTTACCGGACGCGATATCCGCATCACGGCGCGGTTCAACCTCTAGTCGCGGTCGGCTAGCGTCCGTTCCCAGGCGAGCGCATGCGCAACAATGGTGTCGAGATCATCGAGCGCTGGCCGCCAGGGGAGCGTCGCGAGAATCCGGCTATTGTCGGCGATCAGGGCATCCGGATCACCCGCGCGGCGGCCCTGATAGCGGCGCTCGATCGTCAGGTTGGTCACCCGATCAACTGCATCGAGCACGTCATTGACCGAGAAACCCCGGCCATAACCCGCGTTCATGATGTGGCTTTCGGCTGGGTCTGCGATCAACCTGTCGAGCGCGTGGACATGCGCGGCTGCAAGATCGCTGACATGGATATAGTCGCGCACGCCGGTGCCGTCGGGCGTGTCGAAATCAGTGCCGAAAATACTGACATGGTCCCGCTTTCCGATCGCTGCCTCGACTGCCACCTTGATCAGGTGCGTGGCGCCCGCCGTTGATTGCCCGGAGCGGCCCTTGGGGTCCGCGCCCGCAACGTTGAAATAGCGCAGCGCGCAAAAATTCATCGGGTGCGCAGCAGCGACGTCCTTCAGCATCGCTTCTGTCATCAGCTTCGACGTCCCATACGGGTTGATCGGCCGAGTGGCGCTGTCTTCAGTTACCGGCACGACTTCAGGGATGCCATAGGTGGCAGCGGTGGAGGAAAAGATGAAGTGTGGCACGCCACACGCGACCGCGCTCTCGATTAGCGCGCGGCTGGCGACGGTGTTGTTGCGATAATATTTTAGCGGGTTACTGACGGATTCGGGTACCACGACCGACCCTGCAAAATGCATGACTGCGATGACTTTGTGGTCGCGCATCGCACCTCGAACGGTGGCGTCATTCTCTATATTGGCCTCGACCAAAGTCGCTCGCTTGTCGACTGCCCAGGCGAACCCGGTGACAAGATTGTCGACGACGACGACAGGCCAACCGGCATCGAGCAGCGCCAGCACCGCATGGCTGCCGATATAGCCCGCGCCACCGGTGACCAGAACCGAACCCTTTTGCATCCCCACCGCTCCCGAATTGTAACCTTTTCCCTAGCAAGCGCGATTGTCTGGCGCGACCCTGTGCCTATCTATGGCCAGAGATATTAAGGAGCAGATGATGACGACCGAAATCGCGACCTTTGCCGGTGGATGCTTCTGGTGCACCGAAGCCGTGTTCAACGATGTGATCGGCGTGGAAAAGGTCGAAAGCGGCTATATTGGCGGATCGGTCGACAACCCGACCTATCGACAGGTCTGCGGCGGCGATACCGGCCATGCCGAGGCGATCCGGATCACCTTCGATGCTGATCAGTTGCGCTATGGCGACTTGCTAGACATGTTCTTTGCAACGCATGATCCGACGACGCTCAACCGTCAGGGCAATGATGTTGGCACGCAATATCGTTCGGCGATCTTCCCGCATTCGGACGAACAACGCGAGGAAGCGATCGCTGCGATCAAGCGTGCATCCGCCGATTGGCCCGCGCCGATTGTGACCACGATCGAGCCTTTGAGCACGTGGTATGTCGCTGAGGACTATCATCAGGAATATTGGGGCAATGACGGGCAGCGTAACCCGTATTGCCTCGCCGTGATCCCGCCCAAGCTCAACAAGCTGCGCAAGAGCTTCGCCGCGCGGTCGAAGTCTGCGCAGGCCGTCGCCTGATCAGCGCGGCCGCCCGCTAGCTGGACTTGGTCGCCGGCTCGGCGAACGACTCGATCGTCGCGGCGACCCCGATCTCAAAGGGCGTGACGTCGGACCAGAAGCGCGACGTCCATTTGGTTGCGTCGACCCGGTAAGGCCGGTCCCACTGGAATTTCATTTCGCCCAATTCGCGCAGGAACGCCAAGTAGGGTGTGATCAATTTCAACAAGGGGCCAGGGATCGACCGAAGACGGAGCGCAACGCCCGCCTTTGCTGCGCCCATTGCGAGGATCTCGCGTGAGGTCAGCGTAGGTGCACAAGGGACATGCCACGCCTGGCCATACGCGTCGTCCCCGGCATCGAGCAGGGTAACTACCGCCCTGCCGATGTCGGGGACATAGGCATAGTCATGCGGCTGATCAGGCGGGAAAACGAAGATCGCTGGCTTGCCCCTGGCAATGGCGGCAAGCCCGGTCTCCCCGACATGCGACAGCAGCACGCCTGGTCCATAAAAATCGGGCGCCCGCAACGCCGCGACTTTTACGCGCGAGTCCTGCTGCCACATCCGGGTAATTGCGGCGCGCGCGGCCGGCTTGCGCCGCTTCCCGCTGAGCGGCATCGTCTCAACGAGGGGGGCTTGTTGCGGCCCGTACATGTATAAATTATCGAAGAAGATCATGCGGGCACCCGCTGCTGCGCATGCATCGAGCAAATTGCGCATCGCGATCGGCCAAGCGGTTTCCCAAACCTTGCCGCTATAGGCAAAGCCGACTGCGACCAGAACCTGGCGAGCGCCCGCAACAGCAGCGCGCACTGACGCCGGATCGAGTATGTCACAGGCGGTGAAGTCGATCCCGGCGGGCAAGTCGGCTGGGCGCGATCGCTGCGCGACGCGAAATTGTCGGCCCTGGGCTTGGAGGAGTGCGGCGGTTGCCCGGCCCACAGGGCCGTATCCGATAATCAAGATGGCGTCGGTCATGCTGTGTCTCCTGCTGAGGACACACAGCTACGCTCAGCTTGACCATGTGTGAAATGCAAGTTTATGATATAGATCATGCATGAGAAGCATCTTCGCGGGATCGACCTTAACCTCCTGCCTGTCCTCGAGGCGTTGTTGCGCCACCGCAACGCGACGCGCGCCGGTGAGGAGGTCGGCCTGAGCCAGCCAGCGATCAGCCGTGCCCTCGGCCGCCTGCGTCATTTGCTCAACGACCCGTTACTGGTGCGCGGCGCAGGAGGGCAGCTATTGTCGCCCCGCGCAGAAGCGCTCCGGCAGCCCCTCGCCGGCTTGCTGGCGGACATGCGTTTACTGCTGGTCGAGCCGCCATTCGATCCGGCGATTGAACGGCGCACGATGCGGATCGCGATGACGGATGCGCAGGCCGAACTCATTCTGGCGCCACTTGTTAAGCGGGTCGGGGCGGCGGCACCTGGTGTGGTTATCGAGTGGATTCCGATCGGGCCCGGGCTGATTGAACGCATGTCGACCGGCGAAGTGGATGTCACATTTGCGCTCGATACGACCCCCCTGCCGCCCGGTGCGGCGTCTGCGCCCTTGCTAGAGGATGCGCTAGTAGCGGTCGTGCGCAAAGGCCATCCGTGCCAGAGCGCCTGGCCAATGGCGCATTATGCCCAATATCCAAGCGTCATCGTATCACTGCTGGGCGACCGAGCATCCGATATGGATGCCGAGCTTGCCGCTGCGGGCATCGAACGGAAAATTGCGGCCATCGTCCCGACGTTTCGCGCCGCGTTGGAAATTGTGGCCGTAACGGACAGCGTAACAACGATCTCTCGCCTCTTCGCAATGCGGCTGGCTGGGGAGCTGGGGCTCAAGATGATCAACGCGCCGCTCGCCAACAAGCGGCTCGGCGTCGTCCTTGTCTGGGCCAAATATCGTGACAGCGATCGACTACTCAGCTGGCTTCGCGGTGTCCTGTCCGAGGTCGTCTGTGCGCAGCGGTCTTAGCCCGAAGGCCTGACCGCCATGGGCAGCTCGCGTCAGCCGATCGTTGATCGCAGCACCGATGCCGTCGATTGGCACAGGGGCAATGGCAATTCGCGCGCGATCGCTGGCGTCTGCAACATGAAGGCAATCGAAAAGACGGGCGGCGGCCTCTTCCAGATTGCCTGTGGCTGATAAGGTATTGTCGCCAACGGTGGGACCGAAGCCGATCATCCATTCATCGGGTGCGGCGCGCGGCGCGCCGATGCGCAACGGTTTGCGCGGCGCATAATGGCTGAGGAGCTGACCCGGCGCCTCAATGCGTCCCTGCGCATCCTCGCCATCATCGAAGCGGTCGGCGGTGCCGGTGGTCTGGCTGCGTTCGGCCCCCTCGGTGATGGCGCTCAGCACCGCGTGGGCGGTAATCGGTCCATGGCGCAGGATACGCGTGGTGCCGAAAACCTGTCGCACGATGGTCGACTCTATGCCGCGAAGCGTCGCGCCGTCATCAATGATCAAGGCGATCTTTCCGCCAAGGCTCGCCAGAACATGCTGGGCGCGTGTCGGGCTAATCGATCCACTGGCATTGGCCGATGGTGCGGCCAGCGGCTTGCCCGTCGCGCGGAGCAGCGCGCGCATGGCCCGGTGCTGCGGCACGCGGATGGCGATCGTCTCCAACCCCGCGGTCACCAGCGAGGCGATCCCGCCGCTCGGCTTCAGCGGCAGGACAAGCGTCAAAGGGCCTGGCCAGAATGCATTCGCCAGCGCTTCGGCGCGGTGGTCGAACGCTGCCAGGGCGCGTGCGCCTTCCAGATCAGGCACATGCACGATCAACGGATTGAAGCTTGGCCGGCCCTTTGCGGCATATATCCGGGCTACCGCTGCCGAATCGGTTGCATCGGCGGCCAGTCCGTAAACGGTCTCGGTCGGCACCGCGACGGGCTGCCCGGCGAGGATCAGCGCCGCCGCCTCGGCAATCGCTTCCTCGCCGTAAGGTAAGGTGCGGGTCTCAAAGGGGGTATTTGGCTCGGTCACTGCTCGGCGCTATAGCGCGGGGGACTTGAGAACAAGAGAGGTTGCCACCAGTGTTCACCGCCGCCGTTACCGAACAGCGTTTCGTGCTCGATCATGTCGTAAAGTTCGACGAGCTAGCAGCGAGCGATCGCTTCGCGTCCTCGTCAAGCGACGTCGTCGATGCAGTGTTGGAGGGCGTTGGCGCACTGGCAACGGGCGAATGGGCACCGCTCAGCAGGGTAGGTGATACCAATGGGCCGAAATGGACGCCCGAGGGGGTGAAAATGCCCGCCGGCTTCCCGGATGCCTACAAGGCTTATGTTGAGGGCGGCTGGGGCACGATCGGTGTGCCAGAGGCATTCGGCGGACAGGGCATGCCCTTCATCATTCAGACGGCAGTACTGGAAACGCTGGGGGGCGCCAATCTGGGCTTTGCGCTTGCCCCCACACTGACGGTGGGCGCGATCGAGGCGTTGGTGCATCACGGCTCGCCCGAACAGCAGGCGCTCTATCTGCCGCACCTGGCGACCGGAGAATGGACTGGTACGATGAACCTGACTGAGCCGCAGGCCGGCTCCGACGTCGGCGCGGTTCGTGCGAAAGCTGAACCGCGCCGCGATGGCAAATGGTCGATCAGCGGCACAAAGATCTACATCTCGTTCGGCGATCACGACATGGCGGACAACATCGTCCATCTCGTCCTTGCGCGTACCCCCGATGCACCGCCGGGTACCAAGGGGCTATCGCTATTCCTTGTACCCAAATATCGCCTTGATGCTGAAGGCAGGCCCGGCGCGTTCAACGACGTCCGCGTGGTCTCGATCGAACACAAGCTCGGCTTGCATGCGTCGCCTACCTGCGTGCTGAGCTTCGGCGATAATGGCGATTGCGTAGGTGAACTGATCGGCGCGGAGCTGGGCGGCATGCGCGGCATGTTCACGATGATGAACAATGCGCGGCTGAATGTCGGTCTGCAAGGCGTGCAGGTGGCCGAGCGGGCGACGCAACTCGCCGTTGCCTATGCACGCGAGCGGGTGCAGTCCGCGCGGGCCGGTGGCGGGCGCGAACCCGTCGCGATCATCGAGCATCCCGATGTTCGCCGCATGCTGATGCGGATGAAGGCCCAGACCCAGGCAGCGCGTGCACTTGTCTATCTCGCCGCCTCGCAGGTGGACCGAGCAGCGCTTGGCGATGCCGACGCGCAGAAGCGGCTCGATCTGCTCACCCCGCTCGCCAAGGCGCACGGGACCGACTTGGGTTGTGAAGTCAGCTCCATCGCGATTCAGGTCCATGGCGGGATGGGCTTCATCGAGGAAACCGGTGTTGCGCAGGGGTTTCGCGATGCCCGCATTACACCAATTTATGAAGGCACTAATGGCATTCAAGCCGCCGATCTCGTGGGGCGCAAGCTCAGCATGGACAATGGCGGTGTGCTGGGTGCGTTGATTGCCGATATGCGCGCCGAGGCTGCGGATAATGCGTTACGTGAACTGATCGATGCCTGCGAGGAGGTTGCCCGGCGATTGCAGACTGTCGATGTGGAAGACCGGCTGGCGGCGAGCTATCCCTTCCTGACGATGCTGTCGACCGCCGTATGCGGCTGGCTGATGGAGCGGCAGGGCCGCGCCGCGGCGTTCGCATCGGGTGATCCGGATTTTCTGAAAATGAAGCAGGCGGTCGCCGATTTTTATGTGGCCCAGATCGTCCCAGAGGCGATGGGGCTGAAAGCGGCAGCGATGGCGCCGGCGGCGATACTCTATGCGCTCGAACCCGCAGCTTTCGCGGCATAAACGGAGCAAACAGCAATATTTCAATAAAAAAGGCCGCGAGCATTGGTGATTCTGCTGCCGACCGATGCCTTGGGTCTCTCATTAAATAATCGGCGCGACTCAGGCGGGCGCGTCTTCAAGCAACTCGTCGGTGGTTAGCCCAAGTAGCGTGATATGATCCCGAATGCGCGGCCAGCTCGTCTTGAGGAAATGGCTCCGTTCGGCGATGCGCAGCTTTTCAGCCGCACCTGGCAACACGAACATGCCGACGCCTCGTCGCACCTCGACATAGCCATCATCTTGAAAACTTTGATAAGCCTTGGCAACGGTCAGCGGATTGGCGCCGTGTTCGGCGGCAAGGGCGCGCACTGAAGGCAGCTGATCGCCCGCGCGGAAATCGCCCCGCAGGATCGCAGCGGATATCGTGCCACGCAGCTTGATGTAAACCGGGCTGTCTTCGCTGTTGAGCGCTGTCATGCTGCTTTAATACAGCAATTGCCCGAGTCGTCCAGTCCTTACGGCTTCCATGTGGAAATGACCTTGCCCGGATCGGGCCGATCCCGCTCTTCCAGGGCGGCCCCGGGTGATCCGATGAAGATGAATCCGGCGATCCGCTCGGGGGCCGCGCCAAATGCGTCGCGCACGATATCCGAATAGGCTGCCCAGCCCGTTAGCCAACCACCGACAAACCCCTGGGCATGCGCTGCGTGGAGCAGGTTCATGCACACAGCGCCTGCAGACAGTTCCTGCTCCCAGAGCGGTATCTTGCTCTCGGCACGCGGCGACGACAGCACCACCACCAGCGCAGGCGCCTGGCGCGCAAATGTGTCGAGCGCGTCGATCTCCAGTCGCGCCGCGTGCGGACGCTCGGTCCGATAGGCATCGATAATGACGCCGGACAGCGCCGCGCGCGCGGAATCAGGCACGATCACGAACCGCCACGGCGCGAGCTTGCCATGATCGGGCGTACGCATGGCGATGGCCAGCATCGCCGCCAACTGATCGCCATCGGGCCCTGGCGCGATCATCGCACGCGGCTTGCCCGATCGACGGGTGGCAAGCAGCGCCTGCAGGGAGGAAGTGTCGTTGAACATGGGCGCCGCTGTAGCGAGCCTGGACGCTTGCGCCAACCGGGCCTGTTTACACCCCGTCTTTTGCCGCTAGTCTCCCGCCGCAACCGCCGCCGTTCGAGCGGCATGCCAGTATCAGGGAGCGTGTTATGGAAAGCCCGACCGCCGATTCCCCTCGGGAACCGGATATCAGTCATGTAAACCCGGCCAGCGGCGAAACCTGGTTTGGCCACCCGCGCCAGCTGGCACGCCTGTTCACCACAGAAATGTGGGAGCGTTTCGGCTATTATGGCATGCGCGCTCTGCTCACGCTCTATCTGACCAAGCATTTTGTTTTTGGCGATCGAGCAGCCACGGGCCTGTATGGTGGGTTTACCGCGCTTGTTTATTTGACGCCGCTGATCGGCGGCTATCTCGCTGATCAATATCTCGGGTCGAAGCGATCGGTGAAGTTCGGCGCAATCCTGATGGCGATCGGCTACTTCACGCTTTGTTTCGGCGGTGACACGGCCAAGCCTTTTGCCACAATAGATGGCCAGCGTTACGATGTGCAGATCACCCAGGTCGCCGGATCCGAGGTTCGCTCAATTGTCGATCAGGGCCAGCAGCTCAAGATCAAGGGCAATGATGACGGCAGCGTCTCGCTGCTCGCGGCCGACGGCCATGTCGCGCGCACCGTGGCCAAGGGCGGGTTCGATTCCGATGCGGAACGAAGCCCGATATTCGTGACCATCATGCTGATTGCGCTATCGCTGGTTTCCGTCGGGAATGGTTTCTTCAAGCCAAATATTTCGACGATGGTCGGCAGCCTCTATGCGCAGGGAGATCGGCGCCGCGATTCAGGCTTCACGATCTTCTATATGGGTATCAACCTGGGCTCGCTCGGCTCGCAAATCCTTTGTCCGATCCTGGCTGACAGTTTCGGCTGGTGGGCAGGTTTTGGTCTCGCGGCCATTGGCATGCTGATTTCCTATGCGCTGATTCAGTTCGATGGCGGCAAGCTTAATGGCTATGGCGAACCGCCGCTTCGGTCGGGGCCTGACCGCGCCATGCCGATCTATCTTGGCGCATTGGTTGCAGTGCCGGTTCTCTATTTCCTCTTCACCAACCTGATGAATTCGGTGGCGCCGGAGCCCGGATCTGGCTTCATCGGTTATATCGCGTCGCTTTCGCTGATGGGCAAATTATTGTTCGGGACATTCCTTGTCGCTGTTCCCGGTATTCTTGTCTGGTCAGGTTTGACCGGCACCCGCAAGGAGCTGGAGATGATGCTGGCGGCGATGGTGCTGATCATCTTCAATACGGTTTTCTGGACGCTGTTTGAACAGGCCGGATCGTCGTTGACGCTGTTTGCCGATCGAAATACCGATCTAAGTGTGTTCGGCTGGTTCAGTATTTCGGCGCCGCAGACCCAGTTCTTCAATGCCTTCTTCATCGTTGCGTTGGCGCCCGTCATGAGCGCGCTTTGGACCACATTGGCGCGGCGGGGCATGGAGCCGTCCATCCCCATCAAGTTCGGGCTCGCGCTGATCGGCGTCGGCGCGGGCTTTCTTTTCCTGGTTTGGGGGGCGCAGTTCGTTGGCCCAGATTTCAAGGTTGGCCTGTGGTGGCTGGCTGGCTTGTATCTTATCCACTCCTTCGCTGAGCTTTGCATTTCGCCGGTTGGGCTGTCGATGATCACCAAATTGTCGATCGCTCGGATCGTGGGGTTGATGATGGGCGTGTGGTTCCTGTCGATCAGCTGCGCGCAATATGTTGCTGGCATCGTCGCTCAGTTCGCCAGCGTCGAGACGGTCGGTGGCCAGGTCACAAACCTGAAGGTCAGTCTCGATACCTATACGGGCACGTTCACCACCATTGCAGAAATTGCGATGGGGCTGGGTGTCTTGCTGCTGGTGCTGTCCTTCCCGCTCAAGAAATGGATGCACGGGGTCCAGTGATCGACTAGTCTCCCCCATCAGCCTTGGGGGAGACGGACGATGGACGGTACGATGTTGGTCGCGGTGGCGGCAGGTTCGTTCGTCGGCACGCATTTCCTGCTATCGCATCCGCTGCGCGCGCCGATCGTCAACGCCATCGGCGCGGGCGGGTTTACGATCATCTATGCGCTGGTCGCATTTGCAACGCTCGGGTGGATGTCGCACGCATACCGTGCAGCACCCGCGACGCTAGCCCTGTGGGAAGCAGGCGATGGGCTTTGGGCAATTGCCACGCTGCTGATGCTGGTCGCCAGCATCCTGCTGATGGGCTCGCTGCTCGGCAATCCGGCACTGCCCGGGCCGGTGAAGGACGCGCCAAAGGTGGCGCGCGGTGCCTTCGGGATTACGCGGCACCCTATGATGTGGTCGTTTGCGTTGTGGGGCGTGAGCCATATCCTGGTCTATCCGGTCGCGGCCAACATCATCATTGCGGTGGCAATCATCGTCTTGGCGCTCTTGGGCGCGGCGCTTCAGGACAAGAAGAAGGAAAAGCTGCAAACCGCCATGTGGCGCGACTGGGAATCGCGCACCGGCTATTGGCCATTTGCGGCAATCGCGGCCGGCAAGGCGAAATTCGGCGGATTTCGTCCACATGATCTGGCGGGCGGCGTTGTTATCTGGCTGGCCGCCACTTGGGCGCATATCCCAGCGGCCGGCATTGCCGCCGGAATCTGGCGCTGGATTGGCTGAACGCTAGAGCCGCACCATCGCCATCATCCGCTCGCCATAGCGCGGCCCCGCGGTGCCACCGCGGGGGGCAGCAGCGTCGAGATCGACCAGGTCCTGCGCGGTCAGCGTTATATCGGCCGCGGCCATGCTATCTTCCATCGTAACGCGCCGCTTGGCCCCTGGGATCGGCACGATATCCGCCCCTTGCGCCAGCAGCCAGGCGAGTGCGACCTGGGCCGCGCTCACCCCGTGTGCGCCGGCGATCCGTTTGACGCCATCCACCATCGCCATGTTGGTGGCGAAATTCTCCGCCGAATAGCGGGGATCATTTCGACGATAGTCGCCCTCGGGCAGATCATCGCGCGTGGTGATCTGCCCGGTCAGAAAACCGCGCCCGAGCGGCGAATAAGGCACAAAGCCGATGCCGAGCGCACGCGCTGTCGGCAAAATCTCTTCCTCCACGTCGCGCTCCCATAGCGAATATTCGCTCTGCAGCGCGGCGATCGGGTGGACAGCGGCCGCCTTGCGCAGCGTGGCGGCCCCTGCTTCCGACAGCCCGAGATGGCGAACTTTGCCCTCCTTCACCAACTCGGCCATCCCCCCCACGGTTTCCTCGATCGGAATGTTGGGATCGACGCGGTGCTGGTAGAACAGGTCGATTACCTCGACGCCGAGCCGCTTGAGTGATCCCTCGACGGCTCGCCGCGCATTGGCGGGTGACCCGTCCACGCCCGTCATCCGGCCATCCTCGAACCGAAAGCCGAATTTGGTCGCGATCACCAGGCCGTCGCGCTTGCCCTTGATCGCGCGGCCTAGCAGGTCCTCGTTGAGCAAGGGTCCATAAACCTCGGCAGTATCGAAAAAGGTGACGCCCAGGTCGATCGCGCGGTGGATCGTGGCGATGCTCTCTTCCTCTGTGGCAGCCCCGTACATGGCCGGGCCGACACCAGCCATGGGCATCAGCCCTAGCCCCAGAGCGGAGACGGTGAGATCGGGGCCAAGATTTCGATATTTCATGCGCTGGTCTCCATCAGCATATCATCTGTTTCAGTACGCTCACCCGGCGGACCGGATCGCGCGGCGACCGTGGCCGTAACCGCCATGTCCATCATCACATTCCCGATCGTGCGGAAGATGTCCGGGATTGTCTCGACTGCGATCAGCAGGCCAAGCGCCTCGATCGGCACACCGATGGCGAGCGCAATCGGCGCGATGGAGGTGATATAGGTGATCTGTCCTGGCAGCCCAACGCCGCTGAAGGTGGTGATCGCCGCGGCTGCAACCCCCGCTGCGATTTGTGTCGGCCCGAGGGCAATGCCGAACCAGTTGGCAATATAGAGCACGACCGCCAGGTTCATCGGCGGTGCCGTTACCCGGAAAATCGCGACAGCAAGCGGTAGTACTACCCCCGATGTCGACACGGGAATGCCCAATGACCCCGCCCCCTTCAGCATGGCCGGTAAGGAGGCGAGCGAGGATTGCGTACTCACGGCGACGGCCTGAGCCGGCGCGATCGCGCGCGCGAAACCGAACAGCGATTGTCTCCCGCCAATCACGGCAACGGGATATGCCAGCAAGCTGACCACGATGCCGACGGCCGAGACGATCACGATA
>JBBQHG010000041.1:0-15777 GCA_038323755.1 Sphingomonadales bacterium
GACCTTCCATGGTTTGCGAGCGACGAGCCTAACGCGTTCGATCAACTTGCCGACGCCGATGCCCGTACCGCACTTGTGCGTGCAATCTCGGCACTACCGGAACGTGAAGCGCAGGTTATCCAGCTTTATTATGTCGAGGAACTCAACCTCGAAGAGATCGGCCTGGTACTCGGGGTCGGCCCGGCGCGGATCTGCCAGATCAAAAAATCTGCGCACGACCGCCTGAAGAAGGTGCTGACGCGGACGTTTTGAACGGCCGAAGAAATCGAATGGTAGCGCGTTCCCAAGCCCCTCGCCAGGGCGCAGCCGCGACCGGGCAGGGGGATGGGCGTTGGTGTGGCGGCGCACGCGAGCACATCCGCCAGGCGTTTCGTGAGTAAAAAACGCTGTCATTATGTGATCACAAGACTGGATCGGCGGCCAGATATATCCATGCTTCAAAAGGGCCTTCCGCTGTTTCTACCTGGACACGGGTCCGTCGATATTCCTGCCCTTCAAAAGCATCGAGCCGCTCCCAATGCGCCGGAAGTTCAGCCGATAGGAACAGGTGAATCTCGACCGTGGGCCCGGTATCGGCCAACACCAGCGCGGGAAAACCAATTGCAGCACCCCAGCCCACGTCCGTCAGATGGCCCTTCACCTGCCCGACAAGCCAAACACCTGGAACATCGGCAAGCAGATGATGGTTTGGCCTGCCGGGGGCGAGGGTGCCATAGGTGGCAAGACGATGATCGACATTCATCCCGTCACCCTAGTCGCGGCGACTGCTACTTCAATATGGCCCGCCCAAACCCTAGCCGATCGTCACGCCCACGACGCGCCAGGCGTCGTTTTCAAGCTCAAGCGTCACGGTTTCGATCGTCTCGGCCTTGTTGGCAAAGTGTGTCCGAAACTTCACGACTTCATAGCCGGCGGGCGGAGCAGGCAGGTTTTCCTGACTGAGGAAGGTGCGTGAGATAACATTGCCGAGCGGTACCCGCACCTTCTCGGACGTCGACGCCCAGACTTGAGCAGTATTCAGCTTGCGGAATGCGCTCCCGGTGGCCTCGTAACTCTTGTCCCACTGCCCCTGATCGACCAGGGTCAGCCAGGCGCGCGCGGTGTCGACAATCGCCGCATCGGGCGTCGCTGTTTCGGTCATCGGTGCTGAAAGCGGGGGTGCGGCGAGTGGCGACAATGCAGTGAGCGCCCATAGTCCGATAGTGAGTAGCATGAGGTAACCTCCGATCATGTGCCAAGGATGGCGGTTGGCCAACCTCGCGCCATTGGATGGCGCGGCCTTTTGATCGTCCCGATCACTGGACGCGTCGTCCCCCAATCCTGTGTCCCTCAACAAATCAGGGTCGGGTTGGGCCGCCTTGCTGCCTTCGACCTCCAGCAGCAGGCGCGCTGCCTCGCGGCTGCTCGATACCGCCATCTTGCGTCGTGCGTCGCGTAGGCGCTCGTTGATTGTGTGGACAGAAAGGCCAAGGCTGCGCGCGGTCGATTTCGCATCATGCCCGCGCACAATGAGGCGAAGGGTTTGCTTCTCCTTCTCGGTAAGCGCCCAAGCGCCATCTTTTACCGGCCTGCTCATGTCTGGCGTGGCCTAGGTCAGCTGCCTTGTCGCTGCTACCCCGAAAAATTCGTATGCTGTCCAATGGCGCTAGCCCGGGGCTGAATATTGCCCGCTGCCTGGTTCGAGGTCGCGGCCTGACCCATATCCCGGCGGGAAGCACGGTGCATGCAAACGAAAAACCCCGGGGGCACTGGGCCACCGGGGTAATCCGCACTCCTTTGGAAGGAAGGAGGGCTGGGCGGCTCCGACACCCTTGAAGGGGGGCGGTGCCGGAGCCGTATCCTTGCTTAGCGCAGGAGCTGAAGCACGCCCTGCTGCGACTGGTTCGCCTGAGCGATCAGTGCAGTCGACGCCTGGCTGAGGATCTGCGCACGGGCCAGATTGGTCGTTTCGGTCGAGAAGTCGACATCTTCGATCCGGCTGCGGGCGTCGGTCAGGTTGGCCACGCTGTTGGTCAGGTTGTTAACCACCGAGCTCAGGCGGCTCTGGCCGGCACCCAGCGTTGCACGCGTGGTGTTGGTGTCCGTCAACGCGGTGTCGATGTCGCCAAGCGCCGTGTTGGCACCGGCAACCGTGGTGATGTCCGATGCGATGACTGCGGTCAGATCGAGGCCGCCGACACTGAGCGAAACGGTGTCACCCGATGCCGAACCGGTCTGAATGTCGACCGTTGCCGCTGCCGTGCCGACCAGCGACACGCCGTTGAAGGTCGTCTTCGCCTGAATGTCGGTCAGCTGGGCGGTCAGCTGGCTTACTTCTGCCTGCAGGTTGGTGCGGTCACCAGCGGAATAGGTGCCCGAAGCCGACTGCACCGAAACTTCGCGCAGACGCTGCAGAATATTGGTGACTTCGCCAAGTGCGCCGTCAGCGGTCTGCGACAGCGCGATGCCGTCGTTTGCGTTGCGGATTGCCTGGTTCGTGCCGCGGATCTGCGAAGTGAACGAGGATGCAATGGCGAGGCCGGCGGCATCGTCCTTCGCAGAGTTGATGCGCTTGCCGGTCGAGAGGCGCTCGATGCTGCTCGACAGCGCAGAGCTGGCTGCATTATTCGCGTTGCTGGCTTTCAGCGCGGCGACATTGGTTCCGATAACAGTCATTTCATATCTCCATTTGCCTGACGCTCCTTGTCGCCCCCCATCGGAAGAGCCGAGCCGTCACAGGAACAAACGACCGGTTGCGCCCGGCATTAAGTAAAATCGCCAACCACATATTTTAGCCAGCTCTGGCGGCGGCGAGAAAGGCGGGAAATTGCCGGGTCACCTCAGCTCCGCGCGGCGGCAAGCGGAAAATTATTGCCGCAAGGCGGTCATGGTTAACCGTTGATTTACCCTATTTGCCCCATGTCGGTGTCACACAAGGGGGCATTCGATGCGTTCGATCTATCCGTCAGCGACCGTTCTTCGTCACAAATACGCGCTGCTGTCTTCGTTGCGCGCGCAGGGATTTGCGATCGGCTCATTGGAAGATGGCAAGCCGCAGCCCGGCGATTTGTTCATGATCGCAGACGGTGAGGTGCCACCCGCCCCTGCGCGAACGGTGATCATCGGCGATGAGGGTCGATCGGTCGTTCCAGCGCGAGACGGCAATCCCGCGCGCATCGCCTATTCGTCAGACGATGCCGCGATCGGTGACAGCTTCGTTCGCGCCCTGGTGGCGGGGGCTGAGACGCCAACCGCTGCCGACCCTGAAAGCCTGGCGCTTTATGCGCTGGCCGAGCGCGTCGCCGCTGCGGAAATCACGGTGCTGATCAACGGCCCGACTGG
The DNA here is from genome assembly GCA_038323755.1 of Sphingomonadales bacterium. Lineage (GTDB taxonomy): Bacteria > Pseudomonadota > Alphaproteobacteria > Sphingomonadales > Sphingomonadaceae > Sphingomonas. The sequence continues at coordinate 3,322 of JBBQHG010000041.1, forward strand.
CACCGGTAAAGAAGTCCTTGCTCGCGCTATCCATGCCGGTTCCAGCCGCCGCGACGGCCCCTTTGTGGCTATCAATTGCGCGGCGCTGCCTGAATCGATGCTCGAGGCGTTGTTGTTCGGGCATCAAAAAGGATCGTTCACCGGTGCCTCATCGGGCGGCGAAGGGTTTTTCCGCGCGGCCAATGGCGGCACGCTGCTGCTCGACGAGATCGCCGAAATGCCGATCCAGTTACAGGCAAAGCTGTTGCGCGCTCTGCAGGAGCGCGAAGTCGTTCCGCTCGGTGCCTCGGTGCCCGAACCGATCGACGTCCGCGTTATCGCCTGCGCTAACCGGGATCTGCAAACCGAAGTGGCAGAAGGTCGCTTCCGCGCCGATCTCTATTACCGGCTCAGCGTTTTCCCGCTGACGACCAAGCCGTTGGCCGAGCGCCGGCAGGACATTCCGGCACTCGCGGCGACGCTGGTGCTCCGTCACTCGGCAGCGCGGGCGACAGTCCCGTTCCCCGATGCGTCGGCACTCGACGCGTTGATGCGGCATGACTGGCCCGGCAATGTTCGCGAACTTGAAAACGTCATTCAGCGTGCATTGTTGTTTGCCGCCGGAGACACGATCAGCGCTGCGCACATCCTGTTCGACAGGCCTGCCGCGCCAGCAGTCCCCGTGCGCGAGGCATTGCCGACGACGCTTGGCAATATCGTCCAGATGTCGGAATTCCAGGCGATCCGCGAAACACTTTCGGCCTGTGGTGGCAGCCGGACCGAAACTGCTCGCCGCCTTGGCATTTCCGAGCGCACCTTGCGCTATCGCCTCGCTAAGGCGCGGGAGCAGGGCGAGGACATCACCCCCAATATGCACGGCGGCTATCACAGCGGCCATAACAAGGTGGCATCGGCATGAGCAGTATCGGTGGTATCGGCGGCAGCCCTATGGGGGTCGATCGAGTGCTCGCTTTGCGCGCACAGATCCTCGAAAAAAACCAGGCGCTTCAGCGCGTCAGCGCAACCGCGGCTGCGCCAACGTCGAAGATAGCCAGCGATCAGGGCGGCTTTGGTGCCACCCTGCAAAGTGTGCTCGATGGCGTGAACGGCGCTCAGGCCAAGGCCGGCGATCTGAGCGCTGCCTATGAGCGCGGCGAAAATGTCGACATCGCCAAGGTGATGCTCGCCCGCCAGGAGGCATCGATCGGCTTCGAAGCGACGCTGCAAGTAAGAAATAAGCTTTTGTCCGCCTATAAGGACATCATGAGCATGCCGGTATAATCGATGGCCAACCAACTCACCCCCACATCGCCCGTGCTCCCCGAGCGCTTTGCGAATCCGTTCCGCCAGATCGGCGCCCTATTGGGGCAGCCGGCTATCCGGCGAAGTCTGCCGATGATCATGCTTGTCAGCCTGGTCGCCGCAGCAGCACTTGCCTGGATGACGCTTTCGACGCCTGAGCAGAAGGTGCTCTTTTCTGGCTTGCCCGATGCTGACAAGGGCGCTGTGACGGCGGCCTTGCAGCAGGCCAACATCACGTCGCACATCAACGACGCGACTGGTGCCTTGACGGTCAATGAGGACGATTATTCCCGCGCCCGCATTTTGTTGGCGGGTCAGGGCCTGCCCAAGGCAGCGCCCGGTGGCTATGCGATCCTCGATCAGTTGCCGATGGGCGTCAGCCGGGCAGTGGAAGGCGAACGCCTGCGCCAGGCTCGCGAAACAGAGCTCGCCCGATCGATCGAGGAGATCGATGCGGTCGGCGAAGCCCGCGTTCATCTCGCTATGCCCGAAACGACGGTCTTCGTGCGCGATAACGCAGCGCCGTCCGCTTCGGTTATCTTGAAGCTGCAAGCCGGTCGCAGCCTATCTGAATCGCAGGTCAATTCGATCATCAATCTGGTCGCCTCTTCGGTGCCGGGAATGAAGACCGATGCAGTGACGGTGGTCGATCAGATGGGTGCCTTGCTCACCCATGTGCAAGGCCAGGACTCGACAACCCTGGCCGGCGACGCGCGAATCGATTTCCAGCGTCGCATCGAAGACAAATATCGCACCCAGCTGACCCAGCTGCTCACACCGCTGGTCGGTCCAGGCAATTTCTCGGCCGAAATTCAGGCTGATGTCGATCTCGACGAAACCCAGGCGACCCGGGAGAGCTATGATAAGGATGGTGTGCTTCGTGCCGAGCAGGGCAATTGGAGCGCCGCCAACGCTGACGCGCAGCAAGGTCCGGGCGGCATTCCCGGTGCCCTGTCGAATACGGCAACGCCTGCCAGCACGGTCGCCCCAGCCAAACCGGCATCTGCAGCTGCGCCAGCACCTGGCACGGCCGTAGCGACGGCTGCTGTGCCGACCCCTGCCAAGCAGAACGAAAATTACGCCCGGTCCTATGATCTGGGCAAGGAAATCTCGGTTACTCGGGCGATGCCTGGCACCGTCAAACGCCTGTCGGTGGCGGTGCTGCTGCGTGATCCGGAAAAGGGCAAGCCACGGAGCCCGGTGGAGATCCAGCAGATCACGGATCTTGTGCGCGCAGCGGTGGGCTATGATGCAGCGCGCAACGATCAGGTGACGGTCATCGCCCGTCGGTTCGCGGCCTCGGCTGTCATCGAGGACAAGACGCCTTGGTATGATGCCAACTGGCTCCCGATCGTTGCGCGCAATGTAACGGCAATTGTCATCGCCATCATGGTGTTGATGCTTGGTGTGCGGCCCTTGTCGAAGGCGTTGCTCAAGAAGCGCGAGGAGGCACCGCAGCAGCGTATTGGCATTTCCGCCGCGCTTTCCGGCGCAAACCAGCAGGCAAGTGGCGGTGCGCAGCAATTGCATGACGGTGTTCCCGTACCTGTCAGCATCGAGATGATCGATGACGCCCGCAATTTCGACGACCGCATCGGCATGGTGCGAGGCTTTACGCGCGACAACCCCTCGCGTGCGGCGCTCGCCGTGCGTGACATGATCAAGGCGGATGCTGGCTGATGGACGCGATGACCAGGAGCTATACCGGTGTTGAGCGGGCCGCTGTGCTGATGATGCTCGTCGGCGACGACGAAGCGGCAGCTATCCTCCAAAAACTCGATCCCGAAGAGGTTCGCCAGCTTGGCAAAGCGATGTTCGCCGTTGCCGATGTGAGCGAAATCGAAGTGGAAACCGTGCTCGATGATTTCGTCGGCAAGGCGCGTGCCCGAACGGGCGTCGGCTTTGACCCGCGCCCGCGCATCGAATCGATGATGAATCGCGCACTCGGCCAGGAAAAGGCGGACAGCGTGTTGGCGCGGATTACACCGCCCGCTGATGCCTGCCAGATCGACCTGCTCGATTGGCTCGATGCGAGCGAGATTGCCGGCCTGATCGAAAAGGAACACCCGCAGATTTCTGCTGTCCTGATCGCCAATCTCGATCCAGCGATCGGCGCGCAGGTGCTGGAGCTGCTGCCCGATTCGGTGCAGCCCGACGTTCTCCACCGTATTGCCCGGCTGGGGCCGATTACCCCGGAGGCTGTCGAAACGCTCAAGACGATGTTGTCGGGACGGATCGGTGCCAGTCAGCAGTCCACCGGCGTCCTGCTCGGCGGGACTCGTGAGGCGGCCAAGATCATGTCGAGCGCGCGCAAGACGACAGAAGCACGGGTCATGCCCAAGCTGTTCAAGATCGACCGGGAGACGGCCAAGGCAATCGAAGAAGCGATGTTCGTCTTCGACAATCTGCTCGAGCTCGACGACAAAAACCTTGGTACGCTCATTCGTAATATCGACGGCGACATTCTGGTGCGCGCCCTTAAGGGCGTGGACGAGGGGATGCGCGGGCGCTTCCTGGCCTGCATGTCCAGCCGCGCCGCAGATGGTGTGCGCGACGAACTCGAATCGCGCGGGCCGATGCGCCTGTCCGAAGTGCTCGAAGCGCAAAAGTCGATCATCCAGATTGCCCGCAGCCTCGCCAAGGAAGGCACGATCATGATGGGCGGGGGCGACGACGATTATGTCTAGCGTGCACAGCTTTTCCGCCGGCTTTGCCGCTCGTCACGATGCTGCCGCACAGGCCCTGCATCAGGCCTTTTCGGTCGACAATGGCGGCTTTGCGCCTGCCGATTTGAAGGCCGGTGCGGTGGGGCGGGCACGCCCAAAATCATTTGCTCCTCAGGACAGTGGGCCCAAAAGCTTTAGCCCTGCCGATCCCCTGAGCGACCCGACCCAGGGCTGGGATCCGCTCAATCCCCAAGCTGAACCGACCGGCTTTGTTGATCCCATTGAAACCGCGCGCCAGCACGGTTTCTCCGAAGGGGTTCAGCACGGTCGTGATCTCCAGCGGATGGAGCATGAACGTGATATTGCCCTGCTGCAGTCGCTTGCCCTTGCGCTCAAAACGAGTGACCGAATCGACCGTGAAAAATTTGCTCGTCAGTTGCGTGAGGCGGTCATGACGCTCGTCACCAAGCTGGTCGGAGAGGTCGGGGTTTCGGCTGATATGCTGTCGGGGCGGATCGCCGCTGCCGTCGATCTCCTTGCCGACAGCGCAGATTCGGCAATGCTGCGCGTCCACCCAGACGATATTGATCTGCTCAGGGACAAGTTGCCCGCCACGGTGTTTCCGGTCGGTGATGCGACGATTGAACGCGGCGGCTTCGTGCTCGAATCCGCAGCGACCATTGTCGAGGAGAGTCCCGATTTATGGTTGGAGCAGCTCGCCCAGGCAATCGACCGCGTTGCCGTGCCCTCATGCTGAACCGATTCACTGCCGATTATCTGGACGGTGTGGCCGGGGCCGATTTTTCGCCACAGCCGCGCGTATCGGGCCGCCTTGCTTCGTTTGACGGATTGCTGATGGAAGCAACTGGCCTGTCGCTGCCCGTTGGCACCATCTGTGCCGTCGGTACGGGCAAGGGCCGTGTTGAAGGTGAAGTGATTGGCTTTCGTAATGGTCGAACTTTGCTGATGAATCTTGGCGGCACCGCGCCGTTGTTGCCGCAGGCACCCGTCCGTCCAATCGGCCCGCCGGGCGAAGCGGAGGTCGGCGCAGCGTTGCTGGGGCGCGTGGTTGATGGGGCAGGCAAGCCGATTGATGGGCTTGGTCCGATCCGTGGCGCAAGCCATTGGCCCATTGCGGGCAAATTGCAGAGCCCGCTTGATCGGGGTCGGGTGCTGAAACCGATGGATGTCGGCGTGCGAGCGATCAACGGGTTGCTGACCATTGGTCAAGGCCAGCGCATCGGCATCATGGCCGGCTCTGGCGTCGGTAAATCGGTGCTCCTCGGCATGATCGTGCGCGCGGCCGAAGCCGACGTGATCGTGATCGGCCTGATCGGCGAACGCAGCCGCGAAGTAGCCGACTTCCTCGAGACCAAGGTGGCGGGCGAAGCACGTAAGCGCGCCGTCGTTGTTGCCGTGCCCGCCAATCATTCGCCAGTGTTGCGTATCCGGGGCGCGCTTCGGGCAACCGCCATCGCGGAGGCGTTTCGCGCTGAGGGCAAGAATGTGCTGTTGATCATGGATTCGCTCACGCGCGTGGCGCATGCAGGCCGGGAAATCGGCCTGGCATTGGGCGAACCGGCCTCGGCGCGCGGCTATCCGCCGTCTGCCATCGCCATGCTGCCCAACATCATCGAACGCGCGGGCACCTGTGTGAAGTCGGGCGGATCGATCACGGCCATCTATACCGTGCTGGCGGATGGCGACGACGGCAATGATCCGGTTGTCGACAGCGCGCGGTCAATTCTTGATGGTCACATCGTCCTTTCGCGCCAGCTCGCCGAGCGGGGGGTGTATCCCGCCATTGATATCGGCCCTTCGGTCAGCCGGGTCATGACCGACATTACCGCCAAGCCGCATCAACTGGCGGCGCGCGTCTTGCGCGGTCATCTGGCGACTTATGAAGAAAACCGCGACCTGGTGCTGATGGGGGCCTATCGTGCCGGTGCCGATCCCGCAATCGATCAGGCTATAGCCTGTCATGGGGCGATCACCGAGTTCATCAAGCAGGACCCAGACGAGATTGTATCGCTAGACGACGCCGTCGCTGAGCTGACGGGTGTGTTCGGCGATGGCTAAACGCGGCGTTTCGCTCGATCGCATCCTGCGCGTTCGGACGCTACAGCTCGGGCTGGTCCGCGCCGCCGAGGTCGAGGCGCAGGACAAGGTCGCAAGCGAAGCCGCCCTGCGCCATCGCATTGCCCAGCTCGCCGATAACGTCGCACCAACCGAGACCGCCGCCGAGGCCTTTTCGTTCATTGCTGCTGCGCATTTTAGAGATCGACTTAACCAGTCGGCGGCGGCGGCGGATGCGCGGTTCAAAACGGCGAGCCGCCGTCTGGACGATGCCAGCGAAGCAACGCGCGAGGCGCGGCGCGACCAATCCGCCATCGAAAAGCTTATCGAGCGCGAACAGCAGGTGGCCATATTGAAGGCCATGCGCGCGCTGGAAGAGGCACCGCCAATGCGCAGAAATCGGCACGATCCTTGCTGATCGCCTTGGGGCAATCGCGCCCGTCGGGATTATTGGATGTTCGAGCTTTCGCCATCGCCTGCACTTGCACCGTCGCTCGCCCCGGTTCCGGTGGCGCCAGTGACGCTGTCCGGCGAGTTTGCGGCGGCGCTGGCTGACCTGACGGTTCCGGCTGCGCAATCGGCCATCCGCCTGGGGAAGACGCTGCCTCTTTTTGCTGATCGCGTCACCCTTGTTGTACCGTCGGTCACTGTGTCGCCTGACCGGCAGGAAGTTGCCAATGTCGGCAAGATTTTGCCTGATACGGCAGTACCATTGCCGCAGGTTGAAGACACTGACCCGTCACTCGCATGGTTGACCGCGGACAGGGGCTTATCAAGCTCGTCGTCGACGGCGCCGGTGCCTGTCGGCTCGCTGGGGGCGGCATCGACGGTGCAGGCCGCGGTGGGTGAACGCACACCACCCATCGACAAACCGGAAAGCAAGCACACGATTGCCGCTGAAGAAGCCGCGATCGACGAGGCTGTGCCACTGTCATTGGCACCGGTTCCTCTCAACAGGCTGGTCCAGAAACCGGTGAATGATCGGGACGGCGTCGGCAAAAAGTCGAAGGTCCTGGATGCCGACCAACCTGGGATCCCCGATGGACCGGGCTTGAACCTCGTTTTCCAGCAAGCCTTGCCGATCCTTGACCCCCACCCGGTGCCGAGCGTCCGGGCAACATCGGGGCGGACGAGGCAAGCAGTCGCATCGGCGGCGGCGCTCGATCCTTCCGGCGCCCTGCCAGAGCCGGCAGACGCAAAGACTGTTGGCAACCCAGTCGCGCAGCGGCTTGATCCGGCGCCCCTTCGGGAAACGTTATCAGTCACCGGCAGCATTACACCAACTGTTGCAGCAGATTCAGCGCAGCGCGATCCGACAATATTGACCGGCTTGCCGTTGGCGCCCTCCGTCGCGTTGCAGTCCCTTGTCGACACCCTCCCCCAAACGTCGCGCACACCGATTTTTTCTACCCCAGCCTCGCCGATCAATGTCGGTGCGGTCGGGCCGCAACGGCTAGCTGGCGACCAACTGGTCCTTCCGCCGACGCTAGGTCGCGGGTCATCACTCCCCGTGCCATCGGTATCGGGCGCGCTGGGGAAAGCCGTCGCCATTGCTGGTACCGATGTACCGGAACCGATCGCACCTCGCGCGATTATCGCTTCCTCTGGCCCGGCCCGTGTCGCGACCGGAGGCGGCGCTGGACGACAGGTCTCTGGCCTGGCGGCGACGCCAGTTCCAGCAGTGGCACCCGTCCCACTGGCGTCGGCGCCGATCCGCGTGTCGCTGTCCGATCTGATTGGTGTTCCGCAACTGGCTGGGCAGGCCTTTGCAGCGCAGATTGCCGCTGCTGTGGATCGCCCGTTGCGAGCTTTGCGTGACGATAAGGGGGCGGCAGCACCGCCGGCCCAAGCCATTTCGGCGAGCCTCCAGCCTGTCACTGCATCGGATCCGGTCGCTTCTCCCGCCCCCATAGACACCCGACGCGAAGACTGGACGCGCACGCTGATCGACCGCATCGATGCGGTGCAGGATGTCAGCAATGCCCGCGATACGCGCATTCGCCTGATCCCGGATGCGCTCGGCAAGATCGATGTCGCGCTCCACCGACAGGGCGATACGCTCCACGTCCAGTTCACGGCGGAAGTCGCCGCAACCCGTGTGCTTCTTGCTGATGCCCAGCCCCGATTGGCCGAACTGGCCGATGCGCGCGGGCTTCGGTTGGGTCAGGCCGCGGTCGACGGCGGTGGGCAGAATCCGGGGCAGCAATCGTCGCGCCAGCCCACGCCGTCATCACCCGTTTCCAACCGCATCACCTCTGCGTCCATCGAGGGTGAAGGTGACCAATCTGACGATCGAATTGCTTGAACTGAAGGGGAAAAGACATGGCAAAGACCGATGAAACTGAAACCGAAAAGGCGCCTGCCAAGAAGAAGGGCGGGATGGTCAAGATATTGATGATGCTGGTGGCCCTGCTCGTCGTGGCTGGCGGGAGTGCCGGCGGCGTCCTTTATGCGATGCAGGCCGGTCTGATCGGTGGCGGCGCGGCGCCGCACAAGGAAGAGGTGAAGATTGATAAGCCTCGGCTGATCCCCAAGAGCGAACAGAAGCGCGTCGGCTTGGGCGAGGGCGAGGCTGCAGCCGCTGCTTCCACGCGCGAAACGCCGATGGGCGTTGGCGGCGACAAATACGCGTCCAATTATTACGCGATGCAGAAGGAATTCACGTCGAACCTGCGTGACAGCATCCATTTCATCCAGGTCGGCATTGCGATTTCGACGCCGTATGACGAGCGGGTGGTGGAAAACATCAAGACGCATGAGATCGCCGTTCGATCGGCGATTCTGATGGCCTTGGGTGATGCCTCGGAGGAGCAGGTGTTCGCGGTGGACGGAAAACGCGCCCTCCAGATTCATCTCGTCCACGCCATTAACGATGTTTTGAAGCAAAAAGAGGGATTCGGCGGCGTTGGTAACGTCTACTTTACCACTTTTGTTGTTCAGTGAGGCATGGTTAACGAACCTTCAGCAACGGTGATGGACGAACGGCGCGATCGGAAGCGGTCGCGCGGTGCCGCGGCCCATGCCGAATCGCTGGGGGTGGCCAACCTCAACCCCTTTGGTGATCTTCACACGCTGCAGCATTTGTCCGCGCTGCTTGCCCGGTCGATGCGCAGCGTGTTCGAGCCATTGCTTCGCCGCGAGGCGCGGATCTGGGCGGAGCCCTTGGTCGTGCAGCGTTTCGCTGATTATCGGGCTGAACGGCCTGAGGTGCTGACGGCGTGGCTGCCTATGGTCATGGCCCCGCCAACCGGCACGGCGACTGCCACCGGTACCGCGCTGATGCTGTTCGACGGCAAATTCGTGCTTGAACTGCTCGATCAGTTCTTTGGCGGCTCAGGCGACGCGCCGCATCCGCTTCCCGCCGCATTTTCGCCCGCCGCAGAAGCGATGGTCGGTCGGCTGGGCATGATGCTTGCCGCTCCGCTGAAAAGTGCATGGGAGCCGCTCGCCCGCTTTGATTTCCGACCGGGGCATATGGAAATGACCCCGGCGCTCCTTGCCGATTTCGATGTCGAGGACGCGGTCGTGGTGACGCGCTTCGGCATAGCGACGGGCAGCGCCAAACCTACCTTTATCGATATCGTCTATCCCGTTGCTGCGTTGAAGCCGCATGCGCCATCGCTCACTGGCAAGGTGCATGGCCGGGCAGCAGCGCCTGATCCGGCCTGGCGCAATGGGCTCACGCGCGCAGTGATGGGCGTTCGCTTCCCGGTCCGTTCGGTATTGGCCGAGCCCATGATCCCGCTCGCCAGGCTGATGGAGCTGAAGGCGGGTGACGTGATTCCGATCAGCTTTGGCGCGGATGTGCCGGTGATGGTGGGGGCCGACCGGCTCGGCACCGGCACCGTTGGTACCTCCAACGGCAAGGCGGCGATCCGGCTGACGACAATCGAACGCAGAGATGAAGAGGATTACCGATGAACGACATGACCGGGGGATTCCCCGTCGATGGGGCGGTGGCAGCCAATTTTCGGCTGTTGCAGGACGTCGATGTCAAGCTGACGGTGGAAATCGGATCGACCTCGCTCACCTTGCGCGAATTGCTGGCGCTGGGCGAATCGAGCGTCATCGAACTTGATCGCGCGTCCAACGAATTGCTCGACGTGTTCGTCAACGGCACGCTCATCGGTCGCGGAGAAGTCGTGACGGTTGGCGACCGGTTCGGCGTGCGGATGACCGAACTGGTCACCCCCGACAAGCGGGCTGCCCGCTAATGATGTGGGCCTATATCCTGAAGCTGGTCGTGCTGTTGCCGCTCGTCTGCGGCCTGATGATCGGCAGCCTCTATCTTTGGCGTCGCCTTGAATCACGGTTGCCCGGTCAATCGGCTGACCGGATGCTGGCGGTGAAGGAGACGATGACCGTATCACCGGGCCTGAAGCTGGCCGTGCTGGAATTCGAAGGCCGCAAGCTGCTGGTTTCGGTCGGTCGCGGCGGCGTGACCCTGATCGATCGGGGCGGACAATGAGCGAGCCTGTTGTTCGCCGCGTGACGAACGCCGGCCCCAGCCTGTTCCGTGCCGCGCCGATGCGTGGCAATGCGCGATGGACCGGGCGCATCATTCTGTTCGCGCTCGCGATTATATTCTGCCTAATCATGGCAGTGCCCGCCTTTGCGCAGGCTGCGCCCGCGATGCCCGCGCCGCCTTCGGTGCCCGGCGCCGGCGACGCGATCGATCGTGCGCTTGGTGATCTCGGCGGCGGCAAGGCGCCGCTCTCACTGTCGCTGCAAGTCCTTATCATCATGGGGCTGCTTTCGGTTCTGCCGGGCATCCTGCTGATGATGACGAGCTTCACACGCATCATCATCGTGCTGTCGATCCTCCGCCAGGCGCTCGGTCTGCAGCAGACACCACCCAATCAGGTGCTGGTCGGGCTGTCGTTGTTCCTGAGCTTCTTCATCATGGCGCCCGTGCTCAACGACATGAACACCAACGCCATTCAGCCCTATGCCGATGGCAAGATCGGCGCGACCGAGATGATCGCAAAGGCGGGTACGCCGCTGCACGGCTTCATGCTGAAGCAGACGCGGATGAAGGACATCACGATGTTTGCGCAGATCGCCAAAAGCGGGCCCTATGCCAAGCCGGCAGATGTGCCCTATTCGGTATTGCTGCCTTCTTACGTCACCAGCGAATTGAAGACCGCGTTTCAGATCGGCTTTCTCATCTTTCTGCCCTTTATTGTGATCGATCTTATCGTGGCCTCGGTCCTGATGTCGCTCGGCATGATGATGGTGTCGCCCACGATCATCTCGCTCCCTTTCAAGTTGCTGCTGTTCGTGCTGGTCGATGGCTGGGCGATGACGATGGGCTCGCTTGCCAACAGTTTTGTGAGGTAGCGCGGTGGACACCGAATATTTTCTGACCGTCGCCAATCAGGCGCTCTGGGTGCTTGCGCTTGCTGCTGCCCCGATTCTGATCCCGGCGCTGCTCTCCGGCCTTATCCTGGGCATGGTGCAGGCGGCGACGTCGATCAACGAGCAGACGCTGACCTTCGTGCCCAAGCTTGTCGTGGTCGCGATTTCGCTCGTCATCTTCGGCGGGATGATCCTCGGGTTGCTCAGCGACTTCACGATATCGATCTTCGAGCGCATTCCCGATCTGGTGAAATAGCCAATATGCTCGGCTTCGGCCTCTCGATCGAGCCGCAGCTCTGGTCGCTGCTCTTTGTGATGATCCGCGTCAGCGCCACCTTCATCGCTGCGCCTGTTTTCGGTGCGATCTCGGTGCCGTTGCAGGTACGGGTCGCGCTGGCTGGTGCGGTCGGTATCCTTGTGTTGGGCGCGCATCCGGTGGCGGCACCCGAACAGATTTTTGCTGCCTCCACCATCCTCGCCGTGCTGGCCGAGGCGCTGGTGGGGCTGGCCATTGGCTTTGTGCTGCAAATTGCGTTTGCCGCGCCGCTTGTGGCGGGCGAACTGATCGGCACCTCGATGGGGATCGGCTTTGCCGCTGCCATCGATCCGCAGAACGGCCGCTCGTCCACCGCACTCGGCCAGTTCATGATGACGTTGCTCACGTTGCTGTTCCTGTCGGTCAACGGGCATCTGATGCTCGTCGAAATGGTGGTGCGCAGCTATGAGGTGCTGCCGCCGGGTGGCGCGTGGATCGCGCCCGAGCGGCTGCGCGATATCGCGATGTTCGGCGCTTATGCCTTCACTGCCGGGCTCCTGCTTGCGCTGCCGGTCGGCTTCTTGCTGCTGTGCCTCAACCTCGTCGTCGGCATGCTGTCGCGGTCGGCACCCGCGCTCAATCTGTTCGCGGTTGGCCTGCCGATGAGCCTTGCGGTCGGCGTCATCGCGCTGGCGATCGCCTTTCCCGCGATGGGCGATTACATGATTATCATCATCCATGAAGGCCTGAAAGCCAGCCAGAATCTGGTGCTTGGCTGATGGCAGACGAATTCGGCGAAAAGACAGAAGCACCAACACC
>JBBQHG010000042.1:0-15518 GCA_038323755.1 Sphingomonadales bacterium
ATTGGGCGCTGGTGGAGGTCGGTTTCCTCTGGGTGTCGCTGGTGCTGCTCGTCGTGCTGCTCTGGCCGATCTCGCAATTCGCCAGCCTGTTGATCGTGCCCTATCTGCTCTGGGTCAGCTTCGCCGCCTGGCTCAACAGCGCGATCGTGACGCTCAACAAGCCGTTCGGCTGAGGCGATTTACTGCGGCTGCTGCCCTTGCGCTTTGCTCATCGCGATGAACTGGTCGAGCAGCATCAGCCGCTCCTGGATGGCGGTGCGATAGCTCGCGCCCGGCGGCGATAATTGCAGCGAGCGCGCCCACCACAGCCGCGCATTTTGCAACTGCCCGGCCTGCGCATAGCCCAGCCCCAGGAAAAAGGGCGGGCCCGGATGGCGCGGCGCGAGCTGCATCGCATGGCGGAAAGCGAACAACGCAGCGGGCGAGACATTGCCGGCATCGTGCGTTACCAGCACGCTGCCCAGCTCGGTCCACAGCGCCGCACTCTTCGGGTTGCGATTGATGCCCCCCAGCGTCACTTTGACAGCGCTTGCGGGGTTGCTGGTGCGGATCATGGCATCGGCCGCCGTTTGGTAAGCCGCATCGCTGGTATAGCGTCCGAAAAACGCGCCGCGCAGTTCGACGATATCGGCCGCCACATCCAGCTTGGTCGATTGTGGTGTCGCCGGGCTCGCGGGCAGCCCGGGCGTACCTTGCAGCGCATAGCCGGTCGCGCCGAACAGCAGCGCCGCCCCCGCCGTCGTCCAAACGACCTTGGGCAGTCCCAGCCGCCACAGCAGCAGCACCGTCACCACCCCGATCAGCGCGAGCATCAACCAGCCCATCAGCCGCGCTTCCTTTTCTTGAAACTGCCGCGCGCCAGCCAAAGGCCGATCGCGATGAAGGCAATCGGCGCAATCCACAGCGGCAGCGTGGCAGCACTCAGCGGCGGATCATAGGTCACATAATCGCCGTACCGCGCGATCAGCCAGTCGCGCACTTGCAGCGGGGAGCGCCCATCGGCAATCTGCCGCCGCACCAGCGCGCGCATGTCGCCCGCCATTTCGGCATTGCTGTCGGCGATCGATTGCCCCTGGCACACCAGGCAGCGCAGCGTCAGCATCAGCTGTTGCGCCTTCGCCTCCTGCTTGGGATCGGGCAGCTGCGTATCGGCGAGCCGCGCCGGCGGCAGCGCGGAATCAGCCAGCGCCGGCCCGGCCAGCACCAGCAGCAGCACGATCAGCCAGCGGATCATGACGTCCGCCCCAGTGCGGCCAGAATCTCCGGCACATCTTCTTCGCGGATTTCACCGACATGCTGCAGCAAAATCTTGCCCTGCCCGTCGATGACGAAGGATTCAGGCACCCCCGCCGAGCCAAGCGCAAGCTGCACCGCGCTTTCGGGGTCATCGCCGATCGCCTCATACGGGTCACCATAGCGGGCCAGGAAGCCGCGAATATCCTCGCCCCGGTCGCGGATGGCGACCGCGTCGATCGGCACGCCCATCGCCTTCAGCCGCGCCAGCTGCCCGGCCTCTGCCGCGCACGGGATGCACCAGCTCGCAAATACATTGAGCAATCGCGGCTTGCCCTGTGTGAAGACCGCAGATGACAGCCCCGCCTTTTCCGGGATGATCGGCGCCAGCGTAAAATCGGGCACCTGCCGCCCCACCATCGCTGATCGCACCGTGCGGTCGGCCGGCTTGTACAGCGCATAGCCCGCCACCAAGAACAGCGCGGCGAACACCAGCAACGGCAGCCAGAGCAGACCGCGCCTCATGCCCATGCCTCTCGCAATGAGATTTTGCGGTCACGGCTCACGCGACCGAGCAGCGACAGCGCTCCGCCCATCGCAATCATCGCGCCGCCCAGCCAGATCAGCGTCACGAACGGCTTCCACCACAGCCGCAGCTGCCAGCGACCCGCCTCATCGGGCTGGCCGAGCACGGTATAAAGCTGCCCGTCGAACACCGTCGCAATCGAGGATTCGCTCGTCACCGTCACGGGATTAGAAAAGAACCGTGATTGCGGTGTCAGGATAAAGGGTTCGCCCCCATCGCGTTGCACCTTCAGCCGCGCCTGCAGCGCCGACCAGTTCGGCCCAAGCACCGGGGTTATCCCCTCCAGCGTCACTGAATAAGGCCCCACCCGCTGCGGCTCCCCAACCGAGGCGGCCACCAGCGTCTGCTGGGTGAAGGCGGTTTCGGAGGCCATGCCCGCCAAGCTCACCGCAATCCCCAGATGCGCGAGCACCATGCCATAGGTAAACAGCGGCGTCCGGCGCAGGTTGCGCTTCCACAGCGGCGCAACACTCGCCACCGCCAGCCCCACCGCCAGGCCCAGGCCCAAAATCGGCAGCACCCCGGCATTGGCTGCGAACACCACCAGCCCGACAAGTGCCAGCGCGGTCACGCCAATCGGCACAATCATCCGCGAGACGACAGCACCTGCCTCATCGCGGCGCCAGCGCACCAGCGGCCCTGCCGCCATGATCGCAATCAGCAGCAACGCCACCGGCCCCGCCGCCTTGTTGAAGAAAGGCGGCCCGATTGAAATCTGCAGGCCAAAGAGTCCCGCCGCCACGATTGGATAAAGCGTGCCGATCAGCACGATGCCCAAAATGACCGACAGCAGCAGATTGTTTGCCACCAGCGCGCCCTCCCGGCTCACCATCTCAAAGGTATTGCCCGCACGGATCGTGCCGACGCGCAGCGCAAACAGCGCCAGCGCGCCACCGATGTAAATCGCGAGCAGCGCCAGAATGAAGGTACCGCGCTCAGGATCGACAGCAAAGGCATGCACACTCGTCAGAATGCCCGATCGCACCAGAAACGTCCCGATCATCGACATCGAGAACGCCACCACCGCCAGCATGATCGTCCAGGCGCGCAGGCCATCGCGCGTCGCCAGCACCGTCACTGAATGGAGCAGCGCGGTCGCGGCGAGCCACGGCATCAGCGAGGCATTCTCCACCGGGTCCCAGAACCACCAGCCGCCCCAGCCAAGCTCATAATAGGCCCAATAAGAACCAGCGGTGATGCCCAGCGTCAGGAAAATCCACGCCCCCAGCACCCAGGGCCGCATCGCCCGCGCAAAGGCAGGGCCAACATCGCGCGTCACCATCGCGCCCACCGCGAAGGAAAACGCCACCGAAATGCCGACATAGCCAATGTACAGCGTCGGCGGATGGAAGGCGAGGCCGGGGTCCTGCAGCAGCGGGTTGAGGCCATTGCCATCCTGCGGCGCCGGGCTCAGCCGAGAAAACGGATTGGACGAAAACAGCAGAAACGCATAGAAACCCAGCGCGATCAGCGCCTGTGCGCCCAGCGTGGCAACCAGCGTATTCTGCTGCAGCCGCCGCTCCAATATCGCAACAGCACCGCCCGCCAGCCCCAGAATCGTCACCCAGAGCAGCATCGATCCTTCATGGTTTCCCCATGCACCGGCAATCTTGTAAATCAGCGGCTTGGCCGAATGGCTGTTCTCGGCAACCAGCAGCACCGACATATCCGAATGCACGAACAGCCAGATCAATATGGCCATCGTCGCCAGCACGATCACGCCCTGCACCACCGCGACCGGGCGGACAGCCGCCATCACCTCCGGGTCGCCGCGCGCGATACCCAGCGCGGCGAGCGCGAATTGCAAGGCTGCAAGCGCAGCGGCGATCCAGAGTGCGGCGAGCCCCGCTTCAGCAATCATTGTTGGGTCGTTTTCCCGCTCATCGGCATGCCCGTCATCGGCATGCCCTTCACCGTCGGCGCCATGCCCGGCTCCAGATTGGCGGCCATCTTGCCGGCCATCTGTGGCGGCATGTACCGCTCGTCATGCTTGGCGAGCAGGTTGCTGGCGACAAAGCGGCCATCGGGCCGGAACTCGCCCTCGGCCACCACGCCGGATCGTTCCTTGAACAGATCGGGCGTAATGCCGCTGAACGTCACGGGCACGCTGGCCTTGCCGTCAGTCACGCGGAAATCGATGGTCACGCCATCGGCCTGTTTCTTGATCGATCCGCCCTCGACCATGCCGCCCAGCCGCACGGCGCGCCCCAGCGGCAGGCCCTGCTTGGCCACGTCACCCGGCGCATAAAAAAACGCGGCCTGGTCCTTCAGCGCGGAAAGCGCCAGGCCACTGGCGCCGGCAATCGCGGCAACTGCCAGCAGCCCCAGCGTCAGGCGTTGATGTTTGGCCTTCATTTTCCACCCTTTTCAGCAGCACGCATCACCAGCCAGCTTGCCAGCGCGATGCCGGCTGCGGCAACCAGCGTAATCGCATAAGCGGCGGTCACGAAGGGCCAGGGGTTCATGCCTGCGCCATCCGCTTCATCCGCGCCTCGGCCTTTGCCGCTGCCAGCGCCGCCCGCATCCGCATCAGCACGATGGCCGCAAAGAACAAGGTAAACCCGGCCAGCGTGTACCACAAAGGCCACAGCAGCGATGCGTCGATCGTCGATTTCGTCAGGCCAATGCTCTGCCCTTGATGCAGCGTGTTCCACCACACCACCGAATAACGGATGATCGGCAGCAGCACCGATCCGGCCACGCCGTAGATCGCGGGAATACGCCCGTCGCCGCCGCGCTCGGCATCGGCCTTGGCCAGTGCCATAAAGCCCAGATAGACGAAGAACAGCAGCAGCATCGATGTCAGCCGACCGTCCCATTCCCACCAGGTGCCCCAGGTCGGGCGGCCCCAGATCGATCCCGTTGCAAGACAAAGCCCTGCAAACATCGCCCCCGGCAGCGCCATCGCGCGCGCGGCGAGCATCGCCAGCGGGTGTCGCCAGATCAGATAGGTCAGGCTGGAAACCGCAATCCCGCTCCACCCGGCCATCCCCAGCCAGGCCGTCGGCACGTGGATGTAGAGGATGCGCACCGTCTCGCCCTGCAGATAATCCGCCGGGGTCTGCGTCAGGCCGGCCCAGCAGCCGATGGCAATCAGCAAGGTGCCGGCCCAGAACAACGCCGGGGTCAGCGGGCGCGCCAGCTTCAGGAAGCGCGCAGGGTTCGCAAGGGCATGAATCGATGGCACGTGCTAGTCATTAGGCAAGAGCCGCGCGGAATCCAATGGGCGTTATACCGTAGCCCGGCGTTCCTGCCCCATTTACGGCAATCGAAAAATCAGCCGGAGCGGACTTCCTGCACCATCGCCGCCAGCTCTCCACTGCGGAACGGCTTGGTCAGACGTGCAATCTCGGGCGCAATGCCGGTCGCGTCGGCGAAGCCGGAAATGACGAGCACCGGCATGTCCGGCGAGCGCGTCTTGATCAAATTGATCAGCGCCATGCCGTTCATCCCGCCCATCATGTAATCGGTCACGACCAGGTCAAACCGATCCAGATCGAACAACGCGATTGCCTCTTCGCCGGAATCGGCTTCCACCACGTCATAGCCCATCTCGCTGAGCATTTCGGCTGTCGTGGCCCGCACCATCATCTCGTCGTCGACCAGCAACACTTTGCCGGATGCATGCGCCCCCACCGTTGGCATCGCCGCCGCCGCCGCGTCGTCAATTGCCAGCGCGCGCTCCGATGCCGGCAGCAACAGATTGATCGATGTTCCGAGATTTGGACGGCTGTCGATCGTCAGCGCGCCGCCCAATTGCGAGGCGAGCCCGTGGACCATCGACAGGCCCAGCCCGGTGCCCTTGCCCAGGCCCTTGGTTGAAAAGAACGGCTCGATCGCGCGGCTGCGGGTCGCCTCGTCCATGCCGATACCGGTATCGCTCACGCCAATCCGCACATAGCGGCCCGGCTTGATGTCGTCGCGCGAATCGTTGAGCTCGACGACATCGGCCGCGATCGTCAGCGTACCACCATCGGGCATGGCATCTCGCGCATTCACCGCCAGGTTGAGCAGTGCCATTTCAAGCTGATTCACCTCCGCTGTGGCCGCCGGCAGTGCATCGGCCACCGCAACTTCCAGCCGAATCCGCGGGCCGGAGGTGCTCGCAATCAGCTGCTGCATGTTGCCGATCAGCGACACGACATCCACCGGCTGGGGCTGCAGCGGCTGGCGGCGGGCAAAGGCGAGCAGGCGCTGGACCAGCGTCCTGGCGCGCTCCGCCGATTGCAACCCGCCTTCGATCAGCCGTCGCTCGCGCTCGCCGCCGATTTCGCGCCGCTTTAGCAGATCCAGCGTGCCGATGATCGGGGTCAGCAAGTTATTGAAATCATGGGCGACACCACCGGTCAACTGGCCCATGGCCTCCAGCTTCTGCGCTTGCCGCAGCGCTTCTTCGGCATGGCGTCGCTCAGTCGTCTCGATCGCCTCGGGTACGATCGCCATCACCGCGCCATCCGCTGCAAAAATGGGCCGCATCACGAAATCAAACCAGCGCCAGCCGCCCACAGGCAAATTCACGAACAATGCCTCGCGGACCACCTCTCCGGCATTAACTCGTTGAATTATTTCGATAATCATTTCCGGCATACCCGGCGTGCCTGTAAACCAGGGTGTCTCCCAAAATGCCCGGCCCACAACATCATCCAGCCCGCACCCAATCGCCTGCAGCGAGGTCGCATTGGCATCGAGCAGCTTCCCGGCGGGATCAAGCAACCCCTGAAAGCCAAAGCTCGTCTCGAACACCGCCCGCAACCGCGCTTCCTTCGCCTGCAACTCGGCGGTGCGCGCAGCAACCTGCTCCTCCAGCGTTTCGTTGGCGATGCGCAGCGCGTTCTCGGTTTCGCGAAGGTCGTTGATATCGGTGTTGGTGCCCACCCAGCCCGTGGTCACGCCGGCCGCATCGCGCACCGGCTGCGCCCGCGCGAGGAACCAGCGGTAGACGCCATCGTGCCGCCGCACGCGGAATTCCGTTTCATAATCTACGCCCCGCGTCAGCGCATCGGCCCATCGCTCGGTCGCTCGGTCTACGTCATCAGGGTGGATCAAGCCGCCCCATGCGGTCGGGCCATCCAGCGCGCCAACCGCTGCGCCGGTGTAGCGATAGACCTGATCATTATACCAATAGAGGTCGCCATTCGCATGCGCCGCCCAAACCTGATTGGCCATCGCCTGCGCAAAAACGCGGAACTGCTCTTCGCTCTGTTCGAGCGCGGCAAGCGCGGCCACCCTCGAGGTCGTCTCCCCCACAATCGCGATAACGCCGCGCGGGATGCCTTGATCATCGATCACCGGCGAATAATCCAGGTTGAGCCAAACCTGTTCGGGCACCCCGTTGCGAAGAAGCGTCAATTCCTGATCGCGATAGGCCAGCGTCGCGCCGCCCATGACCAGGCGCATGACATTATCGTTGAAATCGGCGACCTCGGGCCAAGCGTCACGCACCTTGCATCCGAACACTGTGGGATGACGATGACCCGCGATGACCGAGTAGCCGTCATTATAGATCATATGCCCTTCCGTGCCCCAGAGCAGGACCATCGGCACGGGCGAATGCAAAACCAAGCCAACCGCAGTCCGCAGATGCTGCGGCCAGCCGTCGATCGGTCCTAATGAGGTGGATGCCCAGTCATATGAAAAGGTCAGCTGGGCGGCTTCACCACCAGCGCTGAGCAACTGAGCAAATTTGGTCGTCACGTCCGCAACAGCCGATCGTCCCCATCCCACACGGCCAAGGGTGCACAGACCCAAGAGCAGAACAACCGACCAATCGGCCAATTGTTCCTCGTCCAAGGCTCAAAAAGCGGATGCCTGGGGATTGGGCAACGGAAAAGGATGGTTTGCGTTCAACCGCATCGGGCGAGCACTCGAAAGGCGCCGCCCCCCATTTGTGATGGCCGATAGGCCTCGCCGCAACCACAGCTTGCTTGTAATAAGGATGCTTACTATATGCTGCCCTATGACGGACAATATCGGCTTCCTGATCAGCGATGTGTCGCGCCTGATGCGGCGCCGCTTTGATGAGCGCGCGCGCGTTATCGGCGTTACTCGCGCTCAGTGGCGCACGTTGACCGTGCTCAACCGAAACGAAGGTATTAACCAGGGAAAATTGGCGGAATTGCTTGAGGTTGAGCCTATTTCGCTCTGCCGCATGGTGGATCGGCTTGAAGAGGCTGGCCATGTCGAGCGTCGCCGCGATCCGGGGGATCGCCGTGCCTGGCAAATATTCCTGACAGATCGGGCGCGACCGCTCATCCAGCAGCTGCGCACGATTGCAGACGGCCTGTTCGAGCAAGTGCTCAACGGGATCGAACCCGCCGAACAGACGCGATTTATCGACACGCTCAATCACCTCCGCACCAATCTGGCGGAGAATGACGAACCCAATGAGGCAAGACATGGCTGAGGCCGACCCCGCTCAGAATTTCACCGCAGCCGCCGCGGCCAGCGCGACATCGCCTGCACCCAAACGCAAATGGCGCCGTCCGGCGGCATTGATTGCGGTGCCGGTCGTTATTGCGTTGATCCTTGGCTATTTCTGGCTGGCCTCGGGCCGGTTCGCGTCGACCGACAACGCCTATGTCCAGCAGGACAAGGTATCGGTTTCGGCAGATGTCGCCGGCCGCATCGTCGAGGTGGCGGTAAAGGAGAACCAGCCGGTCAAGGCCGGTGATCTCCTGTTCCGTATCGATCCTGCCCCCTATCGGATTGCTGTCGAACAGGCGAACGCGGCGATTGCGGCGGCGCAGGTCAATGTTGGCACGCTTCAATCGAGCTATCGCGGCACCAGCGCAGACATTCAGGCCGCGCGCGACCAGATCGCGTCAGCTCAAGAGGACTATGCTCGCCAGTCTGCATTGATGAAGCAGGGCTTCACGACGCGCGCGCGCCTGCAACAGGCCGAGCATGCCGTAGAACAGGCCCGCGCAAAGCTCTCCAATGCGCAGGCCGATGCCGATGAAGCGCGCGCCAAGCTTGCAACGGGTGCTGCCGTACCGGGCGAAAGCCCGGCGATCGCGGCTGCCAAGGTACAGCGCGAAAAGGCACAACTCGATCTGTCGCGCACGGCGGCCTATGCGCCGACCAGCGGCACGATCAGTCAGGCGGATAGGTTGCAGGTCGGCCAGATGATGCTCTCCGGCCTGCCCGCTGTCAGCATTGTCGCCAGCCAACGTGCCTGGATCGAGGCCAATTTCAAGGAAACCGATCTCAACCAGATGCGCGTTGGCCAACCCGCGACGGTCAGCTTTGACGCCTATAGCGGATTGAAGCTGAAGGGGCATGTCCAGTCGATCGGGGCCGGCACCGGATCCGAGTTTTCCGTGCTGCCTGCTCAAAATGCGACCGGCAACTGGGTCAAAGTCACGCAGCGCGTACCAGTGCGTATCGCGCTGGACGAGACCAGCCCGCGCCAGTTGATCGCCGGGCTCAGCGCCAAAGTCACGGTCGATCTGCGCGATCATGGCAAGCGCTAGCCCCCCACGCGGCGCCGGTTCACCCGCCGTCGCTGCCGCAGCGCCCGATGATGTCCCGGCGCTGCAAACAAGCAACCGTGCGCTGCTGACGATTGGCGTGATGGCGGCTACCGTGATGCAGATTCTGGATTCTACGATTGCCAATGTGGCGCTGCCGCACATGCAGGCCGCGCTTGGCGCAACGGCGGACACGATCACCTGGGTGCTGACCAGCTATATCGTGGCATCCGCCGTGGCGATCCCGATTACCGGCTGGCTTTCAGACCGGATCGGGTCGCGCAACCTGTTCCTCGCCGCGGTCGTCGGCTTCGTCGCTGCCTCCATGCTCTGTGGCCTTGCGCAGAACCTGCCGCAGATGGTGGGCTTCCGCATCTTGCAGGGCATTGCCGCGGCTTTCATGAACCCGCTGAGCCAGACGGTGATGATGGACATCAACAAGCCGTCGCGACAGGCCGGTGCAATGGCGGTGTGGGGCATGGGCATCATGGTCGGGCCCGTGCTCGGGCCTGTGATTGGCGGCTATCTGACCGACAATTTCGATTGGCGCTGGGTATTTTACGTTAATGTCCCGGTGGGCGTGGGTTGTTTCGCGATTCTGTGGGCGCTGCTCCCGAGCCGACCGCTCAATGCCCGCAAATTCGATATTTTCGGCTTCTCGCTGCTCGCCATCGCCATCGCGGCGTTTCAGGTGATGTGCGATCGGGGTCAATCGAACGACTGGTTCCAATCATGGGAAGTAACGATCGAGGGCATGGTCGCGCTGGGCGCTGCCGTCATGTTCGCGATCCACATGGCGACGGCCGACCAGCCGATGTTCGACCGCGACCTGCTGCGCAACCGCAATTTGGTGACCGGACTTGGCTTCATGATCGTGGTTGGCGTCATCATGATGGCGACGATGGCGCTGCTGCCGCCGATGCTGCAGACACTGTTCGGCTTCCCCGTGCTCGACACCGGCATTCTGCTGATGCCACGCGGCATTGGCATCGTGATCAGCATGGCGTTTGCGGGACAGATGGTCCAGCGTGGTTACGACACCCGGCTCTTGATCGGATCAGGTCTGGCCATCGCGGCCTGGACCTTATGGGACATGACGCAGTGGACGCTGGTGATGGGACAGGCGCCCTTCATCATCACCGGTTTCATTCAGGGGATTGGCCTTGGGCTGATCTTCATCCCGCTCAACATCACCGCCTTTGCCACCCTGCCACCGCAGTACCGCACCGAGGCGGCCAGCCTGATGAACCTGTTCCGCAACATCGGCGCCTCGGTTGGCATTTCGATGGTGACGGCGTTGCTCGGCTATAACATCCAGGCCTCGCACCAGGAGCTGGGCGCGCACGTGACGGCCTACAGCATGAGCTCGATCGACCCGAGCCAAAGCTCGATTCTTGGCAGCACCGGGCAGACCCTGATGGCGATCATGAACGCAGAGGTGAACCGCCAGGCGGCGATGATCGCTTATCTTGACGATTTCCGGCTGATGATGTTCCTGACCGCGATCGCGCTGCCGCTGGTGTTTTTGCTCAAGCGCCCGTCCAAACCACCCGCAAAGGGCGAGCCCCAGCACGCGGCGTTCGATTGACCGCTATGCCGTCAGCGCGCCACCTTGCGTGTCGACCCGGCCCGTACGCTCGAGCTTGCCCCAGCCGACCCACCAGCCACCCAGTGCGGCGCTGATCGCCCGAATGACGACCCAGTACATGATCTGCCGGTAGATGAAGCGCTGCGCCACCAGCAGCAGCGCCGGGTAGCGCCGCTCGCGCCCGTCCAGCCGATACGCGACCCAGCCGCACGCAACGTCGACCGCAGTGAACGTGATCCAGTAAAACGCCATCGCCAGCACATCGGTCTGCGTCTGCGCCCAGCCATGCTGCTGGACGCGCACCGTCGTTGAGACGATCGATACGACCAGCGCCAGATCGATGAACGGCGAAATTGCAGCAAAGCCGATCTGAAACAGCCACGCCTGCGGCAAGCCGAGCAGGGCCAACCCGCGCGGGCGGCCAGAGCGCAGGATCGCGCGGTGCTTCCACAGGCACTGCAGCGTGCCGAACGCCCAGCGATAGCGTTGCTTGGCGAGCGCGCGAAAGCTTTGCGGTGCCTCGGTCCAGGCGATGGCATCGGCATCATAATCGACCCGCCAGCCCGCGCGCTGGATCGCGATCGTCAGATCCTGATCCTCCGCCAGCGTATCCTCTGGATAACCGCCGACCGCATCGAGCGCGGATCGCCGCCACGCGCCCACTGCGCCCGGCACGACCGTGATGGCATCGAACCGCGCCAGCGCGCGGCGCTCGAGATTCTGCGCGGTGACATATTCAACGCCCTGCCAGCGGGTGACCAGGTTCACCCGGTTGCCGACCTTGGCATTGCCGGCGACAGCACCGATCGCCGGATCGGCAAACCAGCGCGCCAGCCGGGCAATCGTCGTCGGTTCAAACTGGGTATCGGCATCGAGCGCGATCACCACCTCGGCTCGCGCCAGTTGGAGCGCGCGGTTGAGCGCCGCCGCCTTGCCGCCATTCACCAGCGTCAGCAGCGTGACACGCGGATCATCACCAAAGGCGGCCCGCACGACATCACTGGTGCCATCGGTTGATCCATCATCGACGACGATCAACTGCAGATCGTCATAGTCGCTCGCCAGCACTCGGCGCACCGACTGCTCGATCACGCGCGCTTCGTTGAAAGCCGGGATGATGACCGACACCGGCGGATGATACGCATCATCGAGCGGCACCGATGGTTTGCTGGTCACTGCCAGCACCGCGATGATGATCGCGCGCGCCATCCCCAGCGCAATTGCCACGAAGAACATCCAATTGAACGCCCATGCCAGCGCGGCGAGGATAAGGAACACGCCGACATCGGCACGTACGGCCGCCAGGTCCGGGCCCGTCACCCGCGGCATCACCGCCTCCTCGGACAGGTTCGCCAGCGTCGATACCGGCACGAAGCGATAGCCCCGCGCCTTCAGTTCGCTGATGATGCGCGGCAGAGCAGCGACCGTCTCCGCGCGATTACCACCGCCGTCATGCAGCAGCACAATATTGCGCGAACTGTCCGGCGATCCGGCCGTCACCGAATCGATCGTGCGTCGGACGATTTCATCGACACCCGGCCGTTTCCAGTCGCCAGGGTCCGCATGCAGGCCAACCACGGTATAGCCTTGCTGCTGCGCGACCAGGGCGGGCAGTAATTCGTCCGCCGTTGTCGGCTCGGCATCGCCAAAATAGGGCGCGCGGAACAGGCGCGTAGACCGCCCGGTATAGGCTTCAATCAGCCGCTGCGTCGCATTGAGCTCAAGCTTTGTCACTTCGCCGGAAGCGAGCGCCAGATTGGGGTGGGTGTAGGTGTGGTTGCCCAGTTCCGATCCACCGGCCACGATCCGCTGCAGCAGGCCGGGATGCGCCAGCGCATTTTCACCGATTACGAAAAACGTTGCCGGCACATGCGCCTGCTCGAGGATTGACAGAATAGGCGGCGTCCACTCGGGATCGGGGCCATCGTCGAAGGTCAGCGCCACCAGCCCCGGCTTGGCGCCCGTGCGATTGACGACATAGGGGGTCGGCAGCTGATCATATTGCTCCGACCGGATCAGCGCCTGCCGGTCGAAAGTCACGGTCCGGCGCCCAGGCGACGGGGTTGCCGTCACGCGCAGAATTTCGCCATTGCCCTCGACATCAGCGTTCGAGACCTGCTCGATCCTGCGCAAATCGGGCAGGCGGTTGCTGCGAAACCCGGCGAGCGCGGACCACACCCCGGGATCCTCGCTCCCCAACCGCCACAGGGCCACGTTACTAACGCCAAGCGCCCGCGCCGCCCGCAGCTGGTTCCAAGACGATGCCGCGTCGAGCATCCATACCGCGTGCTGATGCCCCTCTTCGCTATACGCAAAGCCGGCATTGCCACTGGCGGGGTCGAACTGAATCCGGTTGCCGCTATCATGCGCTGCGAGCCAGGCTTCCTCGATGGTCAGCGCGTCGGCGGTGCCGTCATGCCAGTCATAGCCGTAGCTGCCGATTGCCAGGATCACCTTGTCGCGCCCCGCCGCCTTGATGGTCTGGCGCAGCTGATCGACGAACCAGGGCTGGGGTGCAATCGGCCCGCTTTCGCCGCCCTGCCAATGGAGATCGTAGTTCATCAGCATGATCTGGTCGGCAACCGCAGTGAAGGCGCGCGGCGACCAGTCGGCATCACCCGCCGGCACCGTCACGATCACCCGCGCCCCGAGCGGATTGAGCGCGATATTGGCCTGCCGGATTAGCGATCGATAGCCCGGCAGCGACGCAGCGGGTAGGGTTTCGAAATCAAAGACAATCCCGGCATCATGGTCGCGCCCTACCGCCGCGACCAGCCCGGCGACCAGCGCCTTTCGCGCCGCCGCATCACCAAACAACCGCACCGCGCCATCGGCGTCCCACACCCCGTCTTTGGCGTTTTGCACCATCGGCATCACAGCAGGCCGGCGCGGTGCGGCGGAGAGGATGCGGGCCAGTCGCACATCGCGCACCTGGCGCAGCGCGTGTTCAGGCCCGGTGACCTCGAGCACAGAGGGCACCAGGGTATCGATTTGCCCGATATGCGCCGCAAGTGACTCGGCGCTGCTCGAATCCCATGGCACGTAAAAGGCCAGGGTATTGGCGCTTAGCGGCCGGATATTCGTGCTGTGGGGCAGCCAGGAGGCGATCGCCTGGGCATTGCGTCCAATCCGGTGGCGCAGACGGGATATCTGCGTTTTCAACGGTGCTGCCTGTGGTCGCTCGAATGCCAGCGGCAGATCGCCCTGGCTCGGCACGTCGAGCAGCGTCAGCGCAAAAACCACAATCGTCAGAATGAGAACGAACAGGGCGGTGAAAAACCCACGCCCCGTCCAGCGCCGACGGTTACCCGTTGGATCGAAGAATACCGGATTGGCCATGCCGTCAGAAATCCCGCGCCCAAGAGCGCCCCCGCGCGGCCCATACGCCTGCGGATACACAGTATCAATCGGCCGCCATCAACCGCGGCGATTAATTTTACTGCTTATCCGCGTTGAACGTCACAAAGCCCAGATCGCCCTGCCCCACCGTCCCGCCGGCCATCGCGAGCATCGCATCGAGCGACTTCTTGGCGCGCAGCCGCAGCCCTTCCTCGATCTCGATGCGCGGATCCAGATCGCGCAGCGCGATATATAGCTTCTCCATCGTATTCATCGCCATGTACGGGCAGATGTTGCAGTTGCAGTTGCCATCTGCACCCGGCGCACCGATGAAGGTCTTGTGCGGCACCGCCTTCACCATCTGGTGGATGATATGCGGCTCAGTCGCGACGATCAGCGTGTCACCGGGCATTGTCTTGGCAAAATCCAATATGCCGCTGGTCGAGCCGACATAATCGGCGTGATCGAGGATATAGGGCGGACATTCCGGATGCGCCGCAACCGGCGCGCCGGGGTGCTTGGCCTTCAGCTTGAGCAGTTCTGTCTCACTGAATGCCTCATGCACGATGCACACACCCGGCCACAGCAGCATGTCTCGCCCGGTCTTGCGCGACAGGTACCCGCCGAGATGCTTGTCTGGGCCGAAGATGATCTTCTGGCTTTCCGGGATTTGGCTGAGGATTTTTTCCGCCGAAGACGACGTGACGATCACATCGGAGAGCGCCTTCACCTCGGTTGAGCAATTGATATAGGTCAACGCGATATGGTCCGGGTGCGCGGCGCGGAAGGCGGCGAACTTGTCGGGCGGGCAGCTGTCTTCCAGGCTGCACCCGGCGCGCAGGTCCGGCAGCACCACGATCTTGTCGGGTGACAGGATCTTGGCGGTATCGGCCATGAACTTCACGCCGCAAAAAGCGATCACATCGGCATCGGTCGCCGCAGCCTTGCGGCTTAGATCCAGGCTGTCACCAACGAAATCGGCGATGTCCTGAATTTCCGGGCGCTGGTAATAATGCGCCAGGATGACTGCGTTCCGCTCCTTGCGCAGCCGATCGATCTCATCGCGCAGGTCGGTCCCTGTCGGGTTGCCACCAATACCACCACGTGCGTCCATGTACTTGCTCTCCGCGTCGCCCCCGGTTCACATGGCCCCGGTTGCGCGCAGGATCAACCCAGTGGCGACGGCGGAAAGGCGAGCGGCGCAATCGCTGCGCCCGGCGTGCCGGCCGTCACCGTCTGATACAGCGTTTGCCCGATCGGACCGAACGCCACGATCTCGGTCACCGCATGAACGGCAAGCATT
>JBBQHG010000043.1:0-15484 GCA_038323755.1 Sphingomonadales bacterium
TCCGCAAAGGCGATGCCATCGATACCGACCTGAATTTCCATGATCCGGTCAACGCCATTCTCGCCGCAGGTCTTGAATTCGGAGAGCTTCATGCGGCGCGAAGCGTCGACGATGTCGGGATGCTGCGCGCCGACGCCGGCACAAAACAGCTTCATCCCCGCGCCCGTACCCGTCGATTCGATCACCGGCGCTTTCATGCCCGGGTTCTTGTTGACGAACTGCTCGGCGACCAGCGTCGTAAACGGATAGACGGTCGATGACCCAACAGCCTTGATCTGGTCGCGCGAGCCCGCACCCCCGCCATTTGCCTGATCGTTGCAAGCCGAGAGCGTAAGCATCGTGATCGCCAGAAGCGCGAGATGACGTCGCATCAAAATTCTCCCTGCAGGATGGTCCCCGCGAGGCCGCTATCACCCCGATGGGCTTGCCTCTGTGACAGTGAGGTTACCGTTTGATGACAGCGCCTCCAATGGCGCTGCAGATGAGGCAGATGAGGGCGCAACGCCTGGCAGCAGGATCGATGCCGTGGTGCCTTTGCCGACAAGGCTGGAGATATCAAGTCGGCCACGATGCCGTTCGATGATGTGTTTGACGATCGCAAGGCCAAGGCCCGTCCCACCGAGCGATCGGCTGCGACCAGCATCGACTCGGTAGAAACGCTCGGTCAGCCGGGGCAGGTGCTCAGGCGCAATGCCTTCGCCTTCGTCGGTTACGCTGATACGGACCATGCCGGTCTGGTCTTTCCACAACCGGGTGACGACGGGCGTGCCGGGCCTGCCATATTTCATCGCATTGCCGATCAGATTGTGCAGCACTTGCGATAATTGGGCGCGATCCCCCACCACAGAGGGAACGTCAGCCTCGATATCGCTCACCAGATCAGCTCCACGCTTGTCGTGCGAATCGGCCAGCTCGGCATGAACTTCATCCACCAGCGCCCTGAGATCGACCGCGCGGGCGGGCATGCGATATTTTTCCGCCTCGATTCGGCTGAGTGAAATAAGGTCCTCGACCAGACGCTGCATGCGCCGCGCTTCATCGAACATCACCTTCAGGAACCGTCCGCGTACAGCGGCATCGCCGCCTGCCTTTTCATCGCTCAGCGTTTCAACGAAGCCGAGGATCGAGGCGAGCGGCGTGCGCAACTCGTGGCTGGCGTTGGCGACGAAATCGACTCGCATCCGTTCTGCGGCATAGCTGCCGGTCTGATCGATCAGATGCACCACGCGGCGGCCATCCGACATGGCCGTGACGCGCATTTCCCAGCGTTGGTCGAGCGTGCCGAGGCCGACCAGATTGATCGGTCCAGATTGCGCGCCGCGGTTATTGGTCAACCGCTCGGCAGCGGCAGGGTGGCGGATGGCAAGGCGGACGTCTTCGCCAATGATGTGCCCGCCCAATAATTGTCGCGCGGGGCCATTGGCATGCGCGACGCGGCCTTCTGCCACAATCAATACGGGCTCGACGATGGCCTCCATCAACTCGTCGATATTAATGGCGCGTGGCTGCTCGGCAGCAATCGGCGGGGTGGGGCCAAGATCGGCCGCTGCCTCGCCCGTGCCAGCGGCAATAAGCACCGCCGCGATGCCCCCGACCAGTACGATCAACCCCCCCTGGAAATCCTGCTGGATCAGGGCAATCGCCGCAGCGCCGACGACGATGAGGGCGATGGCGATCAGGGTGCGCAGGCCGAAAGGATCTAGCATGGCACCACCCTAGCGCAGACATTGCCGGGCTGCGAGCGCTGCCGGCACGCCTTGCGCTCGATTTACGATTATGAAAGGGCTCCGGCAGCAGGATGGAACGGCAATGACCGACAATGAGACCCCAACACCAGCGCCGCAGCCGGGCGACCAGCCGACGCGGCGGCGGGCGTTGATGCTGGGCGCAGTTGGCGCAACAGCGATCGTGTCGATCCGCCCGGCGCTGGCGCAAACGACCGCATCGGTCCTGACCTGCCAAATCCCTGTGCCGGACCCCGCCCGCAGCGGCAATTATATCGCGGCCGATGGTACCTTGGTGCCGCCAGGTACGGTTGGAGCTTTCCCCCCGGCGCGGGTGCCCTTCAAGGGAGAAGATGTGCGCAAGGCCATGGCCGGTGGGCGCCTGCCGGGCAGCGATAGCGATCAGACACGTGCCTATCTGCAGTATATTCGGCGCCTTCAGTCGGGCACGAGCGGCTTTACCTGCTTCGCATCGCTGCAGATGCCGCGCGGCTGAGGGCCGTGCCCGAGCCACTTTATCGATCCATGCCCGCATCTGCGCTGCGCGTGGTGCCGCTGGAGGCGCTGACGCTCGTTTATCACCGCGCATCTGGCATCACCCATCTGCTGGCACCGCCGGCGCCCGAAATTATCGATGCGCTGGCGGGCGAGCCGCTGACCTTGCCTGCCCTGCTAGGGCGGCTGGGTGACGAATTCGATCTTGCAGATGCCGATCAAGATGCTCTGAAAGTGCGGCTTGAGGAGCTTGTCGACTCAGGTCTGGTCGAGCGCAGATGAGGCATGAGCACCAGATGCGGATCGGGCCGGTTGGCTTCCGCATCGGATCCGACTGGGCCGCGCCGATTGCCGCCCTCCAATCGCTCTATCGTGACTATCCGGGCGCAGAGGATAGTATTCCTGATTTCACGGTCCGCTTGTTCGCGGCCCGGCCCTGGCGCCGGTTCATTCGGCCAGCCGTGATGATCGGCGGCGATTTTGTGCTGCCGGAAGCGGCGCCCTTGCCCCTCGCGCAGGGGCTGCTCGCCGCAGAGATGGCGATGAACCTGCAGATGGCGCTTGGTCAGCGGCGCTATTTGCTGCTCCATGCATCGGTGGTCGAGCGTGATGGACGCGCGATGATCATGACGGGCGAATCGGGCGCGGGAAAGTCAACGCTGGCGGCCTTGCTAGGTCCACGCGGCTGGCGGCTGATGGGGGACGAGTTTGCGCTGGTCGATCCGGCAACCGGCCTGATCCACGCCTTTCCCCGACTGGTGTCGCTAAAAAATGCGGCTATCGACGTGGTCGAAGCTGCGATGCCGGCGGCACGCTTTGGGCCGGTTCTGGCGGGCACGCCGAAGGGCGATATTCGTCACTTGGTGCCCGATGCCCTGGCGATCCGCGACATGGACAAACCGGCGATACCCGCTCTGCTGCTGTTCCCGCAATTCGGCCCCGCAGCGGCAATGCGCAGCGTTGGCAGGGCGGAGGTTTTCGTGCGCCTTACCCAGGCATCGACCAATTATGTCGCGCTGGGGGAGCGAGGGTTCGATGCATTGACCGGGCTGGTGCAGGCCGTGCCCGCGCACGCCGTTGATTTCCCCGATATGCAAGCGGCGGTCGAGCAGATCGATGCACTATGGCGCGCGCTGTGAAGGCCGATGCCTGGCTGCTCGCCGATGCGTTGCGCGACCCAGCGACGGTCGCAGCGCTTGACGGGCGCGGTTGGACGGCGTTGCTGACGATGGCGCGGGCCGAACAATTGATCGGCACGCTCGCCCACCGACTTGCTGGATTGCCGATGCCCGACGCGGCGGCCGGGATATTGGCCAGCGCGCGTGCGTCACATGAGCAGGGCCGCGTTGCCGCCTTGTGGGAAGCGGAGATGGCGCGCCGCGCGCTGGCCGCAGTCCGCTGCCCGGTAATGCTGCTAAAGGGTACTGCCTTCGTTGCGGCGGGGTTGGCAGCGGGGCAGGGGCGGTCGATCGGCGATCTCGACATTCTGGTGCCGCGCGAGGCGCTTGATGCGGTGGAGGTCGCGCTGATTGCAGCTGGCTGGGAATGGGTGAAGCCCGATCCCTATGACGACGCCTATTATCGCCGTTGGATGCACGAGTTACCGCCGCTTATCCATCGCGAGCGTGACCGGATGATTGATGTGCATCATACGATCCTGCCATTGACCGCGCGCATCACGCCAGTGCCAGAGGCGATGCTGGCGGACGGTCAGATGTTGGCCAATGGCCTGCTGGTGCCATCGCGCGCCGATATGCTTGTCCACGCAGCCGCCCATCTGTTCGCTGATGGCGATTTGGCTGGCGGGATGCGTAATCTGTGGGATGTGCATTGCCTGATCACCGAATGTGGCACCGAGGGGGTGGCCGAGCGAGCGGCGCTGCACGGACTGACCAAGCAGGTCGAGCGCGCCGCGCGGCTGGCCAAGGCGCTCTATCACACGGACATTCCCGGTGCGTGGGACAAGCCCTATATCGCCGATCCCTTGTATCTCCGCCGGCTGACCGCGCGCGACGGCTGGGGCAGGGCAGTGCGGCCCACGACCCGGCTGGCATTCTATGTCCGATCGCATTGGCTGCGCATGCCGCCATTGATGCTGGCGCGACATTTGTGGACCAAATGGCGTGGCGGGAAGGCACCGGGATGAAGGGGCCGCAGGGCGCTTGCGCGCGCGCAAAGCCATCGGTATAGGGCCCGCTTCCAAGCTTATTCGGCCGGCCGGGAGCATGCGCCGAACTCCGTCGGGGAGTAGCTCAGCCTGGTAGAGCACTGCCTTCGGGAGGCAGGGGCCGGAGGTTCGAATCCTCTCTTCCCGACCATATTCTCGCTTTGCCGCGCTGCCCTTGCGCAAGATGCTGTGGCGGTGTGACTCGAGCACCACAATAGGCGGTGGAATCAGGCGCGACTCGTGCTGACTCCTAGGTTTTTATAGACGCGAGTCCCTCTGCACTATACATGATGCGTTAACCATAACGGTAACGGACATGTTGATCGCGCCCTGGTTTCTGCTCGCCGTTCTGGCCAATTTCGCAGGGTATGCCGTTTATCTGACGGGCCTGAAGCGTGAACTCGTCCAGCCCAATCGAGCGTCCTGGCTGATCTGGAGTGCTGCTGTTCTGGTCGAGGCGAGCACCTATGCCGCTGTAAACCCGGGTGCTGCCCAAAGCATCGTCTTCCTCATTTCAGCCGGCGCCTGCATCGTCGTTACTATTGGAATCTGGCAGCGCTCAGCCTGGAGCGCGCCGACCCGCAGCGAGACCATCTGCATGGCCGCCTGCCTGGCGTCGCTCGGGCTATGGGCGATGTTCAGCTCGGCTTTCTGGGCGCATATGCTGGTTGTGGCCGCCGTGCCGATAAGCTTCTGGCCAACCTGGGAAAGCGTGCAGCAAGATCGCGCGCGCGAACGGTCTCCGGCCTGGGGGCTGTGGACGGTGGGTGATCTCGCCACGCTGATTGTCGCAACGCGCACCGGCGATGTAGAGGTTGGGAGCTACGCTTACATCCTGGTCGAACTGCTATGCCATGCGAGCGTATGGTTCATGATCGGCCTTGCGACGATCAATCCGATCCGGTCGTTGGGGTTCCGCAACGGCAATTTCTACATCCTCGACAAATATCTGCCCGCTGCCAACCTGTTCTCGGTGGGCGAAAATCATCTGGGCAAGGCAGTGTTCGCTGCCGTCGATTTTGCCGAGGGCGACCATATCGTAAAGTTCACCGGACGCCGCTTTCGAGCCGATCAGGTGCCCAGCCTGATGCGCGGCGGCGGCGATCGGTTCGTCCAGGTAACGCCTGAACATTATATGGGGCCGTCGGGGCGGATCGATGATCTCATCAACCACAGTTGCGCGCCCAATGCCGGCCTGCGCTTTACCGATGAGGGCGTGCAGCTTGTGGCGATCAAGCCAATTGTGCCAGGCGACGAGATCACGTGGGATTATTCGACGACGCTGACACAGAGCAACTGGCACATGATCTGCCAATGCCGCAGTGACGACTGCCGCCGCGTGATCGGCAATTTTGAGACGCTGAGCCCGGAGCGGCAGGAGTGGTTCCGCGCGCGCAACCTTGTCGCGCCCTATCTGCGGCGACGCGACGAAGTGACGGGCGGCGAACTGCCGCCAGAGGTGCGGATCAGCGCGGGCTGACGATCAAGCAGCGATTGTTGCAGCAAAGGCTTCGCTCGGTCCGGCTTTCAGCGTGAGTATGGCAATGGCGCCATGCCCGCGCCCCTGGCTTTCCAGCGCAAGCGATCCTTCCATCGCATTCATCGAATTGGCGCACCAATGCAGGCCAAGCCCGCCGGACTTGTGCTCACGCGTTGAGAAACCGCGCTGAAACAACGTCGCTGTGGCATCTGCGGAGAAACCCTCGCCATCGTCCTGGATCGCGACGCGAATTTTGTCGCCGATTTCCTCGACCGTAACCTTGATGACGCCGCTGTTGGTACCCTTGGCGGCGATCGCTTCGGCCGCGTTGCCGAACAAATTGCCGATCACCTGGCTCAGGATCAAGCGGTTGGCCATGACCGGCCACGGCTTGGCGGGAAACGAGAATGCGATCGACAAATCGCTCGAATAGCGCGCAATCGTAGCGTTCTGTGCGATGATGGCGGTCACGTCGCACAAATCGAGTGGCGGGCGTTCATGCGCCTGGGCCTGCTGCGTGCCGATGATTTCAAGCACATGTTGCATCGCTTCACGCCCGTGCTGCAACTGGCGACGGCGCTCCGCACGTTCGGCAGCTTCGGCTTCAATGGCGGCGGCGACAAACGCGGCGAGTTTCTGCCGGCGCACAGGAGGAATGTCCTCACGGGCAAGCTCGCCGATTGCCCGGTCAAGCGTGGCGCGTTCCGTCGGCGGTTCCTCAGCCATGCCGCGCGACAGGATCGTGCTGATCGGGTTCAGTGCATTGCGGACATTGTGCATGACCGCCACGGCACTTTCGCTGCGGCCAAGCGCAAAGCTCTGCACTTCAAGTTGTTCGCGCAAATCCTTGAGCTGACTCAGCATTGAATTGAAACTGCGCCCGAGCGACCCGATCTCGTCGCGCCGGTCCTCCTCATCGAGCAGGCCAAGCGCGCCCGATGCGGTGACCACCTGCATGTGTCGCTCGACCCGGTGAAGCGGACGCAGAACTAGCCGTGCAATCATTCGCCGTAGCACCATCAGCAACACGATCAGCAGCACGGTCGATCCGGCAATCGCAAGCAACAACATGCGCTGGCCGAGAATGGAGACATCGCGCGGCACATCAAAGCTGACATTCCCGACAGCGTGCTGGTCGGCACCCAGAATTGGTACCGCGATCGTCATATTGGCGCGCCCCGGTGTGATCGTTTCACGATTGGCCAGGTTGGTCAGGTCGAGCTTTGCCTTTAGCTGCAGCAAGGTCGACAGCTGTTGCGAGGTGAACTGCCGCACCATCATTACATAACCACGTGGCGTGCCTGTTCCGTCGCTGCGACGCACCTGCGCGACACCGACGGCCGCGACGATGGGGCCAAGGCGGGTGTAGAAAGCGGCGGAACTGCGTCCGTCCAGCGCCTTGGCAAAATCGATCTTTCCGATCGCGTCGATCAGCTGACGGCGCATCACCGGCTGATCGGCTTGCGTCCCCAGATCGAGCCAGCGGGCGATGACGATGTGCCCGTCATTGCCGATATAGGCCATACCGTTGACGTCGAGGTTGGACATCGCAAGCGTCGAGAAACTCTCCTGCTCGAACTTGCGGTTGGGCTGGCCCATATAATCATAGCTCGAATTCCAATCGCCATAATCGCGAACGGCTGTTTCGACCTTTGAGATATATTCAGCGAGCGCCGCGCGCGTGCGCTCGACATGCGCGCCGACCGAGGCACCTTCAAGCTGATTGAAACTGGGCGTGATGACGCCAGCGAGCAGCAGCGTGATCGCAATCGACCCGAGCAACCCCACCGCGGTCAGAATAGCCAGGAGCTTCGCCCCCAGTGATTCCGGGGTGCGGAGCTGGCGCCCGAACAACTGGACGGCCATCAGCCGTTGGTCCCGTTCCCCGCGTGATACAGAGCGGGGCCGTCGCCTGGATCATCCTTGCCCTCGATAAAGCGCGCCTCGGCCATCCCGCGTGCTTCAATGGCGTCGACGGGACGAGAGAAGAAATAGCCTTGCAGATGCGAGGCACCAGCCAGGCGAAGCGCTTGAACCTGCGCGTCGGTTTCCACACCCTCTGCTATGACGCCCAATCCAAGCGCGCGACCGAGATGGATGATCGAATGGACGATGGCAGCGCTTTCACGCTCGCGGCCCATGCCATCGATGAAGCTGCGGTCAATCTTCAGGCAATCGAGCGCAAATTTGCGGATGTTGTAGAGCGACGAATAGCCCGTGCCGAAATCGTCGAGCGCGATTCGAAAGCCCATCTGGCGCAATTTGTAGAGCGTATCGGCAGCGCGATCGGCATCGTCGAAGATCGCGGTTTCGGTGATCTCGATCTGCACACGCTGTGGCGCGACGCCGGCGTGCTGGACACGCTCCATTACGCGCCCGACGAAATTCTGGCGACGAAACTGGCGGGGCGAGAAATTCACCGACACATATTGATCGGGCCAATTCTTCAGCTCCTCCAGCGACTGATCCAGCACCCAGTCGCCCAGTTCGTGGATCAGGTTGCTTTCTTCGGCGATGGGAATGAACATGCCCGGCGAGATCGGCCCATATTCCGGGCTGTTCCAGCGCAGCAGTGCCTCGAAACCAATGATCTCCAGCTCTTCCCGCGCCACGATCGGCTGATAGACAAGCTTCAGCTCGCCACCGGCAATCGCCTTACTCAGGCCGCTTTCGATCTGGCGGCGGAAGCGGATCGAATCGTCCATGCTTTCATCGAACGGGCGCACCACGCCTCGACCGGCGCGTTTGGCTTCGTTGAGCGCCAAATCGGCGCGACGCATGACGTCTACGGGATCGCGCACTGGCTCGGCCTCGGTCACGACGACGCCCATCGAGGCGCTGGCCTGGATCGAATGCCCGAACACTTTTAGGGTCACCGAACAGGCGCGCAGCATCAACTCGCAGGCCATCACAGCGGCCTCTTCGCCGGGCGTGTCGAACAGCACGCCGAATTCATCGCCGCCCAACCGAGCAACCATGCCGCCTTCAGGGACGGAGGATTCGAGCAGCTGATAGACCGAGCGGATCATTTCATCACCCGCCAGATGGCCGAGCGTATCGTTGACGAGCTTGAACCGGTCCAGATCGAGCATCGCTGTCGCAAACATCGATTTGCCGCGCGACCGTTCGGTCAGCGCGCGCAGAAAGGCCAGGCGGTTGGGCGCCTCTGTCAGCGAATCATGATTGGCGATGTGAACGGCGTGGCTTTCGTTCGCGGCGAGCTCGGCGCCCTTTTCCTCAAGCTCTACGACTTGGGATGCCAGCTGCTGGCGCGCTTCGGCGAGCTCTATATCGAGCTGCCAACGCTTGCCCAATGCAGTCGCGGTCTGGACGACTTCGGCCACCTCGAAGGGTTTGGCGATGTAGAAGATCTTGTCGGCGGGGCCTGCTACCTTGGAAATCTCGATCGGCGAAAAATCCGAGAATCCGGTAACAATGACCAGATTGATGTTGGGATCGAGCTTGCGGATGCGGGTGGCGGTTTCCTTGCCATCGATGCCTGGCGGCATGCGCACGTCAATGAAAGCGACCGAATAGGGCTTGCCCTCGGCCAGCGCCTTTTCGAGCGCGGCGACGCCGTCCAGACCCTGCATACAGTGGGTCAGCTCGAAGGACATGACTTCGTCGTCCGATGTTTCGTCGGTGTCATCATCGTCGCCGAACAGTTCGGCCGCCATTGCGGACAGCGCGGCGCCATCGCCCGAACCCTTGGGCGCAAAGCTCTGGCGATAGGATTCATGCATCGCCGGTTCGTCGTCTACGATCAATATGCGCACCGGGCACTCCCCGCTCTTTTGGATGCGCAGACCATGCCCGTCGCATGGTTAAAAAACCGTTAGAGGAATTGCCTCATTCGACGGTGACGCTCTTGGCCAGATTGCGCGGCTGATCGACGTCGGTACCCTTGAACACTGCTACATGGTAAGCGAGCAGCTGCACCGGTACCGCATATACTAGCGGGGCGATGAGTGGATGGACGTGCGGCATTTCGATCGTTGCGATGGTGTTCTCGCCCGCCTGCGCGATGCCCTCAGCGTCTGAGATGAGCACGACCTGCGCGCCGCGTGCCTGGGCTTCCTGCATGTTGCTTACCGTCTTGTCGAAGAGCGGACCGGAAGGGGCAAGGACGATCAACGGCACGCTGTCGTCGATCAGCGCGATGGGGCCGTGCTTCATTTCACCCGAGGCATAGCCTTCAGCGTGAATATAGCTGATTTCCTTGAGCTTGAGTGCGCCTTCCAGCGCCATCGGATATTCGGGGCCGCGCCCAAGATAAAGCACGTCGCGCGCCGCCGCGATCTTTGGCGCCATCGCCTCGATCTCCTCGTCATGGCTCAGCGCTTGGTTCATGGCTGCGGGTACCTCGCGTAGGTGGCGCACGATTTCATGTTCGAGATCAGCCGTCAGCAGCCCCTTGGCGCGGGCGAGATTGATGGCGAGGGCGGCCATCACCGCAAGCTGGCAGGTGAACGCCTTGGTCGAGGCGACGCCGATTTCCGGGCCGGCATGGGTCGGCAGCAACAGATCGACCTCGCGCGCCATCGAGCTGGTCGGCACGTTGATGATGCCCGCCGTCGTCAGCCCCGCCGACTTCATGTGGCGGAGCGCCGCAAGCGTATCGGCGGTTTCGCCGCTTTGCGAGATGACGATGCCGAGCATGTCGGGGGTGAGCACCGGATCGCGGTAGCGGAATTCGCTGGCAACATCGGCCTCGACGGGCACCCGCGCGAACTGCTCGATCCAGTATTTGCCGATCATGCCGACATAGCTCGCGGTACCGCAGGCGACGATCGCGACGCGCTGAATCTTGCCTAGGTCGAATTCCATGTCGGGGAGCGCGACCTGTTCTTCAACCGGGCGCAGATAGCTGCGCAGCGTTTGGGCAACGACGACCGGCTGCTCGTAGATTTCCTTGAGCATGAAGTGGCGATAATTGCCCTTGTCGATCAGCTGGCCCGAGGCGCCCGAATTGACGATGGGCCGAGTGACGGGGCTATTCTCGCGATCGAACACTTCGACCTTGGCGCGGCTGATGACGACCCAGTCGCCTTCTTCCAGATAGGCGATGCGCTGAGTGAGCGGGGCAAGCGCCAGCGCGTCAGAGCCCAGATAGTTTTCGCCATCGCCATACCCGACGGTGAGGGGGGCGCCGAGCCGGGCGCCAATGAGCAGATCAGGCTCCGACTTGAACATCACGCCTAGCGCGAAGGCGCCGTGCAGGCGCGGGAGGACACAGGCGACCGCTTCTCGCGGCGGCACACCGCGCTCAACCTCGCGCGCGATGAGATGCGCGACTACCTCGGTATCGGTCTGGCTCAGGAACTGGCGACCATCGGCGATCAGCTCATCCCGAAGTGGTTTGAAATTCTCGATAATCCCGTTGTGAACCAGCACGACATCATCAACGATATGCGGGTGTGCATTGTCCTCGGTCGGCGCGCCGTGCGTCGCCCAGCGGGTATGCGCAATGCCGCTCTCGCCGGGCAGGGGATCTTCGGCCAGCCGAGTAGCTAGGTTGACCAGCTTTCCCTTGGCTCGGCGGCGATCGAACACGCCGTCATGCACGGTGCAGATGCCGGCCGAGTCGTAACCGCGATATTCAAGGCGCTTCAGGCCATCGAGCAATCGATCAGCGACCGGCCCTTTACCCAATATTCCTACAATTCCGCACATCGATCAGTTCTCCGCCCGCAGGCTATTGCTTGTTTTTCCGTGCTGTCATGACCGCGCGAAACTTGGCCGCCCAACCGGCCTTTTCGGTTTGTTCGGGGCGAACAAGCGCCAGTGCGTCAGCAGACACATCGCGCGTCACCACGCTGCCGGCAGCCACGATCGCACCAGCGCCAATCGAGACCGGGGCGACAAGGGCGCTGTTCGAACCAATGAAGGCGCCGGCGCCGATCTCGGTCTTGTATTTGAAGAACCCATCATAGTTACAGGTGATGGTCCCTGCGCCGATATTGGCGCGTGGGCCGACGACAGCGTCCCCAAGATAGGTCAAGTGGCTCGCCTTGGCGCCGGCACCCAGCACGGTCTTTTTCATTTCGACGAAATTGCCGACCTTTGATTCCTCGCCCATTATCGATCCTGGCCGCAGACGCGCGAATGGGCCAACTTCTGCCCCCGCGCCGATTGTCGCGCCTTCGATATGGCTGAACGCATGGATAATGGCTCTGTCGCCAATCGCGACCCCGGGGCCAAAGAACACATTGGGCTCGATCATCACGTCCCGGCCAACCTGCGTATCATACGCGAACCATACCGTTTCGGGCGCGATCAGCGTTGCCCCATCAGCCATGACCTCAGCCCGACGACGCGCCTGCCATTCCCCTTCCAGAATGGCGAGCTCGGCGCGGCTGTTGACGCCTGCCACCTCGACCGGATCGGTCTTGACGACCGCGCTCATCCGACCGTCCTGATTGGCAATGTTGACAATATCGACCAGATAAAATTCGCCCGCAGCATTGTCGCTGCCGACGCGCGCGAGCAGGTCGAACAGGTCCGTGGCGCGCGCTGCCATCAACCCGGAATTGCAAAGCCTGACCGCGCGCTCGTCGTCGGTCGCGTCCTTGTGCTCGACCATTTTGACGATGCGGTCGCCCTCGGTGATGACGCGGCCGTAGCGCAGCGTATCTTCGGGTTCGAAAGCGAGGACGACGATGGCCGGCGCATCAGGCGCATGGAGCCGGTCGAGCATTGCCTGCATCGTCTGCGGTCGCACCAGCGGAACGTCACCGTACAAGATCAGCACATCGCCTTCGAAGCCCAGCAACGCGCCTTCCGCTTGCTGCACTGCATGGCCGGTTCCTAGCTGCGGGTCTTGCACAGCCAGCGCAGCCGTTTCGCCGAGTGCCGCCTCCAGCTGATCACGGCCCGACCCCACCACAACGACCTTGCGCGCAGGTGCCAGCGCATCGACGCTGGCGAGCAGATGCCTCAGCATCGGCCGCCCCGCAATCGGGTGCAGCACCTTGTGAAGATCAGATTTCATGCGCGTGCCCTTGCCAGCGGCAAGGATAATGGCGGCAACTGCTCGCTGGGTCATGGGGCTCCCTCGCAGCCGCCCTGCCATGATTGTCTTGCCAATTCCATAGCGATGCTGGCACGCGGGGCTGATGGATGCAGATAGTTTTCCCTTCGCCATTGTCGGCTTCGATCTTGATGGCACGTTGCTCGATACCAGCGGTGATCTGTTGAACGCCGTCAATCACACGCTCGCGTATGCCGGGCGACCATTGCTGGGCGTCGATGAGATCAAACCAATGATAGGCGGTGGTGCGAAACACATGCTGTCGCTCGGCCTGGAGGCGAGCGGGGGCTGTCCGGAGGATGAGTTCCGGCCGCTCTACAAGCGGATGCTCGGATATTACGAAACCAATATCTCAGCCGAGACACGGCCCTTTGACGGTGCTCTCGCCGCGCTCGATCGGCTGGATGCACTCGGGGTAAAAACTGCCGTTGTGACTAACAAATTTGAATCGTTCGCGACCAAGTTACTCGGCGAGCTGGGGCTGATGGAACGCTTCGTCACCGTTATCGGCGGGGACACGCTGGGCAAAGGGAACGCAAAGCCATCAGCTGCCCCGATCAACGAGATGATTGCCCGCTGTGGCGGCGGCTCCGCCGCCTTCATCGGCGATTCGATCTATGACATCATGGCAGCGAAGAATGCGGGCATCCCAGGCATTGCCGTCAGCTTCGGGTTTCTGATGGAGCCGGTCGAAGCCCTTGGCGCCGACGCGATCATCGACCACTATGATGAACTGCTGCCCACGCTTGCACGACTTGCCGGCTGATCAACGCCGGTGTCGCAGCTTGAGCTGATCGCGTTTGTGCTGGGCGTCATCAACGTCACGCTGGTGGTTCGGCGCAGCATATGGAACTATCCGTTCGGGCTGGCGATGGTCGTCCTCTATGGTCGGGTGTTCTTCGAAGCCAAGCTCTATAGCGATACCCTGTTGCAGGCATTTTTCTTCGTCGTGCAGCTATATGGTTGGTGGGCGTGGTCCAGTAGCGCCGCCGATTCCGGCACCATCATCGTGAAACGCCTAGGGCGGCGTGAGCGGCTGGGCTGGGGTCTGGGATGTGCCGCGGCGACGATCATCTGGAGTAGTCTCGTCACCCGCTTCACCGATGCATCCTTGCCTTGGTGGGATGCGACAGCGGCCGTTCTCAGTGTCGCCGCGCAAATCATGATGTCGCGTCGGCTGATCGAGAACTGGGTGCTTTGGATAGCGGTCGATATCCTGTCGATCGGGCTCTACGCTGCCAAGGGCCTGTGGCTGACGATGGTCCTTTACGCGGTGTTCCTGGCGCTCGCCATTTGGGGGCTGGTTGGCTGGCGACGCGACGCGGCGATGCAAGCGGAGCCGGCATGAAAAAGGTGCCCGTCATTTGCCTGCATGGCCCCGAAAGCACCGGCAAATCAACGATGCTCGCCCCGCTTGCCGCGCGATTATCGGCGGCGATCGTGCCGGAATATGGCCGCGCTTTCGCCGAGCAGCACGGCACCGATTTCACGATGACCGATCTGGTCACGATCGCCAGAACGCACTACGCAGCCACTCAGGCAGCTATCGCCAGCGGCGCAGCATGTGTGCTGCTGGATACCGATCCGCTGATGACTGCGGTGTGGGCCGACATGCTGTTCGGCTATCGCGATCCCTGGTTTGATGCCTGGCAGGGCACCGCAGACTTCTATCTGTTGCTCGATATCGATCTGCCTTGGGTGGAAGATGGCACCCGGATGTTCGGCTCGGCTCAGGCGCGCCAGCGCTTTTTCGATTTGTCGCGCAAGGAGCTTGAGCGACGAGGGCTTGGCTGGGTGCTTGTTAGCGGTCAGGGAGATGATCGGCTGGAAAACGCCGTTCACGCCATCAAATCGTCCGGATTAATCGCGGCGCGCTGATTGCGCCAAAAAACCTTGCGGGGGTAAGGGCGCCCGCTAAGCTCGGTATTTCCTGGTCATTAAGGCGCATAACATGCCCCAGCCATCTTGGACTCCACCGGCTAACAGCGGCGTCGCTATCCGCTGGCAACGGGCGGGCGAT
Source organism: Sphingomonadales bacterium (assembly GCA_038323755.1). Taxonomy (GTDB): domain Bacteria; phylum Pseudomonadota; class Alphaproteobacteria; order Sphingomonadales; family Sphingomonadaceae; genus Sphingomonas. Next base: position 14,917 of record JBBQHG010000043.1, read on the forward strand.
CTTACCTTCGAACTGGCCGAGGCGGGGGAGGGCGACCGGCTCGCCTTGTGCCTGCACGGCTTTCCTGAACTCCATTACAGCTGGCGCTTCCAAATGCCGTTACTGGTAGAGCACGGCTGGCGCGTCTGGGCGCCCAATCTTCGAGGCTATGGCGGCAGTGACCGACCAGAAGGCATCGATGCTTATCAAATTGATCGCCTGCTCGAAGATGTAGCAGCGTTGATCGACGCAAGCGGCGCGCGCGAAGTGCTGCTCATAGCGCATGATTGGGGCGCGATCATCGCGTGGCAATTTGCGATCCGGAAAATCAGGCCACTCGTCGGCCTCGTTATCATGAACGTTCCACACCCGATGCCGTTCAAGCGCGAGTTGCGCAAATGGGCGCAGTTGCGGGCCAGTTGGTATGTCTTCTTCTTCCAGCTGCCCCGTCTGCCCGAATGGGCGTTCGGCCGAAACCGCGCCCGCATCATCCGTCGCGCTTTTGTCGGCATGGCGGTGGACAAAAGCCGCTTTCCCAAGGAAGTGACCGACATATACGCCAATGCTGCGATGCGCCCGGGCGCGCTGA
>JBBQHG010000044.1:0-15257 GCA_038323755.1 Sphingomonadales bacterium
GAAGGGGGTCAGCTTTTGTGCAACATTGCTGCGCAGCATAACCGATGACCAGACGAGCGGATTGCAGATGTGCAGCATCCATTCGACCAGCGCTGCGCTTGTCACCGGCGGCAGATCGGACGGGCGGACATGGCCCGCCTCGAGCTGGGTCGTGGCGGTGCCAAGCAGCACGGTATCGGGGTGTGCATCGAGATAGGCTACTTGTGCTGCAAAGCGATCGGGATGGCACAGATCATCCTGGTCGAGCGCTGCGATATAGCGCCCGCGCGCCTCGGCAAAGGCACGGTTGCGCGTGTGCACCGGGCCGCGATTGTCGGGCGATGCGATCACGCGAAAGCGCGGATCGTCGATCGCGTTGAGGATATCGCGCGTATTGTCGGTCGATCGGTCATCGACCACGACCACCTCGAAATCGGTGAAATGCTGCGCCCGCAACCGATCGATCGTCGCCCCGATCAGCGCCGCCCCGTTATAGGCAGCCATGATGACGCTGACGGTCGGCGCAGCGGCTGGGGTCGTCATGCCACCGCCCGAACCTGATCCCCGGCTGCCTGATCACCAGAGGATAGCGCGCCCAGCACCTGCTCGACGATCATCGCGCCGACATCATTCTGCCACTGCCAAAGCCCATTGGCCTGCCCGCGAAAACTGGCTTCGCCGCCGAGCCGACCCCAGGGCACGAACCCCGCCGCGAGGCCAATGCCATAGGCGCCCGCGATCGGCTGACCGTCGCTACCGACCACCCGGCAGTGGCGATCGACCATTGCTGCGCCGCTCTCGGCAGCAAGCGCGATCCGGCGGCCGTCAGCCTCGAACAGTGGCAGCGCATGCGGGCGATAGCCGAGCGCGGCGATGACGATATCCGCCGCCAACAGATGCGCTTGCGCGCGTGCGTCCTCGTCACCCGTCACCAGATGCGTTTGCACGCGCGGGTCGGGCGTGCGGCCATCGACGCCCAGCATCCGCAGCACGAGATCGCGCGCCTCCAGTCGGAAACCGGCGAGCCGGTAAACAAAGCCGCTCACCGGGCAAATGTCGTCGCTGGTAAAATCGGTAAAGCCTTCGGCCAGCGCTGCTTCGGCGGAAGGGTAGAAGGGGCGAAGCGGCCGGCGATGCAGCAGCGTGATCGCCCCCGCGCCCAGCGGCAGCGACGGCTGCACCCGCAGCAATTTGACGATCGTCGCAATCGCGCTGGTCGATCCACCGATGATCGCGATGCGCGGCGCCCGCTTGCCCGCGATCAATGCCTCCACCCGCGCCATGCCACCAGCCGACAGAATATCGTCGGACTGTACCAGCCGGTTGCCCAAACTGTCCGCAAGCGCGATGCCTGCAACACGCTGCGTTGCCAGTCGATCGATCGGCTGATGACCGCCCGTTGCAATCACGATGGATCGACTGCGCTGCACCACCTCCGCGCCGTCAGCCAGCCTACGCAATCGCACCGCCCAATCGCCATCGCTCAAGCGCGTCGCGGCAATCGCCTCATGCCCGGTCAGGATCGTGCCGCCATTGGCGCTGACGATTGCTCCCAGCCGCTCGCCGGTCGCCTGCAGCAAAGGCCCGGCATCGGCCAGCGGCACGCCCGCGCTATCAGCATAGGCCCGCACACCGCGCCCCACCGGATGCTGCTCCAGCGCTGCGATTTCGGGGTGCACATTGTCCTTCACCGCAGTCAAAAACGTCGTCGCCGTGCTGTCGGAGGTGATCGCATAACTGCCCAGTCGCCCGCGCCCAATCACGCTGTCGCGCTCGACGATGACCAGCCCCGATCGCGCCAGGTCGGGCAGGCGGTTCTGCTTGGTCGCCGCCGTCAGCAGCGCGGTGCCCGCCGGTCCGCCGCCAATCACCACAACCGAGGCGATGTCGGGCTGCCGCACCGTCGCCGCCACGCTCCGGCGACCTTGATGGGCGCATGCCTCGGCAAAGGCAGCAGCGATGTGCAGCGCATCATCGGGCTGCATCGCATCGGTAATCGGCAGCGAGAGCATCCTTGCGGCAATCGCATCGGCATGCGGTGTCGGCTCGATCAGCGCTTCGGCGCGAAACAGCGGCTGTTCGGCCAGATGCGGGCTGAAATATTGCCCGGCGCCAATCCCCTGCGCTGCCAGCGCCTCGACGATCGCCGCGCGCCGCTGCGCCACCGTTGCCGGCACCAGCACTGGCATGAACTGCGACGCACGCCGCTGGCCGGCCACGCGCTGCATCGTGAAATCACGCAAAGCGCCGCGATATGCCGCTTCGATGGCCGCACGATTGTCGCACACCGCCTCGATCTCGCCGAGCTTGATCCGCGCCATCAGCGCCAGCACTTCGGGCAGCTTGGCATTGATGCCCGGCATCGTCGCGCTGCGGCTCCCCTCGAAGCCGAAATTGATCATTGCGCGCAGCCGGTCGATCAGCGCCCCGTCGCCGCTATGGATCAGCCCGCCTTCCGCCACCGCAAAGGTCTTGGTCGCGTGCATCGAATGGACGACGGCAAAGGGCGCGTCGGCGCCAAAGCCCTGTCCTGCATCGTCGATCGTCCCCAGCGATGCCGCCGCATCGATCACCACGCCCACGCCGTGTCGCGCCTGCAACCGCTGATAACGGCCAAGGTCGATCGCATTGCCAAAGGTCGCATAGGGCACCACCACCGCCACGCGCGCACCGTGCAGCGTCAGCAGCCGCTCTTCTTCGTCCGCCAGCGCCCCCCAGTCATCGCTGTCGATGTCGCAGATCAGTGGCGTCAGCCCTGCCCACAGCGCCGCCTGGCCCGTTGCTGCAAAGGTAAAGCTCGGCATCAGCGCCAGCGCGCCGGGCCGGTGGCGCTTGCCCGCTGCATCGCGGATCGCCACCATCAATCCCAGCGTCGCATTGGCAACCGCCAGGCTCGCGCCATGCCCGCCAAACAGCTGGCCGGTAATCTCCGCCTCGAAGGCGCGCACTTCGGGGCCATTATTGCTGAAAACGCCCGATTGCTCGATCCGGCGCAGCGCCTCCACATGCTCGCTCAGCCGGGGTGGCTGCGGCGCTATCAGGGGAAAGTGACTCATGTAATTCTGTGATCCGCCCAAGGTTCGCGTCGATCCTTACCGGGCGGGTCGCTAAAATCCGGTTACGCCTGCTGGTTTTAGCCAGGCGGCGCGCCTATGTTGGCGGCGGGCGACAGGGAGACGATGATGGCGACCGAATTCATCCTCAACGGGGCGAAGACGCGCTTCGACGGCGACCCTGATACTCCCCTGCTCTGGGTCCTGCGCGATCATCTTCAGCACACCGGCACCAAATATGGCTGCGGCATCGCGCAATGCGGTGCCTGCACGGTCCATCTCGATGGCAAGAACCGCCGCTCGTGCGTGACGCCCGTCGGCAGCATCGCCGGTCGCAGCGTCACGACGATCGAAGGCGCGAACGGCAAGGTGGCCGATGCGGTCAAGGCCGCCTGGGTCGCGATCGACGTGCCGCAATGCGGTTTCTGCCAGTCGGGTCAGGTGATGTCGGCGATCGGCCTGCTGTCGGCCAAGCCCCGCCCGAGCGATGAGGATATCGATCACGCGATGGCCGGCAATATCTGCCGCTGCGCCACCTATGTCCGTGTGCGCCAGGCCATCCATGATGCGGCCAAGATGGTGGAGCAAACGGCATGAATGCGATCCCCACCAACCGCCGCGACTTTCTCGGCGCGTCGGGCCTCGTCCTTGGCTTGTCGCTGACGATGGGCAAGGCCGCCGCCGCCGCCCCCGCCAAGCCGTTCCAGCCCAACGCGTTCGTGCGGATCAGCCCGGACAATCTCGTCACCGTCATCGTCAAGCATGTCGAATTCGGCCAGGGCCCCTCGACTGGCCTCACCACGATCATCGCCGACGAACTCGACGCCGATTGGGGCCAGATGCGGATCGAATTCGCGCCCGCCAATGATCCACTCTACAAAAACCTGTATTTCGGCACGATGGGGACCGGCGGCTCGACCGCGATGGCCAATAGCTGGATGCAGATGCGGCTCGCCGGGGCCACCGCGCGCGCCATGCTGGTCCAGGCTGCTGCCAAGCGCTGGGGCGTGCCTGCTGCCGAAATCAAGGTTGCCAAGGGCGTCGTCAGCCACGGCCCACACAAGGCGAGCTTTGGCGCGCTGGCCGAAGCGGCATCGGCGATTCCCGTGCCCGAAAAGCCGATCCTTAAGACGCCCGATCAGTTCACCCTGATCGGCACTGATCTGCCCAAGCTGGACAGCGTCGCCAAGTCGAACGGCAGCGCCATGTTCACCATGGATATTGCCCGCCCCGGCATGGTCCACAGCGTCATCCTCCACCCGCCCGCCTTTGGTGCGACGCTCAAATCGCTCGATGACACAGCGGCTATGGCCGTCCCCGGCGTGGTAGCGGTCAAGACCGTGCCACAGGGCGTCGCGGTCTATGCCAAGGACAGCTTCGCTGCGATGAAGGGCCGCAGCGCGCTCAAAGCCGAATGGGATTTCGCCAAGGCGGAGACGCGTTCGTCGGACGAGATGTTCCGCACTTATGCCGAAGCCGCCAAGGGCCCTGGCGTCGAAGCGGAGAAGGTCGGCGATGTCGCTTCTGCGCTGAAAGGTGCGGCCAAGACGATTGAGGCGACCTATCACTTTCCCTTCCTCGCCCACGCCCCAATGGAGCCGCTCGATGCGGTCATCGAGGTGAAGGGCGACAAGTGCGATCTGTGGATGGGCAGCCAGTTCCAGGTCGGTGAGACCGGCGCCATCGCGCAGGTGCTCGGCATCCCGTTCGAGAACATGACGCTGCACGAACAATTTGCGGGCGGCAGCTTCGGCAGGCGGGCGCAGCCCGACGCCGGCTTCGCGGTCGAGGCCGGCTCGGTCGCCAAGGCGTACGGCCCCGGCGCGGTCAAGCATATGTGGACGCGGGAGAATGACATTCGCGGCGGCCGCTATCGCCCGCTCGCGGTCCACGCGCTGCGCGGTGGCATCGATGCGAAGGGCAAGATCACCGCCTGGGACCAGACCATCGCGATCCAGTCCTTCGTACTCGGCACGCCGATGGAAAAGCTCGCGGCACCGACCGGGCTCGATACCAATATGTATGAAGGCGCGGGCACCGACGATTACGCCTTCCCCAATGCACGGCTCGCGAGCGTGCGGATGGAAAACGGCGTGCCCACGCTCTGGTGGCGGTCGGTCGGCCATACTCATACGGCTTATGCGACCGAAAGCTTCATCGACGAGCTGCTCGCCATAGGTGGGCAGGATCTGGTCGAGGGGCGGCTCGCGCTGCTCAGGGAAGACCGCGCCAAGGGCGTCCTCACCCGCGTTGCTGAGATGGCGAAATGGGGCGGCGCGGTGCCCGAAGGCCGGGCCCGCGGCGTCGCGGTGCACAAGAGCTTCAACTCCTACGTCGCGCAGATCGCCGAAGTGTCGAAGGGCGCAGACGGCCTGCCCAAGGTTCACAAGGTCTGGTGCGCGGTCGATTGCGGCATCGCGATCAACCCCAATGTCATCCGTGCGCAGATGGAAGGCGGCATCGGCTACGGCCTCGGCCATGCGCTGTATGCTGAGGTCGTGCTGGGTGAAGGCGGCCGCATCGCGCAGGGCAATTTCGATACCTACCGAAGCTTGCGCATCGGCGAGATGCCCGATGTCGAGGTCGCGATCATCACGTCGAGCGCTGACCCGACCGGCGTCGGTGAGCCCGGCCTGCCGTGCATCGCGCCTGCCACCGCCAATGCCTGGCGCAAGCTCACCGGCAAATCGGTCCGCCGATTGCCCTTCGCGCATGGGGAGAATGCATGATGCGCGTCAGCCACGGCCTGATGGCGCTCGCCGCCGCTGCCTGCACCCTGCCGATCGCCGTTCTCGCCCGGCCCGACACCGGGTTGCAGGACGCCGCCAGCTTTGCATCCATTAAAAACAAGGCCGCCCGCTCGGCGGCCATCTTCACCGAAATGGGCAAGGTCATCCAAAGCCCGCGCTGCGTGAATTGCCACCCGCGCTCCGACAGTCCGCGCCAGGGCGATGCCCAGGTTGCGCACAATCCCCCGGTCGTGCGCGGCCCCGACGGCCACGGCGCGGCGGGCCTCGAATGCGCGACCTGCCACTCGGACGTCAATGTCGCCTTTGCGAATGGCGAGGGCAGCATCCCCGGCGCGCCGATGTGGCACCTCGCGCCCCTCGCGATGGCGTGGGAAGGCAAGTCGCTCGGCGAGATTTGCCAGCAGATCAAGGACCCCGCACGCAACGGCGGCAAATCGCTGGAGGCGCTGATCGAGCATAACGGCGCGGACACGCTCGTCGGCTGGGGCTGGAACCCCGGCAAGGGTCGCACGCCTGCCCCCGGCACCCAGGCCCAGTTCGGCGCGCTGACCAGGGCATGGGTCGAAAGCGGCGCGAAGTGCCCGGCGTGAGCACGGTATTCGACACCATCACCCTGACCGTCGACGAGGGCATCGCCACGATCACCCTCAACCGGCCCGATCGGATGAACGCCTTTACCGGCCAGATGATGGCTGACCTGATCGCGGCGTTCGACGCGACCGATGCCGATGATGCCGTCCGTGCCGTCATTGTCACGGGGGCGGGCAGGGCGTTCTGCGCTGGGGCCGATCTCGCCGGCGGCGACGCGACCTTTGATTATGCCAGGCGCGGCGGCAAAGGCGGCGAGTCCCCGATCCGTCCTGACGGCTCGGTCGATTTCGCGCATCAGGGCGTCCGCGACAGCGGCGGCCGGCTCACCCTGCGCATCTTCGCCTCGCTCAAACCCGTCATTGGCGCGATCAACGGCGCCGCGGTCGGCATCGGCGCGACGATGCAACTGCCGATGGATTTCCGCCTCGCCAGCGACTCCGCCCGCTTCGGCTTCGTCTTCGCACAGCGCGGGATCGTGCCGGAAGCCGCCTCAAGCTGGTTTCTGCCGCGCCTTGTCGGTATCGGCCAGGCGCTTGAATGGTGCTATTCGGGCCGGGTGTTCGGCGCCGAAGAAGCGCTGAAGGGCGGCCTCGTCCGCAGCCTCCACGCCCCCGATGACCTTCTGCCCGCCGCCCGCGCACTGGCGCTTGAGCTCACCGCCCACAGCGCCCCCGTCTCGGTCGCGATGACGCGGCGGATGCTCTGGACGATGCTCGGCGCCCAGCACCCCATGGACGCACACCGCATCGACAGTCGCGGCGTCTGGGTGCGCGGCGGCAGCGCGGACGCCAAGGAAGGGGTGATGTCCTTCCTCGAAAAGCGCGAGGCGGTGTTTACCGATCAGGTGAGCGAACAATGGCCGCTCACCGCCGATTGGTTCGACGACCCCGGCTATCGCTGAAGGGGTTCACGCGAAGGGCGCGAAGGGAAGAAGAGCGCGAAGCAGATTGGCGCCACCAAAGGGCGGCCTAACCCTCCTTCCTTCGCGGTCTTCCTCCCTTCGCGGTCTTCGCGTGAAATTCTAAAGCCGCCCCACGCGCCCCGCTACAACCGCACCTGCGCCGCTGCCTCAACCAGCGGATTCGCGACTAGATTCGGCTCGGGAACCCCCGGCCGGATCCAGGTGCCATGCGCATGTGAGGTGGCGATCACTGCCCGCGCGGAGTCATCAGGCCACGCCCGCACCGAAACGATCTGCAGCGCGAGCGCACGATCGGGCTCCATCGACACCCAGGCCAGCGGGCGCTCGGCGGTGGCACGCGCGCCAGCGGCCTTCATCGCCTCTCGGATGCGTTCGGCAACAGGATCGGGCAGATATTGCCACACGACCGAATGCATCAACACGCGGGTCACGCCTGCTGCTTGCGGTTCTGCCAGCCGCGCCTCCACCCAGTCCGCGGCATCGGCCTTCTCCAGATGCACGCCACGTTCGCGCACCATCTCGATTGCCTTGCCAAGCCGCACGCGCCGGGCGGGGGTTTCCGCCCAGACATAAGCCGCCAGCCGTGCTTCCACTGCCGGATCGGTTACGTCGAGCGGTGCCACATCACAGCCCCTGGTAGAGACAATGTCGATCGGCACGGCTGCCGGCGCTTCGCCGCGCCATTCGGGCACGATCGTCACCGGCGCATCCGCCGGGCCCACCATTGTCCCGCCCAGATTGAAACGGTAGCGATTGATCAGCAGGTTCAGGCCACCGCTCGAACCGATCTCCAGAACCTCGATTTTCGGCCCGAAACGGCGGGCAACTTCAAGCAACCCCAGCATCAGCGCGCCCGATCGGCCCGGCTCGTTGGTCTGCGGGGGGCCATCGAGCCACGGCATCAGCGCATCATCATGCCGCAACAGCACGCGCCCGAGTGTGGCGATGACGGCGCTTTCCTCGACCATCTCGCCGCGGAAAATCGCCGCCAGTTCTGGATCGGCATTGGCCAGCACCAGCGCATGCAGCCCCCCCATGAACCGCAGCGGGAGTGCATCACGAGTCGGCTCGGTTGGCCAATCGAGAATGCGCGCGCCGGTCTTGCTCTCACGGGTCAGCCCCGCCGCAATCGCCCGGCACACGCGGGCATAGATTGGCGCGCCGTCCATCACGCGGCAATAATGCTCCTGGATCATGAACGCGCCGCGCACAGTGTCTTCAGTCGCCACCGATCTTCTCCTGCTGCAAATCTACCCCTTGTTGCACCGCCGCACGTCTCCACCTATGGCCAGCCAGCCTATGACCGATCCAATTTCCCCTCCGATCATTATCGCCGTCCCCAAGGGGCGCATCCTCGAAGAGGCGTTGCCGCTGCTCGCGCGCGTCGGGATCGAGCCTGAGCCCGCCTTTGCTGACGAGTCCAGCCGCGCGTTGCGGTTCACGACGAACCAGCCCGGGATTGAGCTTATCCGCGTCCGCGCTTTTGATGTCGCGACCTTTGTCGCGCATGGCGCCGCGCAGCTCGGCATTGTCGGGTCGGACGTGCTGGCGGAATTCGCCTATTCGGAGCTCTACGCGCCCGTTGATCTCGGCATCGGCCATTGCCGCCTGTCGGTCGCCGAACCCGCCGCCATGGCTGCGACCGATGATCCGCGCGGCTGGAGCCATGTCCGCATCGCCACCAAATATCCGCACGTCACCAAGGCGCATTTCGCAGGCCGCGGCGTGCAGGCCGAATGCGTCAAGCTGAACGGCGCGATGGAACTCGCCCCCTTGCTCGGCCTCGCCCCGCGCATCGTCGATCTCGTCTCGTCGGGCCGCACGCTCAAGGAAAACGGGCTGGTCGAGGTTGAAGTGATCGCCCAGGTCACCAGCCGCCTCGTCGTCAACCGCGCCGCGTTCAAGACCCGCGCGGAAGTCGTGCCCCTGGTCGATGCATTCCGGAAGGCGGTGGCGTGACATGATCAGACTGTCCACCTCGGCCCCGGATTTCGCCAGTGCCTTCACTGCACTCGTCAATGCACGCCGCGAAGCCGATGCCGACGTCTCCCGTGACGTCAGCACGATCATCGCCCGCGTCCGCGACGAAGGCGATGCAGCCGTCGCCGCGCTCACGCTGCAATTCGACGGCCACGACCTCGACAGCTCCGGCTGGCAGATCGATCTCGCCGATTGCCGCGCTGCTTACGAAGCGCTCGAACCAACGCTTCGGGCGGCGCTAGACCTCGCCGCTGCCCGCATCACCACCTATCACGCAAAGCAGCGCCCCGAAGGCAGCGACACGACCGACAGCGCCGGTGTCCGCCTTGGCGCGCGCTGGTCGGCGGTCGAAGCGGCGGGCGTTTATGTCCCCGGCGGCCGCGCGGCCTATCCCTCTTCGGTGCTGATGAACGCCATCCCCGCCAAGGTCGCAGGCGTCGACCGGCTCGTGATGGTCACGCCGACGCCGAAGGGCGAGATCAACCCGCTTGTCCTCGCCGCCGCGCATCTTGCCGGCGTCGATGAAGTCTGGCGGATCGGCGGCGCGCAGGCCGTCGCCGCGCTGGCTTACGGCACTGATCGGATCGCGCCGGTCGATGTCATCACCGGCCCCGGCAATGCCTGGGTCGCAGAGGCCAAGCGCCAGCTCTACGGCGTCGTGGGCATCGACATGGTCGCCGGCCCCAGCGAAATCGTCGTCGTCGCAGATGGCCAGAACAACCCGGACTGGATCGCCGCCGATCTGCTCAGCCAGTCCGAACACGACCCGACCAGCCAGTCGATCCTGTTCACCGATGATGCTGCGTTTGCTGACAAGGTCGCTGGCGCCGTCGAAGCGCAACTCGCCACCCTCGCCACCGAAACGGTCGCCCGCGCCGCCTGGGCAGCGAACGGCGCAATCATCGTCGTGCAGGATCTCGCCGAGGCGATGCCACTGGTCGACCGCCTCGCTGCCGAACATCTCGAACTCGCGGTCGCGGCGCCTCAGGCGCTGTTCGACAAGGTCCGCCATGCGGGCTCGGTGTTCCTCGGCCGCCACACGCCGGAAGCGGTCGGCGATTATGTCGCCGGCCCCAACCACGTCCTCCCCACCGGCAGGCGCGCGCGGTTCTCATCGGGTCTGTCAGTGCTCGATTTCATGAAGCGCACCAGCTTTCTCCAGCTCGACAAGGCCTCGCTCGCCGCAATCGGCCCGGCCGCCGTTGCGCTGGCAGGCGCGGAGGGGTTGCCAGCGCACGCCCGTTCGGTGGCGCTTCGGCTCAACGACAACCCTTAATCTCGATGTGTCCCCGCGAAGGCGGGGACCCAGACTGGGCTCCCGCCTTGGCGGGCGCACAATTGTTCTTTTCAAGGTATAGAATAGTCGCAATGACCAAATCCAACCCCCGCACCGCCGCCCGCAGCAAGGCGCGTGCCGCCGCCCGCCTCGGTGCTGTGCAGGCGCTCTACCAGCATGACATGGAGCAGACGCCGATCGCGCAGCTGCTTCACGAATTTCACAATCACCGCCTCGGTGCCGAGATTGAGGACGCGCAATATGCCGAGGCTGATGTCGATTTCTTCGATGATGTCGTGAAGGGTGTGCTGGCGCGCGAGGGCGAAATCGACGCGGCAATCGCGGGCAAGCTCGCCACCGGCTGGAGCCTCGAACGCCTCGACAAGCCGATGAAGGCGATCCTGCGCTGCGGCACCTATGAACTGCTCGCCCGCGCCGATGTGCCCGTGGGGGCCGTCATCACCGAATATGTCGATGTGGCCCACGCCTTTTACGACAAGCGCGAAGCGGGCTTCGTCAATGGCCTGCTCGACGCGATCGGCAAGGTTGCGCGCGGCTGATCATGGCCGAGCCGATTAACCTGCGCGCTGCCCGCAAAGCGAAAAAGCGCGCCGAGGGTGCGGCGCAGGCGTCCGCCAATCGCGCCGCCTTTGGGCGGACCAAAGCGGAAAAAGCGGCCGGTACAGCAGAGGTCACCCGCGCCGGTCGCACGCTCGACGGCGCCAAACGCGACCGGTGACCCGATCAAGCCCGCAGCAGCGCCAGATCACGCCAGCCATAGGCAATCTCGGTCAGGCGGACGCCGGCCTCCACCTCCGTCTTCTCGGCCACCGCGCAACCACCAAGCCGTTCGTAAAAGTGGCGGGCAGGGGCGTTGTCGCTGAGCACCCACAGGCTCGCCGCGGCATGCCCGCGCTCGCCAAGCGACTGCGCCATCGTGGCCATCAGGGCGCTGCCTGCGCCGCGCTGCTGATGGGCCCGCAATACATAGATCGCACCAATCTCGCCGCTGAACCCGGCCGCCGCCAGCGCGTCGTCCCGCTGTGGCCCGCAGGCGCCAAAGGCAAATGCTCTATCGTCCGCCTCGGCGACGAACACTGCCATCTCGCCATTGGTCGCAGGGTCACTGAAGACGCTGCGCCACATCGCCGTGCGCGCCTCTGCCGATTGCGCCGCCAGCATCGCCTCGGGGAGGATGCCGCCATAGCTTTCGCGCCACGCCGCGACATGCACGGCGCCGATCGCGGGCGCATCGGCCAGCGTCGCGGCGCGCAGTTGCATCAGGCAAATGCCGGTGATTGGCGCAGCGCCTGATACGCCGCGATCACCGCCTGCAACTTCGCTTCGAAGCTGCGGTCGCCGCCGTTCCGGTCGGGGTGATATTGCCGCACCAGCTCGGAATAGCGCGTCCTCAGCGCCCGTCTGTCGGCGTCGGTCGCCAGCCCCAGCGTCTTCATCGCGCGCCGGTCGCCTTCGGAGAGCGGCAGCCCGTCCTTGCGCTCGGGCTCCATCCGCCGCCGAAAGCGCGCGCCGATCGCATCGAGCGGATCGCTGAAATCGGCCCAGGCGGGCGGGCGATCCGCGCCGCCTGTCGCAAAGGCGCGGGTCTCGCGCTCCCACCCGGCATAGGGCCGCTGCGCCTGGGTGATCTCGTCCACGCTCATCCCGGCGAAGAAATTATACCGCGCGTTGAAGGCGCGGACATGCTCCAGGCAGAACCAGCGGTAAGGCGCGGGCTGGTCGCGAAACGCCGGGCCTTCGGGCGATGGCGCGCGGAATTCGCCGGGCAGGTCGCAGCCCGGCTCCATGCATTGCTTGCCCGTTCCCTCGACGCGCCCGTGGAAGCGGGCCGCCGGTCGTTCCTTCTTTTCGCTACCGTCCGCCACGTGGCTCCCCGAAATCCGAAAACGGCCTATATAGGCATGATGACCATGATCGCTACTGGCCCTGTCGCCACAGAAATCGCCGCCCGGCTCACCGCCGCGCTTGCCCCCACCCGCCTGCACGTCATCAATGATAGTGCCAAGCATTCGGGCCATATGGGCGATGATGGGTCGGGCGAATCGCACTTCAGCGTCATCATCGAAAGCGCGGCGTTCGCGGGGCAATCGCGCGTCAACCGCCAGCGGCTCGTCAACAAGGCGCTGGGGGATCTGATGGACGGCACCGTCCACGCGATGGCGATCACGGCCACCGCACCGGGTGAGTGAGAAGAAGCGCGTGACCGAACGACGCCCCCGCCCGGCCGCGCGGCTGCTGCTTGTCGATCCTGACGACCGCCTTCTCCTGTTCCGCTTCGCCGCCGATGATCGCCCGCCCTTCTGGTGCACGGCGGGCGGCGCGGTCGATCCCGGCGAAAGCTACGAACAGGCCGCCCGCCGCGAATTGCGAGAGGAAACGGGCTTCGAGCTCGATCCCGGCGCAGAAGTCGCACGGCGCGTGGTGGATTTCACCAGCCTGGAGGGCGTCGCGGTGACAGGCGACGAACGCTATTTCTTCATCCGCGCGCCCTCGGCGGAAATCGCCACCCACGGCCATACCGCACTCGAACGCCGCGTGATGCAAAGCTGGCGCTGGTTCACCCGCGCCGAATTGCTCGACTGGCCCGAAAAACTCTTCCCCGAAGACGTGGTCGAGATGCTCGACACCCTGCTGGAGCGCGCGCCGTGACCGATGACCTGATCATCCAGACGATCACCCCGACCACGCATGATCTGGGCGGGTTCAAGGTCCACCGTACCTTGCCATCCAGGCCGCGCACGATGGTCGGCCCCTTCATCTTTTTCGACCAGATGGGCCCGGCGCATCTGGACGTGGGGCAGGGCATCGATGTGCGCCCGCACCCGCACATCAACCTCGCCACCGTCACCTATCTGTTCGCCGGCGCGATCGACCACCGCGATTCGCTCGGCACCTTTGCGACGATCGAGCCCGGCGCGGTCAACCTCATGACCGCCGGCCACGGCATCGCCCATAGCGAACGCTCACCTCAGGCCCAGCGCGATGCGGGCCCAGAACTGTCGGGCATCCAGACCTGGCTCGCGCTGCCCGACGCATCGGAGGAGATCGACCCCGCCTTCGAGCATGTCGCGCAGTATGACCTCCCCCTCATCACCGCACGCGGCGTCAGGGCCCGCGTCATCATGGGGAGTCTGTGGGGCGCGACCGCCCCCACCACCACCTATGCCCAGACCATCTATGCCGACATCGCGCTCGACGCCGAAAGCCAGATCCCGATCGATGCGTGTGCCGAGGAACGCGCCGTCTATGTCGCCATGGGCGAGGCAAGCCTCGACGGTATGACGCTCGCGCCGCAAACGCTCTACGTCCTCGCCCCCGGCCACGCCGCGACGCTGCGCTCAGGCAAGGGCGCCCGGGTGATGCTCTGCGGCGGAGAGGCCTTCACCACCCCGCGCCACGTCTGGTGGAATTTCGTCAGCTCGCGGCGCGACCGGATCAATCAGGCCAAGGACGACTGGAAGGCCGGGCGTTTTCCCAAGGTGCCGGGGGACGAGAAGGAGTTTATTCCGATTCCTGAGGTGCCGAAGACGGTGAGCTATCCGTGAGTGGGCGTAGAGCTCATCGCGGCTATTGGTGGGAAGCTGATCGGCTGGTTTTCAGTTGGAGCAATCCGTGATACGACAAAATATGCTGGAGTTGTCGTGTTACTGCGGCCTCGTGCGAATCGAAATCCCGAGAAAACCCGATTTCATCAACGAGTGCAATTGCACATTGTGCAGCAAGTCTGGCGCCCAGTGGGCATATTTCGCCCCCGCAGACGTCAGCATTCATGGGATCACCAAGGGATACAGGCGCGAGGATAGGGATGATCCTGCGGTAGAGATCCAATTATGCACCAACTGCGGTTCAACGACCCATTTTGTCTTAACTGCGAGTGCCATATCAAAGTTCGGCAATGCGCAAGTTGGGGTCAACGTCCGTCTTGCTGCCGAGACGGACTTGGCCGGCGTGGAACTGCGTTACCCCGATGGACTGTCCTGGTCGGGCAACGGCAGCTTCGGCTACGTTAAGCAATCTCGCGTTTACGGCCGATAATGGGGCGCTATCAGCCGTTCACCACTATACCTAATTGTGCTCCCGCGAAGGCGGGAGCCCAGGCTGGGTTCCCGCCTTCGCGGGGACACAAATGAGCGAAACCGGTCGCTGAGCTTTATCGATTCACGGCTTAAAGAAATGGCCGGAGGCAGCTCCACGCCACCCCCGGCCATTTTTTCACACAATGATCAGCTCAGATCACACCAGATCATACCGATCGAGCATCATCACCTTGTCCCATGCCTTCACAAAGTCATGGACGAACTTGGCCTGTGAATCGCCGCAGGCATAGACCTCGGCAAGCGCACGCAGCACTGAGTGCGAGCCGAAGATCAGGTCGACGCGCGTGCCGGTCCACTTGATCGCGCCGGTCGAACGGTCACGCCCTTCGAACACATCGTCCGATCCTGCCACCGGCGCCCACACCGTGTTGATGTCGAGCAGGTTGACGAAGAAGTCGTTCGTCAGCACCTCCGGCTTGTCGGTCAGCACGCCGTGCGCAGTGTGCCCGCTATTGGCGTTCAGCACCCGCAACCCGCCGATCAGCACCGTCATCTCGGGCGCACTCAGCGTCAGCCGCTGCGCACGATCGACCAGCATTTCCTCGGCCGTCTGCGTGTTGTTACCGCTCAGATAGTTACGGAAACCAT
>JBBQHG010000045.1:0-15105 GCA_038323755.1 Sphingomonadales bacterium
AGAAGCTGATCATGGCGGATAACTATGCCGCCGCGGTCGAAGTGGCGCGCCAGCAGGTGGAAAATGGCGCGCAGGTGCTTGACGTGAACATGGATGAAGGGCTGCTCGACGCGCACCACGCGATGACGACCTTCCTGAAGCTGATCGCCGCCGAGCCCGATATCGCGCGCATCCCCTTCATGATCGACTCATCGAAATGGTCGGTGATCGAGGCGGGGCTGAAATGCGTGAGCGGCAAACCGATCGTCAATTCGATCAGCATGAAGGAGGGCGAGGCGCAGTTCCTCGACCAGGCGCGCAAGGTGATGGCGTACGGCGCCGCCGTGGTGGTGATGGCATTTGATGAGGTCGGCCAGGCAGATACCAAAGAGCGTAAGGTCGAAATCTGCGAGCGTGCCTATAAACTGCTGACCGGCATCGGTTTTCCGCCCGAGGACATCATCTTTGACCCCAATATCTTTGCCGTCGCGACCGGAATCGACGAGCATCGCCGCTACGCGATCGACTTCATCGAGGCGTGCCGCGAGATCAAGGCGCGCTGCCCGCATGTCCATATCTCGGGCGGGCTGTCCAACCTAAGCTTCTCCTTCCGCGGCAATGAGCCGGTGCGCCGCGCGATGCATTCGGTGTTTCTCTTTCACGCGATCCCGGCCGGACTGGACATGGCGATCGTCAATGCCGGGCAGCTCGACATTTATGACGACATCAACCCCGCGCTGCGCGAGGCCTGCGAGGATGTGATCTGGGATCGGCGCGACGATGCTACCGACAACCTGATCACGCTGGCCGAAAGCTTCCGCGGCACCGATGCGGTTGCCGAAAAGGCGGCCGAGGAATGGCGCGGCTGGGCGGTCAACAAGCGGCTCGAGCATGCGCTCGTCAAGGGTATCGACCTGTATGTCGTCGACGATACCGAAGAAGCTCGCCAGGTCATTGCCGATCGGGGCGGGCGGCCGATCGAGGTGATCGAGGGGCCATTGATGGACGGTATGAACGTGGTCGGCGACCTGTTCGGATCTGGCAAGATGTTCCTGCCGCAGGTTGTGAAATCAGCGCGGGTGATGAAGAAGGCGGTCGCGCATCTGCTGCCCTTCATCGAGGCGGCAAAGGAGCCCGGCGCGCGCGGCAAGGGCAAGATCATCATGGCGACCGTCAAGGGCGACGTGCATGACATCGGCAAGAACATTGTCGGCGTCGTGTTGCAGTGCAACGGATTCGACGTGGTCGACATGGGCGTGATGGTGCCATGGTCCGATATCCTGAAGGCCGCGAACGAGAATGACGCCGACATGATCGGCCTCTCGGGGCTCATCACCCCTTCGCTCGACGAGATGGTGACGGTGGCCGAGGAGATGAAGCGCGCGGGCATGACAATGCCACTGCTGATCGGCGGGGCGACGACCTCCAAGGTCCACACCGCGCTGCGCATTGCGCCTGCCTATGACGGCCCGGTCGTGCATGTGCTCGATGCCAGCCGCGCGGTGGGCGTTGCCTCCACGCTCGTCAGCGACACGATTCGCGACGACTTCGTCAAGAAGACCGCGGACGAGTATGAGGCGGTGCGCGTTGCGCGCGCCAACAAGGGGCAGAACGCGCTCGTCTCGCTCGCCACCGCGCGCGACAATGCATTCGAAGCGGACATGGCCCTCAAGCCACCGCACCCGAAGCAGCCAGGGGTGCATGTCTTCCGCGACTGGGATTTGAAGCAATTGCGTGACCTGATCGACTGGACGCCGTTTTTTCGCGCCTGGGAATTGGCGGGCAATTATCCTGCGATCCTGACCGACAGCGTCGTCGGCGAGAGCGCGACCAGCCTGTTTGCCGATGCCAATGCGATGCTTGACAAGATCATCGGGGAAGGGTGGCTACACGCGCGGGGTGTTGCCGGGCTGTGGCCATGTCGGCGTGAGGGCGACGATGTCATCCTCCACCTCGACAATGAAGATCATGTCCGCCTGCCGTTCCTGCGCCAGCAGATTCAGAAACGTGAAGGCCGCGCCAATATGTGCCTGGCCGATTTCGTCAGCCATGATGGCGATTGGATCGGCGGCTTTGCGGTCAGCATCCATGGCATCGAACCGCATCTGGCGCGCTTCAAGGCGGCGATCGACGATTATTCGGATATCCTGCTCAAGGCGCTCGCTGACCGGCTGGCCGAGGCATTCGCGGAGGCGCTGCACCAGCATGTCCGCATGACCCTATGGGGCTATGCCCCCGACGAGCAGCTGACGAACGAGGCGCTGATCAAGGAGCAATATCGCGGCATCCGCCCAGCGCCCGGCTATCCGGCCTGCCCCGATCACAGCCTGAAGCCGACGCTGTTCAAGCTGCTCGATGCGCACCATGCGACCGGCATTTCGCTGACGGAGAGCTTTGCCATGCTGCCGACCGCGGCGGTCAGCGGCTTTTACTTCGGGCATCCTCAGGCCGAATATTTTGGTGTCGCGCGGATCGGTCCCGATCAGGTCGCGGACTATGCCGCGCGACGGGGGATCGACCTGCCGACCGCGGAACGCTGGCTCCGGCCCAATCTCGATTGAGGCGCAGTGCCGCCTCCCCCCGTGGCGCGAGAGGCGGCATTGCTGCCTAGCAGCCGGCTAAACGGTGTAGCTGCCTTGCGTCCAGCCGGTGCCGGGGTCGTTGCACCATTCGGTCGTGCCATCGTTCCCGGTGCAATAGACGCGGATGTGCGTGCCGTCAGACGCATTCCAAACCGTCGCCGAAACCTGGGTGCCCGGTTCGCTGAAGTCGCCCGTTGTCCAGCCCCCGCCGTCGGCGCACCGTTCGATGACGTTATATCCGTCGCTGGAATAGACGCGGATATGCAGCTGACCTGAACTGTCGAACCAATTGATCGCGGCGGTAGCAATGGGGAATATGGGATTATCCTGCGCCATTGGCGTCCTCCTTGTGGTTAATGCACCGGCGCATTGAGTCGCTGCGGCTACGCAAAGGTCGATGTTTTGGCAGCCCACGACAATTGGCATCTTGCACCAATCCGGTTCGGATTACGGATGAAGCCAGCATTATGTCGCTGACCTGTGATGTAGTAAGTAAATGGGGTTCGCGATCGTTCCGGCCTGGAACAGCGGCCTGGTTAACCTTCAATTGATCTTCACGAGGGCTGGCATGGCGTGCATCGAGAGCCGGAAGGAGCCGACCGCGATGCGCCATTTCTTGCCCTTGATTGCCCTGGCACTCACCGCCCCCGCTAACGCACAACAAGGTGGCGCCCCCTTTACCGTGCAGGAAACGGGGCAGGGCTTTGCTCAGCTTGAAGACGCGCTGATGTCGATCCGGGGGCAGGACGCGACGATCGTCATCGCGCCCGGCACCTACCGCCAATGCGCGATCCAGCAGGCGGGGCACATCACCTTCCAGGCAGCGCAAGCGGGCAGCGTGATTTTTGATGGCGTGACGTGCGAGGGCAAGGCGGCTTTGGTGTTGCGCGGCGCAGGCTCGACCGTCGACGGCATCATTTTTCGCAATATGCGCGTGGGGGACGGCAATGGTGCTGGCATTCGCATCGAAATCGGCGACCTCACGGTGCGCAACTCGATGTTCCTCGACAGCCAGGAGGGCATTTTGGGGGCGACCGACGCCCCGGCGAAGATGACGATCGATCGCTCGACCTTTGCCGGGCTCGGCCAGTGCGACGAGAGCCCAAGCTGCGCGCACAGCATCTATCTTGCGACGCGCGGGCGGGTGACGATCACACGCTCCCGCTTCGAGCGCGGCCATGGCGGCCATTATGTCAAGTTGCGCGCACCGCAGGTCTCAATCAGCGATAACAGCTTTGACGATACCGAGGGCCACAAGACCAACTACATGATCGACCTGCCCGAGGGCGGCACCGGCATCATCACCCGCAACACCTTCGTCCAGGGCCCGGACAAGGAGAATTGGACGGGATTCGTCGTCGTCTCTGCCGAGGAGCGCAAATATCCGGCAACCGGCCTCAGTATCTCCGGCAATGTTGCGACACTGGCGCCCGGCCAGACGCGCAGCCCCGCTTTTGTCGCCGATGTGAGCCATGATCGGCTCGCGATCGGCGAGAATACGCTTGGCAAGGGCGTGCGCCCGTTCGAGCTGCGGTGATCGACCCTCAGAGGCAGCTCGACCCGGCACTCGCATCAAGATCGAGGCAACGACCGTCGACCTCAGGCTTGGCCAGCTTCATCCCGATTGTCGCAGCCAGTGTGGGCGCGATATCGACGGTTTCGACAGCGAGCGGCTGCTCGAACCCGGCCATGCCCTTGCGCCAGAACAGGATCGGCACGCGGCGGTCATAATCCCAGAACGAACCGTGGGTGGCGACATAGCCGCCGAGCGGGCTGGCGATGGGGGTGACGCGGGGCTTGAGCGCGATGACCAGATCGCCTGATCGCGCGGGATTGAAGCTGGCCTTGGCGCGCTGAACCAACGTCCAGGTTTCGGCGGGGCCAGTAGCGACAGGGGCGGCCAAGATTTCAGCGCGGCTAAACGCGGCGGCGATTTGCGGGCTGGCACGGTAGAGCGCCAGCGTTTCGGCGAGCACGGCGTTATGCTGCTTCGGCGTCAGCTTGGGGTCGATCCAGACATCGCCGATCGGGTCGCCGTAGAGCAGCGTGCCGGTGAGGCCGAGCTTGGCCGCGACCCGTTTGCCGATGGCGCCGGGGTTGAGTGCGGGATCGATGCGCATTGCATCAGGCATCGCATGCTGGTTGTTGCGCTCGGGCAGGTCGTGGCCGCCGTGATCAGCGGTCAGCACGACCTCATAATCGATATCCATTGAATCGAGCACCGCGAAGAAGGTGCCCATCGTGCGATCGAGCTGAGTCAGTTGCAGGCACATTTCGCTGCCTTCGGTGCCATAGGTGTGGCCGACATAATCGGTAGCCGATGCGCCGATGGCGATGAGGTCAGTTGCTGCGCCCTTGCCGAGCTTCATGTCGCGGACGAGGCCGGCGGCCATGGCGAATACCGCTTCATCGGCTTCGGGGGAGGCGCGGAAGGCGCGATAATCGCCTTCCTTGCGGTCGAAGCGGCCGGTGCCGACGCTCTTGCCGCCGCCAATGTCGATGGCGCGGTCATGCGCGGTGCAAAAGGGCGTGGCTTCCATCGGCGGCTGGGCAGCGCCGATGCGGGCGGCGACCGCGTCATTGATCTGCTGCACGGCGGCGGGCGTGGCGCGACCGGCATAGCTTGCGTATTTCTTGCCGTCCCACCACCAGAGCTGATCGACCTGATGCCCACCCATCATCACCGCTGCGCGGTCCTTGCCGGCAACAGAGACGACGCGGGTGGCAGGATTTGCGGCCTTCATCCGCTCACCCAGTGTCGGTACCAGCAGATGCGTGTCGGAGACGGTATAGGCGGCAGAGGTGCTGCCGGCGACGCTTTCATCCTCGGCACAATAGACTGTCTTGTCGGCGCGTGCGGTCTTTAGATCGACCCAGTTATTGGCGATGATGCCGGTGCGCGCGGGATGGTCGCCGGTCAGGATTGTCGAATGGCCGGGGCAGGTTTCGGTCGCGGCATGGCTTTGATAGCCGCTCGGGAACACCGCCCCTTGCAACAGCCGCACGAAACCGCCGGTGAAATGACCGCGATATTCAGCGAAGAGATCGGCGGAGAATTGATCGACCGAGATCGTTACAATCAGCTTGGGCGCGGGCTTGGCTGGTGTCGCGGGGGCGCTGACTGGTGCCGCACTGTCCTGCGCCATCGCGTTCGGTGTAACCAACGCAAGCGTTGCGGCGAAAAGGGTGGCAACAGTTTTCATCAAGTATCTCCCGATCGGGTGCACCGCGCCCGGCTTTTCGGCTATGCGCCGGGTCCGGGGCATTAGACAAGGATCGCCGCATGCGCGCATTGGGTTTCGTCGTCATGACAATGATGCTGTGGCTTACCGGCAGCACCGCTGCGGTGGCGCAGGCGCCCGACCCCTATTCCAAGGGGCCGCATTTGGCGACCAGGCTGATCGCCGAGAGCGCCACGCCTGCCGCTGGCGCGACAGTGACGCTCGCATATGACGTGACCCCGCAACCAGGTTGGCACGGCTATTGGCAGAACCCCGGCGATGCGGGCTTCCCTGCGAAATTCGCGTGGACGCTGCCGGCGGGCGTCACGGCGCGCGCGCCCGTCTATCCGGTACCCACCACGCTGATCATTGCCGATCTGATGAATTATGTGTTTGAACAGCATTATACGCTGCTGGTCACGCTCGACATTCCCGCCGGGCTCGCACCGGGCACGAAGCTGCCGATCAAGCTGCGTTCCAATTACCTGGTGTGCACCGAAGAAATCTGCGTGCCCGAAGCGGCTGACCTGTCTGTCGACCTGACTGTTGGTGATGGCATCATCCTGCCAGCGACCCGCGCGCAGTTCGATGCGTTTCGCCAGGCGATCCCCAAGCCCATCGGGATGGGTGCGCAATACCAGATCGACGGAAAAACCGTGCGGATCGGCATTCCCTACCCAGCAGCGACACCGTTGGATAAGGCGTATTTCTTTCCCGTGACGCAAGGATCGGTCAATTACGCAGCGCCACAAAAAGTGGTGCGCGATGGCGACCGGCTGGTCATCGAGACCGAGGCTGGCAAGGCGACCGGGCCGATCGAGGGCGTGCTGCGGATCGGCGATGCGAGGGGCCTGACGCTATCCGCCACACCTGGCACTGTCGCACCCGCGGCTGCCAATGGTGCGGCTGGTTCGGAGGGCGTGCCAAAGGACGTGCTGATCGCCACGCTGATCGCGCTTGGCGGGGCCATACTTGGCGGGTTGATCCTGAACATCATGCCCTGCGTTTTCCCGATCCTGAGCCTCAAGGCGCTGAGTCTTGCCAAAGGCTCCGTCAACGAGCGCGAGGCGCGCGGTGAAGCGCTGGCCTACACTGCCGGTGTGCTCACCGTCATCATGGGGTTGGGCGCGACAATCCTGGCACTTCGAGCGGGCGGTGCTGCAGTCGGCTGGGCGTTCCAGCTGCAGAGCCCCGGCACGATTGTCGTTCTGCTACTACTCGTTGTTGCGTTGACGCTGAACCTTGCCGGGTTGTTCGAAATCCCCACGCCACGCTTCGTCGATTCGGCGAGTGGTGCGAGCGGTGCTTTTGCCACCGGCGCGCTGGCGGCGATCATCGCAACGCCGTGCACAGGACCGTTCATGGGCGCGGCGCTCGGCGCGGCGCTCGTGCTGCCTTGGTATGCGGCGCTGGCGATCTTTTTCGGCCTGGGGTTCGGCCTGGCCATCCCCTTCCTGCTGATCGGCTTCGTACCCTCGCTGCGCAAGGCGCTGCCAAAGCCGGGGGCCTGGATGGAAACCTTCCGCCAAATTCTCGCCGTGCCGATGGGCCTGACCGCGATTTGGCTCGCCTGGGTGCTGGGCGGTGAGGCTGGCACGGACGGCATCACGCTCGGGCTGCTGGGCGCGCTTGGTGTGGCCATCGTGCTGTTCGTGATCGGCAAGCGTCAACACCGGGGTCTGTCAGCGCATTGGCTGAGCGTCGTGCTGCTGGTGGGGGTGACGGCGGCGACCGCTTATTATGTCCGAGCGGTGCCCAAGGGCGCTGCTGGCGCAGCGGCGCTTGCTGCAGAAAACCAGACAATGTTCTCGGAAGAAAAGCTCGCCGAGGCACGCGCCAAGGGGCAACCGGTGTTTGCCTATTTCACCGCTGATTGGTGCCTGACCTGCAAGGTCAATGAGCGCGTCGCGATCGATACCGATCAGGTGAAGGCGGTTTTCGCCAAGCACAATGTCGCGGTGATGGTCGGTGACTGGACCGATGGCGACCCCAAGCTCGGCCGCTTTATCGAGCAGCATAACCGCGCCGGGGTACCGCTCTATCTGTTCTATAAGCCGGGTGCCGCAGAACCTGAGATACTGCCGCAGGTGCTGACGCCGGCGCTGCTGAGCGAATTGGCGGGGGGCTGAGGAATGGCGCGGCGAACTTGATGGCGAGTTGCGCGTTGAGCAGCAGCGACACAAAGCTGTCCGCCATGGAGCCGTTGATGATCAGACCGCTGACCTGCCTATGCCTGCTGACCCTGCCACTTGCCGGCTGCGGGCCGACGCCCGCGGAATTCGACCCCGGCAAGGTTCAGCTAGGATCAAACGGCAAGACTGTGGCCCCTTCCAAAGCGACGCCTTCACCCACGCCCGTGGAAATCGCCATGATCCCGTTTGAAGGCTTGTGGGGCCGCACAGCGGCGGATTGCGATCCCAGCAGCGACGATCGTCGCGGCACGCTGAAGATCGAAAAGGCCAAGATCGATTATTATGCCGCCGGTGGCCCGATCAACCGACTGGTCGCCCATTCCCCGACCAGTGTTACCGTCGACCTCAATCTCTCCGGCTTTGGCAAGACATCGCATCCGCGCACGACCTATCGGCTGTTGATGGGCGGCACTCGGCTCGAACGTACAGAAGCGGCGCAGCCGGAGCGCATTCTTTACACGCGCTGCTGACGGGATTTTGCCCGTCGCCGGGTTCTATCGAGCGAAAATCTGGATTAGGGAACGGCGCATGACCCAATTCGATCTTACAGACGATCAGCGCGAGATTCAGGATCTGGCGCGCAAGTTCACCGCCGACCGCATTACCCCCTTTGCCGGGGAATGGGACGAGAAGCACATCTTCCCGCGCGACACGATCAAAGAGGCTGCCGGGCTGGGCTTTGCGTCCATCTATGTCAGCGAGGAATCGGGCGGGATCGCGCTCGGGCGGCTGGAGGCTGCGCTGATCATGGAGGCGATGGCCTATGGCTGCCCCTCGACCAGCGCCTTTATTTCCATCCACAATATGGCCGCGTGGATGATCGACCGATTCGGATCAGCCGAGGTGAAGGGCAAGTATCTGCCCGATCTGGTGACGATGGACACGATCGCCAGCTACTGCCTGACTGAGCCCGGCAGCGGCTCCGACGCGGCGGCGCTCAAGACGCGCGCGCTACGGGACGGCGACCATTATGTCGTGACCGGCACCAAGCAGTTCATCTCAGGCGCGGGCGAGAACGACGTTTATGTCACGATGGTGCGCACGGGCGAGGATGGACCAAAGGGCATTTCCTGCCTGGTCATAGAAAAGGATATGCCCGGCGTGTCGTTCGGCGCGAACGAGCGCAAGCTCGGCTGGCATTCGCAACCGACCCGGCAGGTGATCCTTGAGGAGGTACGCGTGCCCGTCGCCAACCGCGTCGGCGGCGAAGGGGAGGGGTTCCGGATCGCGATGATGGGGCTAGACGGCGGGCGCCTCAACATCGGTGCCTGCTCGCTCGGCGGGGCGCAGCGCTGCCTTGATGAGGCTATAGGTTATACCCGCGACCGCAAGCAGTTCGGCACCGCGATCAGCGATTTCCAGAACACCCAGTTCATGCTCGCCGACATGGCAACCGACCTGGAGGCGGCGCGGGCGCTGCTTTATATGGCGGCGGCCAAGGTAACGGCGAATGCGCCCGACAAAACCAAGTTCGCCGCGATGGCGAAGCGGCTGGCGACTGATACCGGCTCCGCGGTAGTGGACCGCGCGCTGCAGCTGCACGGCGGGTATGGCTATCTGATGGACTATCCGATCGAGCGTTTCTGGCGCGATTTGCGGGTGCACTCGATCCTTGAGGGCACCAACCAGGTGATGCGGATGATCGTCGGGCGGGAGTTGACCCGGCAGTGACTGAAGACGTCCTGACGCTGCGCGAAGACAGCGTGGCTCGCATCCGGCTCAACCGGCCCGGTGCCATCCACGCCCTCAATACCGCGATGTGCGCGGCGATGCTGGAGGCGCTTGAGCGATGGCGCGTCGATATCGGGATCGAGGCGGTGTTGATCGATCATGCAGAAGGACGCGGGTTCTGCGCAGGCGGCGATATCCGCATGCTCGCGGAAAGCGGCGCGAAGGACGGGGTCGAGGCTCGCCAATTCTTTCACACCGAATACCGGATGAACCACAAGCTGTTCACCTATGTGAAGCCGGTAGTGGCCTTCATGGACGGGATCACGATGGGCGGCGGCGTCGGCATTTCGCTGCCATGCCGCTATCGCATCGCTACCGAGAATACCCGACTGGCGATGCCGGAAACCGGGATCGGCCTTTTTCCGGACGTTGGCGGCGGATGGTATCTATCGCGGCTCGCCGGGCGGATGGGGCAGTTTCTTGCGTTGACCGGGCATCGGCTCGATGGCGCCGAATGCCTGGCGTTGGGATTGGCCACGCATTACCTGCTAGGCGCGTCGCTTGACGAGGCAAAGGCGCGGATCAATGCCGATCCGCGTTCGATCAATGCCATTCTCGATGATCTTTCGGTCGCGCCGCCCGAGGCGAAAATTCTTGCCTTCACAGACGAGATCGACCGGCTTTTTGCGGCGGACAGACTGGAAGAGGTGTTTGCCACGCTGGAGGCAGATCCTGGTGACTGGGCGCTGGCGCAACTGAAATTGCTGCGCACCAAGTCGCCGCAAACGATGAAAGTCTCGCTTCGCCTGCTCCACGAAGGTGCGCTTATGCATGATTTCGCGGACGAGATGCGACAGGAATATGCCGTAGGTGCGCATGTCGTGCAGCGGCATGACTTTCTGGAAGGCGTGCGCGCGGTGATCGTCGACAAGGACAACGCGCCGCGCTGGGACCCGTCGACGCCCGAAGGCGTCACCGATCATGTCATCGACCAGATATTTGCGCCGCTGTCGGAAGCGGAGGCGTGGACACCTCATTAACTACCCTCCCGCGCCACCCCGGGCTTGACCGGGGTCCCGCTGCCTTCGGCGCCGGGAAAAAGCGGGACCCCGGGTCAAGCCCGGGGTGACGAAGGAAAGAAAGCTATGACCGCCTACGAAACACTTGTCGTCGAACAACGTGGTGCCGTGACGCTGATTACATTCAATCGGCCACAAGCGCTCAATGCGCTCAACAGTCAGGTGCTGGCCGAACTCATTGCCTCGCTGGAAGCATTCGACGCCGATCCGTCGCAGGGCTGTGCCGTGCTAACCGGCTCCGAGAAGGCGTTCGCGGCGGGCGCGGACATCAAGGAAATGCAGGCGATGGGTTTTGCCGAGATGTTCGGCACGAACCTTTTTGGCGGCTTTGATCGGGTGACCGCAACACGCAAGCCGATCATCGCCGCAGTGGCAGGCTATGCGCTGGGCGGTGGGTGTGAAGTGGCGATGATGTGCGACTTCATCCTGGCCGCCGATACCGCCAAGTTCGGCCAACCAGAGATCAAGCTGGCCGTCTCGCCGGGGATGGGCGGCTCGCAGCGGCTCGCCCGCGCGGTCGGCAAGGCCAAGACGATGGAGATGTGCCTGACCGGGCGGATGATGGACGCTGCTGAAGCCGAGCGCGCAGGGCTTGTCAGTCGCATCATCCCGGCGGCGGACCTGATCGACGAAGCGGTGAAGACGGCCGCCACAATCGCTGGCATGGCGCCGCTTGCGGTCAAGGCGAACAAGGAGATGGTCAACATGGCGTTCGAGACCGGGCTTGCCCAAGGTGTCATGTTCGAGCGGCGACTGTTCCACGGCCTGTTTGGGACGCAAGACCAGAAGGAAGGCATGGCCGCCTTTGTCGAGAAACGCGCCGGGGTATGGACGGGAAAATAACAATGACCAGCATTGCATTCATCGGTCTCGGCAACATGGGCGGGGGCATGGCCGCCAACCTGGCCAAGGCGGGGCATGACGTCCGCGCGTTCGATCTGTCGCCCGAAGCGCTGGAGCGCGCCAAGGCGGCCGGGTGCCTGCCCGCTGACAGTGCCGCCGTGGCGATCGAAGGCGCAGCCGTGGTGGTGACGATGCTGCCGGCCGGCAAACATGTCGAGAAGGTGTATGCCGAGGCGGTGTTCGGCAATGCCGCGCCGAACACGCTGCTCATCGATTGCTCGACCATCGATGTCGCAACCGCCAAGCGCGTGGCGGAGGCAGCGCATGGCAAGGGTCTGGTGGCGGTCGACGCGCCGGTATCGGGTGGGATTGCAGCGGCCAATGCGGGCAGCCTGACCTTCATGGTCGGTGGCAGCGAAAGCGGGTTCGAGCGGGCCGAGGCGATCCTAGAATCGATGGGCAAGGCAGTGATCCACGCTGGCGGCAACGGCGCTGGCCAGGCCGCCAAGATCTGCAATAACATGCTGCTCGGCGCATCGATGGTTGCGACCTGCGAGGCATTCCTGCTCGCCGAAAAGCTGGGGCTTAACCAGCAGAAATTCTTCGACATCTCCAGTGTGTCTTCAGGCCAGAACTGGTCGATGACCAGCTATTGCCCGGTGCCCGGCGTTGGCCCGGAAACGCCTGCTGACCATGACTATCAGGGCGGCTTTGCGGTTGCACTGATGCTCAAGGATCTGAAGCTGGCGATGGAGGCGGCGCAGGCTTCAAGCGCTGAAACGCCAATGGGCGCGCGCGCTACAGAACTTTACCAGGCCTATGCCGATCAGGGACAGGGCGGGGCAGATTTTTCCGGGATCATTCGGATGTTGGCCGGGCACGCCTAGCGCGGGCTTGTCGTCGCTTGTCGCATGGCGCAAACTCTCTACCGATAGGGCAGGTAGCGTCCCGGGGGAGAGATGATGGCGACGATAGCGGCAAGTGATGGCGCGGCCGAACCGAGCCGCAAGGATATCCAGCTCGTCATCACCGCCTCGTCGCTCGGCACGATCTTCGAATGGTATGATTTCTTCATTTACGGCACGCTCGCCGCGTCTGGCATCATCGGGCGCACCTTTTTTCCGGCGGGGAATGAGACGGTGCAGACGCTGCTCGCCTGGGCGGGTTTTGCGATCGGCTTTGGCTTTCGCCCATTGGGGGCAGTGCTGTTCGGCTTTCTGGGCGACAAGCTCGGGCGCAAATATACCTTTCTGGTGACGATCACGGTGATGGGACTGGCGACGGCAGGCGTCGGGCTGGTGCCGTCGGCTGAATCGATCGGCCTTGCGGCACCGGCGATCGTCATCCTCCTGCGCATTCTGCAAGGGTTGGCGCTCGGTGGCGAATATGGCGGCGCGGCGATCTATGTCGCGGAGCATGCGCCGGCCGGCCGCAGCGGCTATTATACCAGCTTTATCCAGGCGAGTGTGGCCGGCGGTTTTATCCTGTCGCTCGCCATCGTGCTCGCCGCCAAGGGATCGTTCAGCGCCGAAGCGTGGGATAGCTGGGCGTGGCGGACTCCGTTCCTCTTCTCGCTCCTGCTGCTCGCGGTGTCGCTCTGGATGCGGCTGAAGCTGTCCGAAAGCCCAGTGTTCAAGGCGATGAAGGAAGCCGGCGAAACGGCGAGCAATCCCTTTGTCGAAAGCTTTACCTATCCGGGCAATTTGCGGCGGCTTTTCGTGGCTTTATTCGGCATCGCGGCGGGGCTGACGGTGATTTGGTATACGGCCATGTTTACAGTGTTGTCGTTCCTTCAGCAGACGATGCGGGTCGAGGAAACGACGGCGCAGCTGATTGTTGGATTTGGTGCGGCGGCGGGGTTGTTCTGGTTTGTGCTGTTCGGCTGGCTGTCCGACAAGATCGGCAGGAAGACGCCGATCGTTGTTGGATATGCGCTGACGCTGATCATGCTGTTCCCGATTTTCTGGGTGATCGGCAGCGCCGCCAATCCCGGGCTGGCAGAGGCCGCCAGGCGGGCGCCGGTGATCGTGTCCGGCCCGGATTGCCGGTATAGCCCCTTTGCCAAGGAACAGGCCGATGCCTGCGGGCGGGTGCTGGACCATCTATCAAAAAAAGGTGTTTCCTATCAAACGGTTGAAGCACCGGCGACGGTAGTGACGATCGGCGGGGTGACGGTGCATGACGACAGCCCCGACGCGCTCGATGCGGCGCTGGCCGCCAATGGCTATGAACTCGGCAAGGTCATCCCTTCACCGGGCAATATCGCGATCATTTTGGCGGCGATCGTGCTGCTGAGCGCGCTTGCGGGCGTCACCTATGGGCCAGTTGCCGCCTTGCTGGCAGAGATGTTCCCGCCGCGTATCCGGTACAGCTCGATGTCGATCCCCTACCATATCGGCACGGGGTATTTCGGCGGATTTCTGCCCTTTATCAGCCAATATATCGTCGCGCGCAGCGGCGATCCCTATGGTGGCCTGTGGTATACGATGGCGGTGGTGGCGATGGCGCTGATCGTCTCCTTGTTGTGGTTGCGCGACGAGCGCAAAGATTTGGCACGATCGACCAGCCACTGAGCGCCTTGGGACTGGCGCCCGCGCCCGCCCACCGGTAACGCCCAAGCGATGACGACCGCCCCGCTCCGCCTGCGCATCGATGGCGATGCCCTTGCCCATAACTGGCGCCTGCTGGATGCGATGAGCGGCGCTGCGGCCTGCGGCGCGGCGGTGAAGGCCGATGGCTATGGCCTGGGCGCAGCCGAGGTGACGCGACGCCTGGCACGCGCTGGATGCCGCGACTTCTTCGTTGCGACCTGGGCAGAGGCCGAGGCACTGGCCCCCCTGGGCGTATCGCTGTCAGTACTCCACGGCGTGCGCGCGGACGATATGGCAGCGGCTGGCGGGGGCTTTGCACGACCGGTGCTGAATTCAATGCAGCAGGTTGCGCGCTGGCGATCAGCCGGTGGGGGCCTGTGCGATGTGATGATCGATACCGGTATGAACCGGCTGGGCCTGTCAGTCGACGATGTCCTCTCCGGCGCGCTCGACGGGCTCGCGATCGATCTGTTGATGAGCCATTTGGCCTGTGCGGACGAGGATGTACCGATGAACGCGGCGCAACTGGCGGCGTTTGCAGCGCTGAAGGGGCGGACTGGTGCGCAGCGGATGAGCCTCGCCAATTCAGCCGGTATCGCTCTCGGCGCTGATTATGCTTTCGACCTGACCCGGCCCGGCCTGTCGCTTTATGGTGGGGTGCCACGCGCTGAGCTGGCGGCGATCCGGCAGGTTGTTTCGCCCGAGGCGCAGGTGCTGCAACTGAGACAAGTGCCAGCCGGCGCAACGATCGGGTATAATGCCACCTTTGTCGCTGGTCAGCCAACCGAGGTGGCGATCATCAATTTCGGTTATGCCGATGGCTATCCGCGTGATCTGTCCAACATCGGGCGCGCATCCTCTGGCGATACGCCGTTGCGGATCATCGGCAGAATATCGATGGACCTGGTTGCCATCGAGGTCTCACCGCCCGGTAGCCTGGGGGAGGG
>JBBQHG010000046.1:0-14821 GCA_038323755.1 Sphingomonadales bacterium
AACGGAATGAGCGATGCCGCGACCGACACGAGCTGCTTGGGGCTGACGTCCATCAAAGTGATGTTATCAGGGATCGCCATCAGGAATTCGCCCGCCTGACGCGACGATACGAGTTCCTCGGTAAAGCCCTTGTCCGGTCCCAGCTCGGCGTTGGCCTGCGCGATCGTGTGCTTGGCCTCCTCCATTGCCGACAGATAGACAACGTCATCGGTGACCTTGTGGTCGACGACCTTGCGGTACGGCGTTTCGATAAAGCCGTATTTGTTCACTCGCGAGAAGCTTGCGAGCGAATTGATCAGGCCGATGTTCGGGCCTTCCGGCGTTTCAATCGGGCAGATGCGGCCATAATGCGTCGGGTGAACGTCGCGCACTTCGAAGCCTGCGCGTTCACGCGTCAGACCACCCGGTCCAAGTGCCGACACGCGGCGCTTGTGGGTGACTTCCGACAGCGGGTTGGTTTGATCCATGAACTGCGACAGCTGCGAGGAGCCGAAGAATTCACGCACCGCGGCAACCGCTGGCTTCGCATTGATCAGGTCGTTGGGCATGACGGTCGAGACATCGACCGAGCTCATCCGCTCCTTCACGGCGCGCTCCATACGGAGCAGGCCGACGCGGTACTGGTTCTCGAGCAGCTCGCCGACCGAGCGGACACGACGGTTGCCGAGGTTATCGATATCGTCGATTTCGCCCTTGCCGTCCTTCAGATTGACGAGCGTCTTGACGACTTCAAGGATATCCTCGGTCCGCAGCGTGGTGACGGTGTCCTCAACATCGAGGTCAAGGCGCATGTTGAGCTTGACGCGGCCGACGGCCGACAGGTCATAGCGGTCGGGATCGAAGAACAAGCCCGAGAACAGCGATTCTGCGGTCTCAAGCGTTGGTGGCTCACCGGGACGCATCACGCGGTAGATATCGGACAGCGCCTGCTCGCGCTCTTCGGCCTTGTCGGCCTTGAGCGTGTTGCGGATCCACGGGCCCGTTGCGACGTGATCGATGTCGAGCAGCTCGATCCGGTCGATGCCGGCCTTGTCGAGCAGTTCGAGATTTTCGGCCGACACTTCGTCACCGGCTTCGATGTAGATCTGGCCGGTGGCTTCGTTGATCAGGTCATAAGCCGAATAGCGACCGAAGATTTCCTCGGTCGGGATCAGCAGATCGGTCAGGCCGTCCTTGGCTGCCTTGTTGGCGGCGCGCGGCGAAATCTTCTGGCCGTTGGCGAACACGATCTCGCCGGTCTTGGCGTCGATGATGTCGTACATCGGCTTCTGGCCGCGCCAATTCTCTGCCTGGAAGGGGATGATCCACCCGCCCTGGCCGCGAACAAAGGTCACGCGGTTGTAGAAATAGTTGAGGATTTCTTCGCTCGTCAGGCCGAGGGCATACAGCAGCGCCGTCACCGGCAGCTTGCGCTTGCGATCGATGCGGACGTTGACGATGTCCTTGGCGTCGAACTCGAAATCGAGCCACGAGCCGCGATACGGAATGACGCGCGCGGCGAAGAGATATTTGCCGCTCGCATGGGTCTTGCCGCGGTCATGGTCAAACAGCACGCCCGGCGAGCGGTGCATCTGGCTGACGATAACGCGTTCCGTGCCATTGATGATGAAGGTGCCGTTGCCCGTCATCAGCGGCATGTCGCCCATGTATACGTCCTGCTCCTTGATATCGAGCACCGACCGGGCTTCGGTATCGGCATCGACCTCGAACACGATCAGGCGAAGCGTGACGCGCATTGGCGCTGCATAGGTAATGCCGCGCTGACGGCATTCCTCGGTATCGAACTTGGGCGGCTCGAGCTCGTAATTGACGAAATCGAGCTCGGCAGTGCCGGCGAAATCGCGGATCGGAAAAACCGAGCGGAGCGTCTTTTCGAGGCCCGATACATAGCCGATCGAGGGATCGCTGCGGAGGAACTGTTCGTACGATTCGCGCTGAACCTCGATCAGGTTCGGCATCTGCACCACTTCGTGGATGTTGCCGAACACCTTGCGGATGCGGCGCTTAAGCGTGCCGCCCTCGATTACCTTTGATGCCATGGAGTTTTTTGCCTCAATCGTCTGTCATTATCGGGCACGCCAGAGACACAAAAAGCCGCGTGTTCCCTATCGCGGGAACCGCAGCTTGCAGCGTCTCTGAAACCACAGCTTTCTATTCGATCGAGGCACTGCGCGACGGCGCCTCATTTCCCGAAAGCTGTGGTGGAACGCGCGATATAGGTTTGGGTGTTGGATATGTCAAACCGCCGCCCGCCGGAATATTCCATACGCCGCAGATCGGTCTCGCTTCGTCGGCGCGGTGGAACCGCAGGCCGACCACCGAGCGTTGAAGCTGCACTATGACACGCAACCCCACCCTCAAGCTGACGGCAACGGCGTTAGGCGCCCTGGCCATCGGCATCGCCGCTCCCGCGCTTGCGCAGGATGCTTCCGCAACCCAGCCCGCGCCTCAGACGGTCACACCGGCGCCCATCGTGGCACCGATCATGTCATCGCCAGCACCAGTCGTGACGCCTGCTGAGACGACCGCACCGGCGCCCCAATCAACGCCGCCTGTCGCAGCCGCGCCAGCGCCCAAAGTGCTGACGCTGCCTGAAGTCGAGATTCCGACCAAATCGAGCAGCGCCACTGTATCACCGGTTGGACGAGAGGCTGCCCCCAGAACGACAACGCCTGCCGCTGCGCGGCGCACGTCACCTGCGGCCACGAGCGATGAGTCGATGGTCCGCGACAGTGTGTCGCCCAGCCTCGCGCCTTCCTCCGCCGCCACCGCGCCGTCATCGTTGCCGGTAGCTGCCCGTGGCGCCGAGAGTACAACGCCGGTCGTAGCGTCGAGCGCGCCGCCCGTCGGGCCTGCAAATTGGGAATTGTTGGCCGGTATTGCAGGCCTTGGTGTGATCGGTGCCGCAGGCGCCGGTGCCATGGCGATGCGCCGCCGGCGTAGTCCGGTCGGCGCCACCGAGCAGCCGTCCGTTCCTGACGTCAATGTTGGTGGGGCGCCGGAGCGGCGGGTTGAAGCCCGAAGCGCGATGGCCAGCCCGCTTGCTCCACCGGCGCGCATGCCCGAACCGGCTGCCGCTGCGGTGGCATCCACTTTCGACGAGGCGGTTGCCCCTGGCTTTCACGAGCGCCTGGCAGAACGCGGGCCGACGCCGGATAATCCCTTCGTCACGCGCACCGCGCGGATGCGTCGCGCCCGGTTCTATGACCGTCAGGCACGGCTCGCGAGGGAGCAGGGCATGGCCACGCCCGCACATGTCGAGCAGCCGGACCAGTCGCCAATGCCATCCCGCCCAGAACAGGTGAGCTATGTGTTTGGCAAAACCCCGGCGGGGCGAAATGGACTGTTCCCGACCTTTGAGCGGACGCGCTCCTAACCTCAGGTCCCTCGATCGATCACCGGGCAGGCCATTGCCCGGTGATCGATGACCTCTGCCGTGCCAATTTAGCGCGAAATTTCATGAATTCACGGGCTGTCTTGCGCCGAGAAATCGTTACAGGAGGCGCGTGAGCACGCTTAGGTCGACATATTTCCGCCGTTACCCATCCCGGTATCTAGCCGGGCCCTTGCTGATTGCGATGGCGACCGGCGCAGCAGCGCAAATGGTGCTTCCCCCCGCTGCCGTGCAGCAGATCATTAGCGCACCAACGCCAACGCCAACGCCCACGCCCGCCCCGACCTCAGCACCAGCGCCGCGGCCGCGGCCGCCGCTGGCAAGGCCCGACGTCATCCCTGAGGCAGAGCAGCCGCCGTTAAGGCTCAACCTTACTGGGGCCAAGACGCAGGCAAAAGCCGGCGCGCCATCGCCCGCCAAGGCCCCGGGCGGATCGACGCCGCCGACGGTCAATCCGCCATCTGTTAGTCCGTCACCCTCGATCGTGCGGCAACGCGGCGTGGCCGGTGAACCGCCTGCGCCACCACCAATATCCGCTGATCGGCAGCCAGCCCCCAGTTTCGAGGCGCGCCCTGAAGCAACGGGACCAGTCGTGCCCGGGCCGTCGCCCAGCCCCTCCGTTATCCGCGTTCCCATCAAAGAACCATCGGGCGCAGCGCTGCCGCAACGGACGATTGGTATCGCGGGCGTGTTGCTCGCGCTTGGCGGGCTTTTGGTCCTGCTGTTGCTTGGTGTTGGCAGGCGGCGGCGCGCATTGGCGGCGCACCGTGCCAACAGCGATGCGACGGCGCCGGGCGACGTGCCACTCCGACAGGAGCCGCCAAGCCAGCCGCCGGCGAAGGTCAGATCACCAGTTGCCGAAACGCCTCAGTCCAATGTGGCGCCACCAGCGGCCAGACCCTGGATCGAACTGGATTTTCGTCCAAAGCGCGCTGGCACGAACCTGTTGAACGCAGCGGTCGAATTTGAACTTGTCGCGCGCAATGTCGGGCCTGTTCAGGCCGAGGACGTCCGCATACTGGTGCGCATGTTGACGGCCGGGCCGCACCAGAATGATCAACTCAAAGCCGCTTTCGCCACGGGGCTCGATGAGCCGATCCTGACACCTTTCGCGCTGGAGCCGGGCGCGGCGGTTTCGATTCAGGCGACTGGGTCGCTGTTGCTCGACAAGATCAACCGGGTTGATCTGAAGGGGCGGCCGATGTTTGTACCGATCCTTGCCGTGCGCGCCATCTATGGCTGGCGCGATGGGGCCGACGGGACGACGGCGCACGCCTATATCATCGGGATCGACAGGGCCGGTGGCGATAAGATGCAGCCCTTCTGGCTCGATACGCCGTCGCAGATGACTGACCGCATTACCTATCGACGGCACGAGACCGGTATCCACCGGTAGCGCTTGGGGGTTGCGCGATCGGATCGGCATGACACTATCGGCTATTATTGAACCCGCCGGAGTTCCCGATGCCCATTCCTCTGCACACCTCACTGCTCCGCCTTGGGGTCGCAGCCGCGATCCTTGCCTCGCCAGCTGTTGCGCAACAAGCGCCGTCGGCGGCGCCCGCCGGCGGGGACGTCCCCGCCAATTTTACGCCGCCTGTGACTGCCAATGACTATATCCGCCGCGAAGCGATGATACCGATGCGCGACGGTACCAAGCTGTTTACGGTCATTTTGATGCCCAAGGGTGTGACCAACGCGCCGATCGTGCTGACGCGGACACCGTATAACGCCACCGCGCGGGCCAACCGGATGGACAGCCCGAACCTGCTTTCTACGCTGCCGCTGTCTGACGAGGTGTTCGTCCATGCCGGCTATATTCGCGTCTATCAGGACATCCGCGGAAAATATAAATCAGAAGGCGACTATATCGTCACCCGGCCCGTTATCGGCCCTCTGAACCCGACCAAGGTCGATCACGTCACTGATGCCTATGACACGATCGACTGGCTGGTGAACAAGGCCAATCTGCCAGAATCGAATGGCCGGGTGGGCATGATCGGTTCCTCCTATGAGGGCTTTACGGTTGTCATGGCGCTGCTCGCGCCGCACCCGGCACTGAAGGTCGCGGCGCCCGAAAGCCCGATGATTGATGGCTGGATGGGGGATGACTGGTTCCACTATGGCGCCTTCCGCCTCGCCAATATTGGCTGGATCGCCTCGCAGACCGGGTACAAGGGCAAGGGCGAAGATCCCGCCACCGGCATTTACGACAATTATGAAGAGTTCCGCCGCCTGGGCGGGGCCGCCGAATGGGCAAAGGCATCGGGCTTCGATCAGCTGCCGGCGTGGCAGAAGATGGTCGCTCATCCGGCCTATGACGACTTCTGGCAGGGCCAGGCGCTCGACAAGATGCTTGCGGCCAACCCGTCCAACATTCCGACGATCTGGGAGCAGGGCCTGTGGGACCAGGAGGACATGTACGGGGCGGTGACCTCCTGGGAAACGCTGAAGGGCAAGGGCAAGGTTGGTAACAATTTCCTCGTCATGGGCCCTTGGCGGCATAGCCAGATCAATCGCGAGGGCAGGGAGCTCGGCCCCTTCAAATGGAATGGCGATACCGCGGCGCAGTTCCGTGAGGAGATGGTGCTGCCGCTATTCAACCACTATCTGAAGGACGGCCCGGCAGTGTCGCTGCCAGCTGCCGCCATCTACAATACCGGCGAGAATCACTGGGACCATTTCGCCAACTGGCCGCTCGCCTGCGAAAGCGGCTGCGCGGCTCCGCTGACGCCGATCTATCTGCAGGCGTCCGGCGGGCTCGGCTTCGACAAGGCGGCGCCCGGCGAAGACAGCTATGTGTCTGATCCGGACAAGCCCGTGCCGCATCTGCCGCGCCCGGTGAATTTCGATGACGGCCGGTGGCCCGATTGGTTGGTGCAGGACCAGCGCAGCGCTGATGGTCGCCCCGATGTGATGACCTATCAGACCCCCGTTCTGAGCAAGGCCGTGCGCGTATCGGGCGCGCCGATCGCCGATATCGTCGCCAAGACGACCGGAACGGACGGCGATTTCGTGGTGAAGGTGATCGACGTCTTTCCGGACGAGGTGCCAGGCAACGAGAAGATGGGCGGCTACCAACTGGCGATATCGCTCGACATTTTCCGGGGGCGCTACCGTGACAGCTTTGCCAAGCCGAGCGCGATCCCGGCGGGCAAAGTGCAGCGCTACAAGTTCCGTCTGCCAACGGTGAACCATGTGTTCCAGCCCGGCCACCGGATCATGGTGCAGGTCCAGTCATCGCTGTTCCCGCTCTATGACCGCAACCCGCAGACATATGTGCCCAACATCTTCCTCGCCAAGAAGGATGATTATCAAAAGGCGACGATCACGCTTGAACGCGGCGGCGCAATGCCCAGTGCTGTGTGGCTGCCGGTCGTGCCCGTCGATCAGTCGGGCGCGATGGCGGCGAAGTAACCGCAGGCCAGACGAAAAAGGGGCGGCCCATCGCTGGGCCACCCCTTTTTTTCTTCGGCCCGGCAAGGGCAAAGCCCATGCCGTCGGCAGCGGGCGTTGCCCGCACCGGTCGGCCTTGCGGGTCTCGTCGACGGGCTTGCCCGCCGACGAGACCACGCAGCTTACTTGAGCTCGACGGTCGCGCCAGCTTCTTCAAGCTGCTTCTTGACCTTCTCGGCCTCGTCCTTCGACACGCCTTCCTTGACGGCCTTGGGAGCCGATTCAACGAGCGTCTTGGCTTCGGTCAGGCCCAGGCCGGTGATGGCGCGGACTTCCTTGATGACGTTGATCTTCTTGCCACCG
The DNA here is from genome assembly GCA_038323755.1 of Sphingomonadales bacterium. Classification (GTDB taxonomy): domain Bacteria; phylum Pseudomonadota; class Alphaproteobacteria; order Sphingomonadales; family Sphingomonadaceae; genus Sphingomonas. The sequence goes on from JBBQHG010000046.1 coordinate 7,154, forward strand.
TCGCCGGTGAGGATCACATCGAACTCGGTCTTCTCTTCGACTGCAGGTGCGGCTGCACCGCCGCCACCGGCTGCAGGTGCTGCAACCGCTGCTGCGGCCGAAACGCCCCACTTTTCTTCAAGCATCTTCGACAGCTCAGCGGCTTCGAGGACGGTCAGTTCGCTCAGGCTCTCAACGAGCGCGTTCAGGTCTGCCATGTGTATTCTCCAAATCGGGGCGCTGGCATTGCGCAGGGCCCCATCGTTGTCAGGTCAAAACAAAATCACCCGAAAATCAGGCTGCTTCCTTCTCCGCATAGGCGGAAAGCACGCGCGCGAGCTGCGCCGCCGGGGCCTGCGTGATCGTTGCCAGCTTGGTGGCAGGCGCCACCAGCAAGCCGACGATCTTGGCACGCAGTTCATCCAGCGAGGGCAGCGTTGCGAGCGCCTTCACACCGTCAACGTCAAGGACGGTCGCGCCCATCGCCCCACCCACGATTTCGAACTTGTCGTTCGTCTTCGCGAATTCCACGGCCACTTTCGCGGCCGCAACGGGATCAACAGAAGTGGCAAGACCGACTGGCCCGGTGAGCAGATCGCCCAGCGAGAGATAGTCGGTGCCATCGAGCGCGATCTTGGCAAGCTTGTTCTTCGAGACCTTGTAGCTCGCGCCGGCATCACGCATCTTCGTCCGCAGCACAGAAGACTGTGCAACGGTCATGCCCAGGTTGCGGGTCACAACGACCACGCCGACCTCGGTGAAGGTACGGTTCAGCTCGGCAACGAGTTCGGACTTTTCAGCACGATCCATGCCATTCTCCACGTTTATGAACAGGCCGCTTGCACGACCCGCCCGGTTCAAACCGGACGCGGGGGACTATCCCCCACGACCAGGGTGTCCATTCGAAGGGGCATGGGAAGTGGGCGCTCGAAAGCGACCGGCAAACCGACGCGGGCACGAATGCTTGCGCGAGCGGTAAAAATTCCATTCCCCGTCTCGGCAGGAAATTAAGGCCGGAGGATTCCGGCCACCTACTGTCTCGGACGGCAACCCGGCGTGAGCGAGCTCATGCCGGGTGAGGGGGCGCGAATAGCGATAATCGCGCCAAAGTCAACGGCGCAGGACCAAAACGGCGGTCAGGCGCCCGCGCGTTCGGCGGTCCAGTTGGCGATGCCGCGCCGCGCATCCTGCACGAAGCGCGATCGGCGGACGCCTTCGAGGAACAACCCGCCGACGACCTTGCCGACAAGGCCCACGGGCCGCTTGAACTGAATGAGCAGCACGATCCGGGTTTCATCGGTATCATTGCGGACTTCGTGATTGACGACATCGTCGAAAATCAGCGCCTTACCCTCTTGCCATTCGACCCACTGGTCCACCACGCGCATCCGGCAATTGGCACTGTCCTTTGGCACCTGAATGCCGAGGTGGCAGGTCAGGAACGCCTTGGTGACGCCTGTATGCGGGGGAATATGCGTGCCGGGCACCAGCACCGAGAAAAAGGCGGAGTTCAGGCCAGGAATGCGCTCGACGATTTCGGTGGTCTTTGGGCATTTCGCGCAGTTGGCGGGATCGCGGTAGCGATAGCCGATCAGGAACAGCGACCGCCACCGGCCCGCTGGCGCAATTCGGCGATGGTCGGGCGAGATGCTGGCCAATGGCGGTACCGATGCCAGATCCTCAAGCGCGGCCATTGCTTCTGCGCGAATGATTTCCCAATTGCTTTCGACCATCTTCACCCAGGGGAAGATCGCTGTGTCGACAATCTGCGGATCACCGATCTTTGACGAATTGGCGATCCAGCGGTTGGTCTTGGGCTGGATCCATTTGCCAAAGCGCATGATCAGCGGCTTTTTCGGCACCAGGGCGGCGCTGGGCGGCAGCGTGGCGTCGATCGCGTCGGGAATGACGGCCGGAATTTCGCTTGATGCAGCCGTTTGCGATTGCTGTTCCAACACCATTGTCCCTGCTTGGTCGTGACTGGCCCTTATCGCCGGTCGGCCCGTTTTGCCAGTTTGCTCGACAATGAAAAAGGGGCCGGAAATGATCCCGGCCCCCTCATCATTCATGTGAGCAGACGACGCCGATCAGGCGCCGGCAACTTCCGCCACGTCGACCTTCACGCCCGCACCCATGGTGGAGCTGATCGCGACCTTACGGACATATTTGCCCTTGGCGCCGGTCGGCTTGGCTTTCACGACCGCATCGACGAGCGCGTCGAAGTTGCGGCGCAGGTCTTCCTGCGTGAAGCTCGCCTTGCCGAGGCCGGCATGGATGATGCCCGCCTTTTCGACGCGGTATTCGATCTGGCCGCCCTTGGCTGCCTTAACGGCTTCGGCGACGTTCATCGTCACGGTGCCGAGCTTCGGGTTCGGCATCAGCCCCTTGGGACCCAGAACCTTACCCAGACGGCCGACAACACCCATCATGTCAGGCGTCGCGATGCAGCGATCAAAGTCGATCGTGCCGCCCTGAACGAGCTCCATCAGGTCTTCGGCGCCGACGACGTCTGCGCCAGCTTCACGGGCCTCGTCAGCCTTGGCGCCCTTGGCGAACACGCCGACGCGCACGGTCTTGCCGGTGCCCGCAGGCAGCGTCACCACACCACGGACCATCTGGTCGGCATGGCGGGGATCGACACCCAGGTTCATCGCGATTTCGATGGTCTCATCGAACTTGGACGTCGCGTTGGCCTTGGCCAGCGCAATCGCTTCGTTGATGCCATACATCTTGTCACGGTCGACGGCGGTGGCGAGGGTCTTTGCCTTCTTGGTCAGCTTTGCCATGATATCAGCCCTCCACCACTTCGAGGCCCATTGCGCGGGCGCTGCCTTCGATGATGCGGGTTGCCGCTTCGATATCGTTGGCGTTCAGATCCTTCATCTTGGTGTGCGCGATCTCGGTCAGCTTGGACCGGGCGATCGTTCCAGCAGAAACCTTGCCCGGCTCCTTCGAGCCCGACTTGAGGCCAGCAGCCTTCTTGATGAGGAACGATGCCGGCGGCGTCTTCGTCTCGAACGAGAAGCTGCGATCGGCATAGACCGTGATGACGGTCGGGATCGGCATGCCGACTTCAAGGTCGCCAGTCGATGCGTTGAACGCCTTGCAGAATTCCATGATGTTCACGCCGCGCTGACCCAGTGCAGGGCCGATCGGCGGGGAGGGGTTGGCCTTGCCTGCAGGCACCTGCAGCTTTATAGAGCCGGGAATCTTTTTTGCCATGTCTCACTCTTTCAAAGGGCGGCCGTTTTGGCGGCGTGCCCCATTCAAGTTTAGCGGTACAAGCGCCCCGGACTTGATCCGGGGCTCCCGCGCGGATTCCACTGCGATAGCGTTGGAAGCGGCGGGCCATAGCCGAAGTGCGCGAATGCCGCAACGATGGAATTGCTTTCGCGTGCGCAATCATCCCAGCGGGTGGTGATGCTTGCGCGCAATCCCATATTGCGGTTTCACTCGCCGGAAGATCTCAAGGAGAGCCGCCATGACCGATGCCCCCGAAGCCCCCGCCAATCAGCCCGCTGGCTATGTGCCGCCTGCCGTCTGGACCTGGGAGCCCGGCAATGGCGGCCAGTTCGCCAACATCAACCGGCCGATATCGGGCGCGACGCATGAGAAAGTGCTGCCTGTCGGCAAGCACCCGATTCAGCTCTATTCGCTCGGAACCCCGAACGGCGTGAAAGTGACGATCATGCTGGAGGAGCTACTGGCAGCGGGGCATGCGGGTGCCGAATATGACGCCTGGCTGATCAAGATCGGCGAGGGTGATCAGTTCGGCAGCGGTTTTGTCGAATTGAACCCCAATTCGAAGATCCCGGCGATGGCCGATCACTCGGTCGACCCCGTGTTGCGGTTGTTCGAGAGCGGATCGATGCTGGTCTATCTCGCCGAAAAATTCGGGGCGTTCCTGCCGACCGACCCGCACAAGCGCGCTGAAACGATGAACTGGCTGATGTGGCAGATGGGGTCTGCCCCATTTGTCGGCGGCGGCTTCGGCCATTTCTACGCCTATGCGCCCTTCAAGATGCAGTACCCGATCGATCGCTATGCGATGGAAACCAAGCGCCAGCTGCATGTGCTCGACACGCATCTGGCCACCCACGAATATATGATCGGCGACGAATACACGATCGCCGATATGGCGATTTACCCCTGGTACGGGGCGGGGCTGCGCGTGGCGTATAATGCACGCGAGTTCCTGGGCATCGACGACTACAAGAACCTCCAGCGCTGGACCGACCAGATCGGCGCGCGAGAAGCGGTGCAGCGCGGTGCGCGGGTCAACCGGGTGTTCGGTGACCCGGCCAAGCAGCTGCACGAACGCCATGACGCAAGCGATTTCGACCGAGTGGCTGAGGTGGCGGGGTAGGGGATGACGGCCTGGAGGCCCCGCCTTCCAGGTCAGAGCATGCCGATATCATGCAGCCATTGCTCGACCTGTCCCGGCCATTCTTTGGTGATCGGGTCGGCGGTTGGACGCCGCCCGAAGGCGTGACCGCCTTTCGCGTAGAGACGCATATCAACGGGCACGCCAGCGTCGTTTAGCGCCAGCGCATAGGCCATTCCCTGACGGACATTATCCGTCGGATCGTTCATGGCGTGGATGATGAGTGTCGGTGGTGCTTTAGGGCTGATCTTTACCCATGGTTGCAGCTCGAGGCTGTTCTTGCCCGCACTGTCATCCAGCATTCGCGCCGTGTAGGCCACGATAGCGAAGTCCGGCCGAGGCGATTGCTGATCGGCCGCATCAGTGAGCGGGTAAGTGCGTTCGTCGGCATTGCTCATGTTCGCCACAAGATATGCGCCCGCCGAGAAGCCAATCACGCCGATCTTGTGCGGGTTGATTCCGTAAGAAGGGGCGCGCTGTCGCAACAATCCCATTGCGCGCTGGGCGTCCTCCAGCCCCAACAATATCTTCGGTCGCTGCTGCTTTCCGTTTTTCTCCCAAACCTGCGGTGTCCGATACTTCAGCATGACGCAGGTCATGCCCTGTTGCACGACCCAATCGCAGATTTCGGTGCCTTCAAGGTCGGTCGCAACCGCGTAGAATCCCCCGCCGGGCAGGACCATCATCGTAGCGCCCGTGTTCCGCCCTCTTGGCTTGTAGATGGTCATGGTCGGCCGGGTGATATAACTTGCCCAATGCCATTTTCTTCCGCCGACAAGCGGTGAGCCATTGCCGGTTGCTTCGGGATGGTCGCCGCTGTCGGGCTTCGTGAGGGCGACGCTTTCAGGCCAGAGCGGCAGCTGCGTACCGCCAGCGGTCGGTTGCCACACGCCCGGCCGCTCCACCTTTGGTACCTCGACCCTCGCGGGTGCGGTGTCAGCTCGGGTTGCCTGTCCACAGGTAGCACCAGCAAGGCTGATGGCCAGTAGAAGGGAGGCGGCCATGGCTCCTATCCGCGACAATTCCGTATCTCCTGTTTCGCAAAGGGTGGCAGCGCCAGGTGCAAGCCACGGGACTTACGAGGTTCCAGGCGGCGAAGATTATCGAGATTGGTTGCCTCGGGCAATCGCGCTGGGCGACGAGCCACCGCACGACAAAAAGGGCCAGCGCCGCAGCACCAGCCCTTTCAAATCCTCTCGGGACACCCGTCTTACTTGACGCGCTCGACCTGCTCGAAGTCGAGTTCCACCGGGGTCGCGCGACCGAAGATCGATACCGACACCTTGACCTTGGCCTTGTCGAAATCGAGTTCTTCGACCGTGCCGTTGAAGCTCGCGAACGGGCCGTCGAGCACCTTGACGGCATCGCCGATCTCGTAATCGACCTTGACCTGCTGCTTGACGTTGGCGGCGGCGGCTTCTTCCTTGGTGGAGAGCATGCGCGCAGCTTCGGTTTCGCTAATCGGCTGTGGCTTGCCCATCGATCCGAGGAAGCCGGTCACCTTGGGGGTGTTCTTCACCAGGTGATAGACATCGTCGTTCATGTCGAGCTTGGCGAGCACATAGCCCGGCATAAATTTGCGCTCGACCTGAATTTTCTTGCCCCGGCGCGCCTCGGTCACCGTTTCGGTCGGCACTTCGACGGCTTCAACGAGCCGGTCGAGCCCCATGCGGGTCGCTTCTGACAGGATGGAATCGCGGACCTTGCCCTCGAAACCGGAATAAGCGTGAATGATGTACCAGCGTGCCATGCGTTCTTGCGTCCTTGCTTCCACGCTTATTTCGCGAGCGACAGCAGCAGCTTCACCACCGCCTCGAAAATCGAATCGATCGTGAAGAAGAAAACGCCGAGCATCAGCGTCATCAGCATCACCATCACGCCAGTCATGATTGTCTCACGCCGCGTTGGCCAGACGACCTTCTTGGTCTCTGTCTGTACCTGACGGAGAAATTCGAGAGGGGTTGTTTTTGCCACGTACCGTCCTTGATCAACCGAATTCCGGACATAGGTCTACCGCCCGGTCCCGCAAGGGGCACGGACGATAATCAATCCCGATTTCGGATTAGGGAGCTGCCATAACGCCGTTCCCTGCAGGGTGCAAGCATCTGCGCCCTGGCGGCTATGCATGCGCCATTTTGAACCCTTCTGCCGACCATGCGTCTTGGTTAAGGATTGGCTCGAATATCGAATGGGGCATGGGAATGGGCGGACTGATGCGGTCTTTTTTTGACGGGAGCTATGCCCCGCATGGCTATTGCCTGTTGTGGCAGCCGGCACTGATCTGGACGCATGTTATCTCAGATGCACTCATTGCCCTTGCCTATTTTTCGATCCCCGTCGCGTTGATCACGCTCATCCGCCGGCGTGGGGATGTCAGCTACAGCTGGATCGTCATGCTGTTCGCCGCCTTCATCATGGCCTGCGGCGTCACGCATCTGATGTCGATCTGGACCTTGTGGCACGGCAATTACGGGGCTGAGGCTGCCATCAAGGTTCTTACAGCAATCATCTCAGTGGCAACCGCCATCGCGCTTTGGCCGCTCATCCCCAAGGCGGTGGCGTTGCCGTCGAGCACTGCGCTGGCGGCCGCCAATGCCGATCTCGCCCGGGCGATCGATGCACGGGATGCCGCGCTGGCGGAAATGCAGGCTCAGATTCGTCACCGCGAGCAGGCCGAGCAGGCGCTGCTCCAGGCGCAGAAGCTTGATGCCCTCGGCCAGCTGACCGGCGGCATCGCGCATGATTTCAACAATCTGCTTCAGGCGATTGCCGGCAATATCGACCTGATCGTGAGAAAAGCGGCTGACACCGATCCAATCGCGCGCTGGGGCCGCAATGCGAGACAAGCGGTGGAGCGCGGCAAGAAGCTGACCGGCCAATTGCTCGCTTTCTCACGCGTCCAGACGATGGAGATTTCCAGCTTCCCGCTTGGTCCCCTGTTTGCCGAAACCCGCGAATTGATCGACAAGTCGATCGGCCCCATGGTGCGGCTGGACATGCCGGCTCCGGATGACGCGCTGGCGGTAATCGCTGATCGCGCCCAGCTTGAGCTCGCGCTGCTCAACCTCGCCATTAATGCCCGGGACGCGATGCAGGAGGGCGGCACCATTCGAATTACCAGTCGAAAGCTGGCACCCGGCCATGGCCGCGACCTCCCGCCGGGAGATTATGTGATCATCGAGGTTGCGGATAAGGGCACCGGGATGACGCCTGACGTGGCAGCGCGGGCACTTGAGCCGTTTTTCAGCACCAAAGGGGTGGGCAAGGGAACAGGCCTCGGCCTGAGCATGGTGTTCGGCGTGGTT
>JBBQHG010000047.1:0-14329 GCA_038323755.1 Sphingomonadales bacterium
AATCCCTGCGGAGCGGCCATTTTTCACCGGGTAGATAATTGACCATCACCGTCGCGCGGAGGTGGCGTGCCGGATCGACCCAGGCGATCGTGCCCGCAGCTCCACCCCAGCCATAAGTGCCCTTGGACGGCCCACCGGGGATGTCGACCAGATAGACCGAGCCGCCTGCCCCAAAGCCTTGCGACTGGCCGGTTGCGCCGCCGGTATTGGCAACCGCACCGCCATAGGTCACGCCTTCGGGCAGCAGGTTGGACATGGCGAGTGCTACCGTCTGCGGTTTCAGGATGCGGACGCCATCAAGCGTGCCGCCATCCTGCAGCATGTGCAGGAAACGATCATAGTCGTGGGCCGACATCACGAGCCCGGCACCGCCATAGGGAAAGCTGGGCGCTTTCAGGTAAATCGAGGTCGCGCCCGGATCGAGCGGGATCATATTGGCGCCCACCCAGGTATAGCCCGTCACCAGCCGCCGGGCGTCTGCCGCCGGCACGGTAAAGAAGGTCGAATTCATTTTCAGCGGGGTGAAGATGCGCTTCTTCAGGAAGGTATCGAACGGCATCCCGCTCGCCTTTTCGATCACGGCGCCCATCACGTCGAGGCCGATCGAATAGCTCCATTTGGTGCCAGGATCGGCGATCAGCGGCAGCTCGGCGACGCGATTGGCGAACGCCTGCAATGTTGTCGGGCGCACCAGCCGCATCTGTTCTTCGACCGAGGCATTGGCGCTGAACGGGGTGATGCCGCGCCGCTCATATTCCTTCAGCAACGGACCCGTCGTGATGATCGTGTAGCCAAGCCCGGCAGTGTGCGTCAGCAGGTTGCGGATCGTGATCGGGCGAACGGCGGGGCGCGCCGTCAGGTCTTTGGCCGGGTCAACCAGCACGGTCATGTTCTTGAAGGCAGGAATGAAGTCAGAGATTGGCTGATCGAGGGACATCTTGCCTTCTTCGATCAGGATCATCGCCGCCATCGCGGTGATCGGCTTGGTCATCGAATAGACGCGCCACAGGGAGTCCGCATCGGCCTTGGCCGCGCCTTCGTCGGTCGCCAGCTTGCCCGCGGCGATAATCGTCGGCGGCGCGTCGCCACGCCCAACCGCGGCAACGATGCCCGGCGCCTTGTTCGTCGCTGGATAGCTCTCGATCAGCGCGGTCGATTGCAGCAATGGCGCCTGCTGGACGAGCATGGGGCGCGGTGGCCGCTGCGCATGGCCGGCACAGCCTGTGGTGGCGGCCACGGCCGCCAGCGCGCTCGACAGCGCCAGCGTCCGCATCGTTGCCGTGAATGTCGCCGCCATCATCGTCTCCTGAGCTGCGCCGCCTTGGCGAACACTGTTGGTAATCCGGCCGAATCGAGCGCATCGATTGCCCACCATTCGCCGGTTATGCTGGCTGAATGCCCCCCGACGCGCCCGACTGCAAGCGCGAGTTCGAGCGTGAAATGCGTAAAGACGTGGCCAACTCGCTCGGGCATGATCGTCCAGTCGATATGGGGCAGGGGTGCGCCCGTCAGCCCGCTCGGCGCATCTGCCCATGGCCCCGTCGGCAGCGCGCGCATCCCGCCCAATAATCCCTTGTCCGGACGCTGGACAAGCAACACCTGACCGTCGCGTTCCAGCCAGAACACCGTGCCAAAGCGCAGCGGCCGTTGCTTCTTCGGCTGTTTGACGGGATAGGCCTCTGGAGTGCCGGCGGCAGTCGCCCGACAGCCTCCTCGCAGCGGGCAGAGCAGGCATTGGGGTGCGCGCGGGCTGCACAGGCTTGACCCCAGGTCCATCATCGCCTGCGCAAAATCGCCCGATCGCGCGTCAGGCGTTATCTGGTCGGTATGCAAGCGGATAAGGCGCTTGGCCGCGGGCATTGGCGTATCGATCGCAAACAGCCGTGCGACCACCCGCTCGACGTTACCATCGACCACCACGGCGCGTTTGCCAAAAGCGATGGCGGCAATCGCGGCGGCCGCATAGTCGCCGATTCCCGGCAGCGTCTTCAGTGCTGCCTCATTGGCCGGGAAGTGCCCGCCATGATCGGCCACGACAGCGCGTGCACAGGCCAGCAGGTTGCGCGCGCGAGCGTAATAGCCAAGCCCTGCCCAGGCCGCCATCACATCGGCATCGTCTGCAGCGGCAAGATCACGCATCGTTGGCCAGCGCGCGACAAAGTCGGCGAAGCGCGGGCGGACGGCCGCCACCGTCGTTTGCTGAAGCATGACATCGGACAGCCAGACGCGGGAAGGATCGATCGTCTCGCCCCGCGTGTATCGCCACGGCAGATCGCGGGCATGCGCATCATACCAGGCCAGCAGCCATGACGCGATCGGCCCGGTTGCGGAATTGTCATCGGGGTGCTTGGCGTTCACCGCGCGGCTATGGCATGGGAGGCGGCATGAGCAACAGCGGCGTCCGCACGCCCCGTCCGAAATCCGGCGCGCCCAAAGCGCCCCCAAAGGCGCCAGATGTCAAGCGCGGCGGACCCGCGCGCGCCGTGGCCGATTTGCTGCCCGATGTCGGTGGTGCCGCATTCCGGCGATTCGGCTTTGTGCAAAGCGCCGTTGTCAGCCGCTGGGCAGAGATTGTCGGCCCGCGCTACGCTGCCGTCTCCGCCCCCGAATCGATCAAATTTCCCCACGGCAAGCGTGCGGAAGGCACGCTGGCGCTCGTCGTGCGCGGTGCCCACGGCCCGATGATGCAGCACATCACGCCCGAAATTATCGAGCGCGTGAACCGTTTCTTCGGTTATGCTGCCATCGCCCGTGTCGCGATCCGCCAGGGGGATGTGCCCGCGCCGCCTGTTCGCAAGGCACCGCCGTCGATCAGGCCGGTCCCTGTCGAACTCGGTGACAGCTTGCGCGCCATTGCCGATCCCGAATTCAAGGCAGTGCTGGAGGCGCTCGCCGCCGGTGTCGCCGCCTCGCGGGGCGTGCCCATCGTCACCGCCCCGGAGCGTGAGGAATGAAGCCCTTCTTTCTGGCAATAGCGCTGGCCATGCTTGCTGGTGTGACAGGGGCGGCGATGGCACCGGCGCGGCCACCTGCGCACGCGAGCGACTGGACAACCACCTTTGCGCCTACGCCCCAGGGTTATGTCCTGCAGGGTAACCCGAAGGCCCGGGTCAAGATCGTCGAATATCTCAGCTTCACCTGCTCGCATTGCGCCGCTTTTTCGGTGGAATCACAGGCGGTGTTGAAGGGCCAGTTTATCCGCTCGGGCTCGACGTCGATCGAATATCGACCAATCGGTCGCGATCTGATCGATCTCGGCGCGACGATCCTTGCGCGCTGTGCCGGCACTGCCGGGTTCGTCGGCAGCGCAGAGGAAATATTCGCGCGCCAGCATGAATGGCTGTCGATCGGCTTTGGCTTTCTGGAGCGCGATGCCAAGCGCTTCGCGCTCGATACCCCGCTCGAGCAGATTCGCGCCGGCACCCAATCGAGCGGGTTGATCGACCTGATGCGCGCCCGCGGTTTGACGAGCGCTCGAATCGATGCCTGTTTCGCCGATGAAAAGGGCCTCGCGCAGATTATCGCGGTCGGTGATGCGGCGCGGACAGTGATCAAGGGCACACCGTCCTTTGTGATCAACGGCGTGCCGACTGATATCTTTACCTGGGACAAGCTTGAGCCGCTGTTGCTGGCCAAGGGCGCCCGTTGACACCATCTCTACCAAGGAGTGTTTCGATGAAACTTCGTACCGCGTTCGCCCTCTGCCTGCCCGTACTTGCGCTTGCTGCCTGCAGCAAGGAAGGCACCGGCAGCGTTTCCGCGCCGGCAAAGTCTGTGCCGGCGGTGGCGGCTCCCGCCGGCAAGGCCTGGGTCGATGTCATTGCACGCACACCCGAGGGCGGCGTGCGGATGGGTAATCCGGATGCCCCGATCAAGCTCGTCGAATATGGCGCCCGCACCTGCCCAACCTGTGCACGGTTCGACCAGGAGGGCTTTCCCGCGCTCAAATCGAGCATGATCGCCGGCGGCAAGGTCAGCTATGAGTTCCGCGAATTTCCCGTTCACGGCCCGCTTGATCTTGGTCCCATTCTGCTTGGCAATTGCGTTGAGCCCGATGCCTATTTCCCGATGCTTGATGCAATGATGAGCAACCAGCCAACCTTGCTTGCCAAGGAACAGGAAGTGGTGGCGGGTGCGCAGGCGTTGCAGGGCAAGCCACCGACCGAGATCGCGCATTATTTTGCCGAAAATCTGGGTTATATCGATTTCGTCAAGCAGCGCGGCGTGCCTGAAAGCAAAGCCCTGGCATGCCTTGCCGATCAGGGCGCGCTTGAAGCGCTCGCCAAGAATCTGCAGCAGGCCGATACCCAGTACAAGATCAGCGGCACGCCGACCTTCATCATCAACGGCAAGGTTGCCGACGGCGTGCTCGATTGGGAAGGGCTGCAGCGCTCGCTCAAAGCCGCCGGCGCCTGACGGCACGGGCGCCAGGGCGTGCAGATCAAACGGCTCAGGCTGACGGGGTTCAAGAGCTTCGTCGATCCAGCCGATCTGCGCATCGAGCCGGGGCTGACGGGGATCGTCGGCCCCAATGGCTGCGGCAAATCCAAGTTGCTCGAAGCGCTGCGCTGGACGATGGGTGAAAGCAGCGCCAAGTCGCTGCGCGGCGCCGGCATGGAAGATGTGATCTTCGCCGGCACCGCCACCCGCCCCAGCCGCGATTTCGCCGAAGTGTCGATCCTCGTCGAAGGCGCCGGCGATGACGACGAGACGGAGGTTGTCCGCCGGATCGAGCGCGGCGCCGGCTCTGCCTATCGAATCAATGGCCGCGATGTGCGCGCCAAGGATGTCGGGCTGCTTTTCGCCGATGCCGCGACCGGTGCGCATTCGCCCGCGCTCGTCAGCCAGGGTCGCATCGGCGCGGTGATCGCCGCCAAGCCAGCCGACCGGCGGGCCATGCTGGAGGAAGCGGCCGGGATCGCCGGGCTGCATGTCCGCCGCAAGGACGCCGAACAGAAATTGCGCGCGACCGAGGCGAACCTGGCCAAGCTCGATGAGGTGATCGCTGATCAGGACGCGCGTGCGACAGCGCTCCGGCGACAGGCCAGGCAAGCCGAGCGCTATCGGGCGCTGTCCGATCAGATTCGGGTGGCTGAAGCGCGGATGATCTTCGCGCGCTGGCGCGACGCTGCCGCCGCTGCCGACGAAGCACGCGCCGAAGCGACCGCCGCCGAAGCGCATGTCGCCATGGCCGCTGAAGCACAGCGCGCCGCTGCCGCCTATCAGGCACAGGCCACCGAAACACTTGCCGCCGCGCGCGCTGCCTCGCTTGCCGCGCGTGACCGGGCGAGCGAGGCCGGGCACAGCCTTTCGACCCTGCGCACCGAGCGTGAGGAGGTCGGTCGCCGTATGACCGAGCTCGCGGACGCCCAGGCGCGCATTGTGGCCGATCGTGAGCGCGAGGGCGCACTCGCGCATGACGCGGCCGAGGCGCTCGCGCGATTGGCCGAGGAGGCCAAGACCCTGGACGCGCGGATCGCCGACGCCGCCACGCGCCAGCCAGCGCTCGATCAGGCGCTGGCCGAAGCCGAACGTTTTGCGCGCGATGCCGAGGTCGCGCTGGCCCAGGCGCTGGCTGCGCAGGCGAGCGAAGCGGCGGATGTCCGGGTGGCGCAGGCAGCGCTCGCCGCCGCCCGCGCCCGGCTTGATCGGGCCATGCGCGATCAGGCGCGCGTTGCCGCCGAAGCCAATGCACTGGGCGACGCAGCGCCGCTGATCGCCGATCGCAAGGCAGCCAGCGAATTGCGCGATCAGGCACAGCGTCATGCCGAATCGGCACGCCTCGCGCTCGCCCGCGCCGACGCTGGCGAGCGCGAGGCGATCGGCTCGCGTGACCGCGCGCAATCGGCGCGAGCAGCAGCGCATGCAGAGCTTGCTGCAATCGACAGCGAAAGTGCAGCCCTCGCCAAGGCCACGCGTAGCAGCGGCAAGGACCGTGTGCTCGATCGGCTCCAGCCCGATCCCGGTTACGAACGCGCCTTGGCCGCCGCGTTGGGTGACGATCTCGAGGCCGGGCTCGATTCATCGGCCGACCATTATTGGGCGGGGGCAGAGGCTCTGCCCGGCGATCCGGGTACTGCCAAAGACACAGTGCCGCTGCTGCGCCATGTCGCGGCACCGCCCGCGCTCGCCCGGCGATTGGCGCAGGTGATGGTTGCCGACCGCGATGATGGCCAACAGCTCGCGGTCGGGCAACGGCTCGTCACCATGAGCGGCGTGCTCCGCCGCTGGGACGGTTACGTCGCTAAATCGGGTGGGGCTGCTGCAGCCGAACGCCTCGAACGGATGAACCGGCTGCGCGCGCTCGAAACGGCACGCGCGCCCGCCGTGCGCGCGGTAGAAGCGGCAGATGGCGAGCTGATGCGTATCGCCGAGGCGATCGCCGAATCGCGTCGCGCCGCGGCCGATGCCAGGCGGGTGCTCGACGCAGCCGAAGCCAGCGCTCGAGAGGCGGCCCGCGCCGAAGATCGCGCTGCCTCTGCCATCGAGCGGATCGAGGCGCAGCGCGCCGATCTTGAAGGACGCCTGCGCCGCACCGCCGCCGAGCAGGAGGACGCCGCTGGCGACGTCACCCGCGCCGAGGGGCAAATGGCGAGCCTGCCAGACGGCAGCGCCACGCGCGACCGCGTCAGCACGCTGCAGGGCGAGGCCGATGCACGCCGCACTGCTGTCGCCCAGGCGCGCGCCGATCGCGCTGCGCTCGATCGGGATCTGGCGCGCGACCGCGAACGGCTCGCGGTCGGTGCGGCTGATGCCAAAAGCTGGCGCGCGCGCGCTGGCGAAGCCGCCCGGCGGATCGCCGACATGGCCAGGCGCGAGGAGCAACTGGGCGAAGAATCAGCCATCCTTTCGGCCCGGCCCGCAATTCTCGATCGCCAGATCGCCGAACTCGAACAAACCCACGCCACCGCCCGCGCTGATGCGGAATCGGCGCTCGAGGCCGAACGCGCTGGCGAGGCCACACTGCGCGACAAGGAAGAGATTGCCCGCCAGTCCGCTGAGCTGCTGGCGCAGGCGCGTGAGACACGGGCCGGCGCTGCAGCGCGGGCGGAAAACCAGGAATTGCGCCGCGTCGAAATGGGCCGCCTGTCGGGGGAGCGTTTCGAATGCCCGCCGCCGGTGTTGCCCGAACGCGTTGGCTTCCACGCCGATGAAATCCGCACCCCTGCCGATGAATCAGCACGCCATGAACGGCTGACGGTGGAACGCGAGCGGATCGGCCCGGTCAATCTCGTCGCAGAGACAGAACTGGCCGAGCTCGAAGCGTCGAGCGCCACCAATGCTGCCGAGCGCGACGAGCTGGGCCAGGCGGTGAACCGGCTGCGCGGATCGATCGGCACGCTCAACCGCGAGGGGCGGCAGCGATTGCTGGCGGCGTTCGAGGCGGTCGACGGGCATTTCCGGCGGCTGTTCACCACATTGTTCAACGGCGGTCAGGCGCATCTCGAGCTGGTCGATTCGGACGACCCGCTCGAGGCGGGGCTTGAGATCATGGCCCAGCCGCCGGGCAAGAAGCTGCAATCGCTCACCCTGCTCTCGGGCGGCGAGCAGGCGCTGACTGCGGTCGCGCTCATCTTTGGCCTGTTCCTGACCAATCCCGCGCCGATCTGCGTGCTCGACGAGGTCGATGCCCCGCTCGACGATGCCAATATCGAGCGCTTCTGCGACTTGCTCGACGCGATGACGCGCGAGACCGCAACCCGCTACCTGATCGTGACGCACAATGCCGTGACGATGAGCCGGATGCACCGGCTGTTCGGCGTGACGATGATCGAACAGGGCGTCAGCCGGCTCGTCTCGGTCGATCTTGGCGGGGCGACTTCACTGCTCGCAGCGTGATCGGACGTCCCCTTGTCGCGCTGCTGGCTACTGCGTGGAGCGGTGGGGGGATAGCGCAGTCGGCGCCGCCCAAGCCAGAGCCGGATATCGTCGTGGTCGGCAGTGACCTGCCGCTTCCGCCTGGCACGCCCGCCTATGGATCGGTGACGATCGCGCGCGACCGGCTGACGGGGGACGCATCGGGCCGCGTTGAAAACGTGCTGCGCGACGTTGCCGGGTTTCAACAATTTCGCCGGTCGGACAGTCGCTCGGCCAACCCGTCGGCACAGGGCGTCACCTTGCGAGCGCTTGGCGGCAATGCGTCCAGCCGCGCGCTGGTGTTGCTTGACGGCGTGCCGATCGCCGATCCCTTTTAAGGACATATCCCCATCAGCGCCATTGTAGGCGATAGGCTGTCGGCGGTGCGGGTCACACGTGGTGGTGGGTCGGGTGCGTTCGGTGCAGGCGCGGTTGCTGGTACGATCGAGCTGATCAGCGCCACCCGCCGTGATTTGCCCCCAGCATCGGCCAGTGCCTTTTATGGAAGCGACAATGCGCAGGAAATCACCGCCAGCCTCTCGCCCGATCTCGGCGGCGGTTTCGCAACGCTGTCGGGCCGGTTCGAGCGCGGCGACGGCTATTTCACCACCCCGCAAAACCAGCGTGTCGCAGCCACGGCGCGCGCCGCTTATCGTGACTGGTCGGCGGGTCTGCGCGCCGTCGCGCCGCTGGATGCGCAGACAGACCTGCAATTTCGCGGCCTCGTCTTCGGCGACAATCGCACGTTGCGGTTCCGGGGGGCGGACAGCAGCACGCAGGGCGAGGATGCCAGCATCCGCCTCATCCATCGGGGGTTATGGGGCGTCGATGCGCTCGCTTATCTTCAGGCGCGCAGCTTCACCAATCGCGTCATCAGCTCGACCAATTACCGCCTGACGCTCGATCAACGCGCGACCCCCGCCACCGGCATCGGCGGCAAGATCGAGCTGCGCCCGCCCGTCGGCACGGCGCATGTCCTCCGGATCGGCACCGATATCCGCGTCGCCGAAGGCCAACTCGCCGAAGATGCCTACAGCACCGCTACCGGCCTCGTCACCGCGCGTCGCAGCGCGGGCGGCACCACCCGCACGCTCGGCCTGTTCGCGGAGGATGACTGGACGCTCGGCCGCCTCGTGCTGACGGGCGGCGTGCGCGGCGATTTCTGGGCGATCAGCGACGGGCGGTTTCGTGAACGCAATGCAGTCGGTCTCCCCACCGCCGATCAGCGCTTCGCCGATCGCCATGGCAGCGAGGTGACAGGCCGCGCTGGTGCGCTATTCCACGCCAGCGACGCCGTTGCGCTGCGCGCCGCGGGCTATACCGGCTTCCGCGTGCCGACGCTCAACGAGCTCTATCGCCCCTTCGTTGTCTTCCCCGTGACCACCCAGGCCAATGCCGCGCTCGGGCTGGAGCGATTGCGCGGGGTGGAGGGCGGCATCGACCTCGCCCCCGCGCCAGGCGTCAGCATCGGCGTCACCGCCTTCTACAATCGGCTGGAGGGGGCCATCGCCAACGTCACCCTCGCCCCCAATCTGCGCCAGCGCCGCAATGTTGGCGCCATCGTCGCGCGCGGGCTCGAACTGACCGCGACTGCACGCCGCGGTGCCTGGTCGGTGAACGCCTCCTACGCCTTCAGCGATTCGCGCGTCTCCGCATCGGGCATTTCCGGCGCCCTCGATGGCTTCCGCCCCGCGCAAAGCCCGGTCCACGCGCTCAGCGCCACGCTCGGCTGGGCCCCCGCACAAGGCCCGCGCCTGTCGGCCACCGTCCGCCATACAGCCGCGCAGTATGAGGACGATCTCCAGACCGATATCCTGCCCCCCGCCACCACGCTTGATGCCGTTGCCGAAATCCCGATCGGCCAGCGCTTCACGCTCGTCGGCCGCGCCGAGAATCTGTTCGATGCCGCCATCGTCACGCGCAACCAGGGCGGCTCGATCGATCTGGGCACGCCGCGCCGGCTATGGATCGGCATCCGGCTGCGTTGACCCTCACCCAGCTTTATCCCAAGGACGGCGCATGAACCCGCTCTACGCCAATCTCGGCACCACGATTTTCGAGGCGATGTCGGCGCGCGCGCGGGCCAATGGCGCGATCAATCTGGGGCAGGGCTTCCCCGACGGGCGCGGGCCGGAGGATGTGCTGGCGGAAGCCGCGCGGGCGCTGCTCGGCGAGTCGAACCAATATCCGCCGATGGCCGGGCTGCCCATCCTCCGCCAGGCAGTCGCGGATCATTATGCCGCGCACCAGGGCCTCGACCTTGCGCCTGCCGAAGTCATCGTCACCTCGGGCGCGACCGAGGCGCTCGCCGCGGCGATCTTCGCGCTGGTGACGCCCGGCGACGAAGTCATCCTGTTCCAGCCGATGTACGACGCCTATCTGCCGCTCGTGCTGCGCGCGGGCGGCGTGCCGCGCTTCGTCCGGCTCGAACCCCCCGAATGGCACATCACGCGCGAAGCGCTGGAACGCGCCGCCTCTCCTCGGACCAAGCTGATCCTGTTCAACGATCCGCTCAACCCGACCGCGACGATGGCGAGCGCGGCTGAGCGCCGCCTGCTCGCCGACTTCTGCATCGAGCGCGACCTGATCGCGATCTGCGACGAGGTGTGGGAGCATGTCGTGTTCGACGGCCGCACCCATGCCTCGCTGATGGCCGAGCCGGGGATGCGCGATCGCTGCGTGAAGATCGGCTCGGCCGGCAAGATTTTCTCGCTCACCGGGTGGAAAGTCGGCTGGCTCTGCGCGAGCCCTGCACTGTCGAGCGTGATCGCCAAGGCGCACCAGTTCCTCACCTTCACCACGCCCCCCAATCTTCAGGCCGCCGCCGCATACGGGCTGGGCAAGGACATGGCCTATTTTATGGGCATGCGCGCCGGCTTCCAGCGCTCGCGCGACCGTCTGACGGCGGGGCTGACGGGGCTGGGCTACAAGGTGCTCCCAAGTGCCGCCACTTACTTCCTCTCGATCGACCTCACCGCCAGCGGCATTGCGATGGGCGACGTGGCGTTCTGCGAATGGCTGGTGGAGGAAGCGGGCGTCGCAGCCATCCCGGTCAGCGCCTTCTACGCGCAGGATGCGGTGACCAATGTCGTGCGGCTGTGCTTTGCGAAAGTGGACGCGACGATTGACGGTGCGCTCGAGCGGATGGCGCGGCGGCCTTAGGGGAATGGTTGGATGTCGCGTATTGCTGGAGAGTGGACGTGCAGCTTTCGGAAGTGCGGGCTGGTAACCGGACGTTACCTTATGGCGGAACGCCTATGGCCTAGATTGGTGTGAATTTGGATTCCCGCTCTTCTGGAAACAAAGTTTGATAGTCGCTTTCGATTCCCAACCGGCCTTCACTCACCTTTAGTGTCACGTGGCACACCCCGTGCCGACCTTGCAGTTCCAGAATGTCGCCCAACCGCATCGTAATCGGCCTAGGTCCGATGCGAACATGGCGCTGCTTTGTCCCGCTGTGCAGGATGACGGGAAACCCGTAACCTCTGGTCGGCTGTCGGTATTTAAAGCTGATTGCCACGCCGTCCCGGACGGCCGTTACCCGATCTACGCCGCAAGGATCGGCGAGCAGGAGAGTGAGTGAGGTGAGGATCATTCCCATATGTACCTCATCATTTCCATCGAATGTCCGCATTGGGCAACGCAATTAAATCCTTGAATGGCCACCTCTGGGCGAAATCGCCCCCGAACTCCCACCGTCACCCCGGCCTTGTGCCGGGGTCCACTGTGCAGCCGGGGATGGGCTCTAGGCTCATTCGTCTCGCTTGCAGATGGGTGGGCCCCGGCACAGGGCCGGGGTGGCGGATGAGGTGTTGGCGCGCTGCGGCAGGCAGTGCCGGCCTCAAATCGTCGCGCTCACGCCCTTCTCGGTAATATATCCCGTCACCAGCCTTGCCGGTGTCACGTCGAACGCCGGGTTCGCAGCGCCCGAAGCGGTCACCTTCATCGCGCCGCCCTCGCCCTGCACATGCGTCACTTCGTCGCCCGATCGTTCCTCGATCGGCACATCGGCGCCGGTCGGGGTGGCCGCGTCGAACGTCGTCGACGGCAGCGCGACGTAGAAAGGGATGCCATTGTCCTTGGCCGCGAGCGCCTTCAGATAGGTGCCGATCTTGTTGCAAACGTCGCCATTCGCCGCCACCCGGTCGGTGCCGACGATCACCATGTCGACCTGGCCGTTCATCATCAGATGCCCGCCGGCATTGTCGACAATCACGGTGTGCGGCACGCCGTGGCTGGCGAGTTCGAACGCAGTGAGCAGCGCGCCCTGGTTGCGCGGGCGCGTCTCGTCGACCCAGACATGGACCGGAATGCCCGCGTCATGCGCCTTGTAGATCGGCGCGGTCGCCGTGCCGTAATCGACCGTCGCCAGCCAGCCCGCGTTGCAATGCGTCAGGATATTGAGCGGGCGATCGGGGTTTTTCGCGTGCAGATCGCGCAGGATTTCCAGCCCATGCGCGCCGATCGCCTCACTCATCGCGGCGTCTTCGTCGGCAATCTGGTCGGCGCGCGCAAAGGCGGCCTCCGTGCGGTCTTCAGGCGCCAGTGGCCGGACATGCGCCGCCACATCATCGAGCGCCCAGCGCAAATTGACCGCGGTCGGCCGCGCCTCGAGCAGGAATTTGTGGGCGGCGTCCAGCCTCGCGTCCGACGCATCCTCAGCCAGCGCCAGCGCCAGCCCATAAGCCGCCGTCGCGCCGATCAGCGGCGCGCCACGCGTCCACATCTCGCGGATTGCGCGCTCGGCGGTGG
This sequence comes from Sphingomonadales bacterium, assembly GCA_038323755.1. GTDB lineage: Bacteria > Pseudomonadota > Alphaproteobacteria > Sphingomonadales > Sphingomonadaceae > Sphingomonas. The sequence continues at coordinate 12,610 of JBBQHG010000047.1, forward strand.
CGGCGTCACGCAGCTCGACCCACGTCACTTTCCACGGCAAGTCGCGCTGGTCGAGGATGCGCGCGCCCCTGCCATCCTCGGTGCGCATGATCGAGCGGGTATGGATGCCGTTGAGTTTCACAGCTTGATATCCTCAAAGCTCGCAATATCCGCCGGCCCGCCCGCGCGGTCGATCAGCAGCGCCTGCATCCCCGCCGCCTTGGCCGCATCGGTTTCCGCCGATACGTCGGACAGGAACAGTATCTCGCCCACTGGTAGCCCGATCGCCTCGGCAATGCGCGTATAGGCGACGCCCTCGCGCTTCGGCCCTGTCGTCGTATCGAAAAACCCCGAGAACAGCGGCATCAAATCGCCCGCCTCGCTGAACCCGAAGATCAGCTTTTGCGCAGCGATCGATCCGCTCGAAAACACATAAAGTTTCAGCCCGGCCGCTTGCCAGCGCTTCAGCGCCGCGACTGCATCGGGATAAACATGTCCCTTGAACGCGCCCTCACGAAAGCCACCGGCCCAGATCATCCCCTGCAATGTCTTGAGCGGGGTGATCTTGCGATCCTCGTCGATCCAGCGCGCCATCGTCTCGATCGGGTCGCCGGGTTCCAGCGCCTGCACCTCGGCCAGGATCGGCGCGACCTGCTCGGGATGCGCCGCGCAATAGCTCGCCAGCCGCGCGCGCGCATACGGAAACAGCACATCCGCCACGAAGGAGATCGACGATGTCGTCCCCTCGATATCCGTCAGAATCGCTTTGGGCATTCAGGCCGCGATCGGCTCGAGCCGGGGGAAGCGATCGGCGATGTCGTCGCCGGTGAATTTGGCGATCCAGCCATCGGGATTGAGGAACAGCCGGATCACACTGAACTGCGGGCTCTCGCCCATGTCGAACCAGTGGCGCATGCCGGCGGGGACCGAAATCAGATCGCCCTTGGTGCAAAGCATGTTGAACACGCGGCCCTGCTCGTGGAGCGTGAACAGCCCCTGCCCATCGACGAAAAACCGGATCTCGTCTTCGGCATGGGTGTGCTCGGAGAGGAATTTGGTGCGGATCGTCGCGCGGTCGGGATGGTCGGGGGTGACGCCCATCACGTCGATCGATTGATAGCCATCGGCGGCGACCAGCTGCTCGATTTCGGGGGCATAGGCGGTCAGCACCTCATCGGCGCTCGCCACCTCGCGCGTCGGCCAGCGCTCGAACCGCACGCCAATCGTCGCCAGCTGCTCGGCAATTGCGCCTGCGTCGCTGGTATCGAGCAGCGGGGACTTCCCGTCACCCTCATCGAAAATCTGCAGATGGCTCATCTCATGCTCTCCCGGAAACGGGCTTCGGCGAGTTCGGCGGCGATCATCCATTCAACGCCTTCGATCACGCGCTCGGCCTCCGCCATGTCGGTGCCCCAGCCATACAGGCCGTGGCCGCGGATAAGATAGGCAGGTGGCGGCGATTCGGCCAGCATCGCGGGCTCCAGCGCGGCGAGGATGTCGGCCATGTCCTGGCTGTTGTCGACGATCGGCAGATCGAAGACCGCATCGTGCGTGGTGAAGCCGGGCAGCACTTTCAGCATCTCATGCCCGGCCAGCCGGAAATGTGGCGCGCGGGCATAAGCACGGCTCATGCCGACGGCTTCGGGCGAATGGCTGTGCAGCACCGCGTTCACATCGGGGAAGCGCGCATACAGCGCCATGTGCAGCGCGGTTTCGGCCGAGGGTTTCTTGCCGTCGAGCG
>JBBQHG010000048.1:0-14098 GCA_038323755.1 Sphingomonadales bacterium
ACGCAGACGCCTGCCCGGTGAAGGACGAAATCTACCGCGTCGCCGAACGCCACGGGGTGGCCGTCTCGATTGTCGCCAACAGCGCCTTTCGCGTGCCCCTAAGCCCGATGGTCGAGCGCGTCGTGGTCAGCGACAGCTTCGACGCCGCCGACGACTGGATCGCCGAGCGCGCCACCGCCGCCACCATCGTCATCACCGCCGACATCCTGCTCGCCGATCGCTGCCTGAAGGCGGGCGCCACCGTGATCGCCCCGACCGGCAAGCCCTTCACCACCAGCTCGATCGGCAGCGCCATCGCTACCCGCGCGATCATGGCGGACTTGAGGGCAGGCGGCGACATCATCGGCGGCCCCGCGCCGTTCGGAAAGACGGACCGGTCGCGGTTTCTCTCAGCACTGGATGCCGCGCTAGTGAAGAAGAAGCGGGCGGGTTAGGCTGGCTGGATAGCAATGACCGGTATTGGTGGTTAGCTGCCGCTACTTCTCGATCTGGTCAGGCGTGCCAACGCCGTCCAAAAACGCGTTGATTGCAATGCATGGATCGCCTTGAAGCTCGGCGTCTCTATACCAGCGAAAAGTGTCAACTTTCTCCCAAAGCTGAGAGTAGCCGAACACATCATTGTGACGAGCGAAACCGCCGTGGTCGATCCAAATGAACCATTTGACACCGCTATGCCCAGCCAGGACCATCCGACGGCGAGGAAGATTAGGGTCGGTAATATTGTCATAGGCTTCAAAAGGTTGACCGACATCAGCGATTTTACCACCGTCGAGAATGTCCTTTTGAATTTGATCTGGAAGGTCCGCGAAGTGGGTGACGAACCTCGTCGCATACCTTACTCCGCATTGGGGAGCGGCATCATCGGATACGGGGGCGGCTCCGAACGCGACCATCGCCAAAAAGATTTGTGAAAGCACGTCAATTCCTTCACTCCAACGTCTCAACGTTGTGGTGACATCGGCTCCACAAAGCTAGTCAAAACGTCCGCAATTGGGGCGCTATCAGCCGTTCACCACTATCCCAAATTGTGCTCCCGCGAAGGCGGGAGCCCAGGCTGGGTCCCCGCCTTCGCGGGGACACAAGTGGGCGACAGCAGCCAATTGCATCCCACCCAAAAAAAGCCCGCCGCCCCAGGGGAGGGGGCGACGGGCGGGTCCCGGTCTTTCCGGGTCTGCGCCCCCGTACAGGGGGGATAGGACGAGGGCGCAGGTCGGGGGAAAGATCAGATCTTGCGCGCCGCGATGATCGCGCCGCCCTTGCCCTGCTGCACCAGCACGGCGGTCTTCAAGCCAGCAGGGGCTGCGGGGAGCGTGAAGCTCTGTGCCTTGCCCTGCCACTGGCCGACATTGGTCAGCTGGCGAACGACGTTGCGGTGCGGGATCGTGCGGCCGCCATTTTCGCCACCGGCAATTGCGACGTTGATGGTGCGCGGGTCATAACGCACGACCCACACGGTCGCGCTGCCATTGCCGGCGCCGACGGTTACATTGTTACCGGCCACGGCGATTTCCGGGCCCGATTTGTTGGCGTTGCGCGCAATCGCCTGGTTCAGCTCGCCTTCGCGGCTGCCGAGCACGGCATCACGCCCGTTGACGATCACCTGTGGGGTTGCGACCTGGCCGCGACCCGCTGCATGGGCATAATCCCATTGGCGCGCGGTGAAGGCCGGGCTGCCGAAGCTGTCCTTCCAGCCAAGATCATCCCAATAGGTGACCGCAAAGCTGAGCGCGATCACGTCCTTGCGGTCGGCGATCTTGTTCACAACTGCATCGGCGGGCGGGCACGAAGAACAGCCCTGGCTCTGATAAAGCTCGATGACGGTCGGGTGCGCTGCATCACCGGTAAAGGCGGCAGGCTGTGCGGTCGGGGTTGCGGCGGTCGCACCGGCATTGGCCGATGGCGTAGCCGTCGCGCCCGAGCAGGCAGCGAGGAAAAGAGCAGTCGAAGCAGCGAGAATGGTACGCATGATAGGCTCCTGGGTGTCCTGGTGAAGCACGCCATCTGGCCGCCTCATGCTACCCTATTCGCGGGTGTAAGCGACGTGGTTACACGCACGCGGAAAATTGAAAGGTCCCGGTCGAATGGACGGGGGGCCAACAGGTCACTACGCTTCAATCTCCCTAACTGCGCTGGAAGAGACTCCATCATGTCGATCAATCGCCGCAGCATGATGATGGGGACGATGGCGTTGCCGGTCGCAGCCCAAGCCGCCAGCGTCGCACCCGCCGGCGCGGCGCGCGCCGATGACGAGGCCTATTGGGCCAGCATCGCTGCGCACTATGATGTCACCAAAGACATCATTCAGCTCGAAAACGGCAATTGGGGCATGATGGCACGGCCCGTGCTCGCCGCGTATGAGCGCGCCGTCGAGCGGGTCAACCGCGACAACAGCTATTATGCCAGGCGCACGATGGTGCCGGACCTGCTTGCCGTTCGCGCGCGCGTTGCGTCTGCCCTGGGGGTGGGCACGGACGAGATCGCCTTGACGCGCAACGCGACTGAGGCGCTGCGCGTGCTGATCGAGGGGTATAACACGCTGCGCCCCGGCGATGCCGTGCTCTATGCCGATCTCGATTATGATAGCATGCAGGGCTATGTCGAAGGCCTGCGCGCGCGCCGCGGTGTCGCGGTCATCCGCATCGCCTTGCCGGAGCCAGCGACCTGGCAAGGCTTGATCGATGCCTATGCCCAGGCGCTGGACGCCAATCCCCGGATCAAGCTGATTCTGCTCACCCATCTCAGCCACCGTACGGGGCTGGTCCTGCCGGTTCGCGAGATTGCCGCGCTGGCACGGGCAAGGGGCGTCGATATTATCCTCGATGCCGCGCACAGCTGGGGCCAGCTCGACTTTTCCTTTCCCGGTCTGGGCGTCGATTTTGCCGGGTTCAACCTTCACAAATGGATGGGCGCGCCCTTGGGGGTCGGCGTCGTCTATGTGCGCAAAGCCCGGATTCGCGATATCGATCCCGATCCTGCCAATGGGGCGGGCGAGACGGCGGAGCTGGAGGCGCGCGTCCACACGGGTACGCCTGATTATGCCGCCCAACTCACCGTGCCTGATGCGCTCGCCTTTCAGGAGAAGATCGGCGCCGCCCCGCGCGCGGCCCGGCTAAAGCTGTTGCGCAATCGCTGGGTTGAGCCGCTTCGCCAGGTCGATGCGCTGCAGATCTTGACGCCCGATGACCCCCGGCTGTCCGGCGGCATCACCTCGTTTCGCTTCAGGGGAAAAATATCGACCGCTGACAACATCGCAGTTGCCAAGCAGTTGCTCGACGAGTTCGGGATATTTTCGGTGCACCGTATCGGCGTGGCGGCGGGGTCATGCGTCCGCATCACGCCAGCGCTGTTCACGACGCCGGATCAGATCGATGCCTTGGTCGCTGCGCTCCGGACGATGGCCGAACGCCGGGCGTAACCAAGCGCCTAAGGCAGCTCAACCCCTACCAGCGCAGCAATTTCGGCCCCACCAGTGCGCCGACGCCTGCCGCCAGCACCATGCCCAGCGTATACCAGGTCAGCACGAAGGTCGCCGACACCTCGGGGCAGTGCAGGCCATAAATCGTCGCGGCGCACGCGCCAGAGACCAGCCCGGCCGCTGCCCCCGCCGCCGTCAGCCGCGTTGGTGCGAGCGCACGGAACGCCCACAGCATCCCGCCGAACACCGGCAGCGACAGCATCGCCACCCGTGCCGAACATTCGCGCCAGCTGCCGCCCAGCCACATCGGCATCCAGCCGCCAACCGGCGTCTGCGACAATTCGACGATCGCGGCGATGGCGAGCAGGCCGAACGGCACCAGCAGCAGCCAGGCATGGCGCATCGGCGCGGCATCGGGCCGGGCGACATGCAGCGTTGCGGCCAGCGCGAGCAGCGCCAGCGAAATCGTATAGGCCCATTTCATCACGAAGCTGAAGGTCATCATCGCGCCGGGCAGATCGTCGCGAAAGCCCATCCACGGCACCATCACCGCGAGCGCGGCAAGCCCGCCACCAACGAGCCCGATCATCAGCCGCTGTTCGGCGGCATAGGGGTGGATGGCGCGGGTATCGGCGCTCAGCGACTGGATCAGATCTTCGGTACGCATTACTTGCCCTTCAGTCGTTCAGCGAGCGCCTTGAGCCCGCGGTGGACGGAAACCTTCACATCGGCCTCGCTGATGCCCGCGCTTTCGGCAGCCTCGGCAACGCTCAACCCATCAATCTTCGTCTGGCGGATCGCCTTGGCCTGCTTGGGCGAAATGCCCTCGAGCAGCTTGTCGACATCCATTTGCGCAGAGGCTGCGTCCTGGAACCCTTCCGCCATCAATATCTCTTCAAGTCCTTCGAACGACACGTTGTTCTTGGTGCGCCGGAAATGATCGATCATCTTGTAGCGCGCCACCGCATAAGCCCAGGCCGTGAAGGGCCGGTCGCGATCGTAACTTGCGCGCCGGGTGTGGATCGCAATCAACGTATCCTGCACCAGATCCTCGACATCATCACCGGCGCCGCGCAAGCGACGGCCGAAGAAGGAACGCAGCAGCGGCAGCATCGCGGTCAGCAAGGCGTTCTGGGCGGCGGCGTCTCCATCGAGCCCGCGCACCATCAACGCCTTGAGCTGTTCCTCGCTCTTCCCTTGCCGTGTTCCTGATAACGCCATTCGGTTCGCCCATGCGGAAGGTTACAATGCAGCCGTTCGCCCGGGCCGATACGATTATTCGCTGCCGTTTGTAACCATATTTGGCAACAGCGCGAAGAAGCTTCCACGACCTGCCTTTCGGGGCCTCCCAGGTTGTCGGGCGGCGCGAATACCCCCAAGGTCCGCGCCGCCCGTTATTGCGCATGTCCCCATCGACAAGCCAGCGGCGATGCGCCATTCGATCGCGATAAAGATATCAGCGAGAGGAAATGCCATGCGCGAAGCCGCCATCATCGCCACCGCCCGCACGCCGATCGGCAAGGCCTATCGCGGCGCGTACAACGCCACCGAAGCACCCGCCCTTGCCGGCCATGTGATGAACGCCGCGATCGAGCGCGCCGGCATCGATCCGGCGCGGATCGACGAAGTGTTCTGGGGCGTCGGCAACCAATGGGGCACGCAAGGCGGCAACGCCGGCCGCATGGCGATCTTTGCCGGGCAGCTCCCGCAATCGGTGCCTGCCTTCACGCTCGATCGTAAATGCGGCTCCGGTCTCACCGCCGTCGCGCTCGCCGCGCGCACGATCATCTGTGACGAGGCTGATGTCGCGCTCGCGGGCGGCATGGAATCGGTGAGCATGACGGTCACCAAGGACGCGCCGCGTTATATCAACCAGTCGGTCATCGCGCATGAGCCCGCCGCCTATATCCCGATGATCGAGACCGCCGAGATTGTGGCAGAGCGCTATGGCATCACCCGTGAGGCGCAGGACGCGTACGGTGCGATGAGCCAGCAGCGCGCCGCGCGCGGGCTGGAAAACGGCGCCTTTGTCGACGAGATCGCACCAATTACGGTCGATCGCGCGCTGTTCGACAAGGAGGGCAACAAGACCGGCACCGAGACGATCACCGTCAGCCAGGACGAGGGCATCCGCCCCGGCACCACGCTGGAGGCGCTGCGCGGCCTGAAGACGGTGTGGCCCGGCGGCCAGTTCACGGGCCCCGGCACGAGCATCACCGCCGGCAATGCCAGCCAGCTTTCAGACGGCGCGAGCGCCCAGATCGTGATGGACCGCGCCACCGCCGTCGCCGAGGGCAAGGAGATCCTCGGCATTTATCGCGGCTTCCAGGCAGCCGGTTGCGTGCCTGACGAGATGGGCATTGGCCCCGTCTTCGCGATCCCCAAGTTGCTCGAACGCGCGGGGCTGACGGTTGGCGATATCGGGCTGTGGGAGCTTAACGAGGCCTTCGCGTCGCAATGCCTCTATTGCCGTGACATGCTCGGCATCGATCCCGAGAAGTACAACGTCAATGGCGGCGCGATCGCGGTCGGCCATCCCTTTGGCATGACGGGCAGCCGGCTGGTCGGTCACGCGCTGATCGAAGGGCGTCGGCGCGGCGTGCGCTATGTCGTGGTGTCGATGTGCACCGCCGGCGGCATGGGCGCTGCCGGGTTGTTCGAAATCGTGTGACGATCTCTTTCGGGCTCGACCCAGAACGAACTTCTTCTTGTTGCAGCCCGTGATCCCACAAGCTCATTCGTCACCCCGGACTTGATCCGGGGTCCCGCTTCTTCTGCGCGGTCGAGAAGCAGCGGGACCCCGGGTCGAGCCCGGGGTGACGGAAAAAAGGGGGGCGATCGGTATGAATGCTACCGCGCCAGCACCCATGCCATTTGCCCCGAGTAGCAGTAGCCCCCCCTACCGCGCCTTCACATCCATCCCGGTCCACTTGGCCGCAAACGCCCACAGGTCCGCCGCTTCCTCGATCACCTTGTCGGTGGGCTTGCCGCTGCCATGCCCGGCGCGCGTTTCGATCCGCACCAGGTGCGGCCTGGGCCCGATATCGGCATGCTGGATCGCCGCTGCATATTTAAAGGTGTGCCCCGGCACCACGCGGTCATCGGTATCCGCCGTCGTTGCGAGGATCGCGGGATAGGCCACGCCCGACTTCACATTATGATAGGGCGAATACGCCAGCAGCACCTTGAAATCGGCTTCTTTTGACGGATAGCCATAATCATCGACCCAATAGCGCCCAGCGGTGAACCGGTCGAAGCGCAGCATGTCCATCACCCCCACCTGCGGCAGCGCAGCCGCAAACAGGTCGGGCCGCTGATTGACGACCGCGCCCACCAGCAAGCCGCCATTGGAGCCGCCCTGAATCGCGAGCTTGGCCTTTGAGGTCGTGCCCTGGCTGATCAGATATTCGCCCGCCGCGATGAAATCATCGAACACATTCTGCTTGTTGGCGAGGCGACCGCCATCATGCCACACGCTGCCATATTCGCCGCCGCCGCGGATATTGGCAACCGCGAGCACCCCGCCCTGCTCCATCCAGGCCAGCCGCGTGGCCGAAAAGCCGGGCGGGACCGAGATGTTGAACCCGCCATAGGCATAGAGCAACGTCGGTGCCGGGCCCTTGGGCAGGTCCTTCCTGTGCACCACGAACATCGGCACGCGGGTGCCGTCCTTCGACGCATAGAAGACCTGATTGACGACATAATCATCGGGATTGAAATCGACCTTGGGGCTTGCCCAGCTGCTCGTCGCGCCGGTCTTCACATCATAGCGATAAATCGTCGTCGGCGTGGCAAAGCTGGTAAAGGCGTAGAAGGTCTCGCTATCGGTTTCATCGCCGCTGAAGCCGCCAATCGAGCCAATGCCCGGCAGCGGCACCTTGCCCATCGGTGTGCCGTCGAGCGCATAGCGGCGCACCTCGCTCTTCACGTCCGCCAGATATTCCGCGACCATGATGCCACCGACGATTCCGGCGCTTTCCAGCGTCGATTTATCCTCGGCGATCACCTGCTTGATCGCAGGCAGGCCGGGTGCCGCGTTCAGGTCGGTTGAAACCACCCGCAGCCGCGGCGCATCCTTGTTGGTCTTCCAGTAAAAGGTCGCGCCGACATTGCCGGCGAGCGCCCATTCATACTCAAGCCCCTCAAACACCGTGCGCGGCTTGGCACCGGGCGTGGTGAGATCGACGACATGCACCTCATAGCGCCGGTCGGTCCCCTGCGTGGTGGTGATGACCAGCCAGTTGCCGTCATCGGTCACCTGCGCGAGATGGCCCTGGCGCGGCTTGTCGGGCGTGGCATAGACCATGCGGTCCGCTGATTGCGGCGTCCCGAGCGAGTGGAAATAGACCTTCTGGTTCTCGTTCAGCGCCTGGAATTTCTGGCCATCGGCCGGCGCATCGAACGCGGAATAGTAAAAGCCCGATCCGTCCTTCGCCCAGGCAAGCCCGGAAAACTTCACCCACTCGATGGTATCGGGCAGCAGCTGCCCGGTCTTCACGTCGAGTACCTTCACTGTCCGCCAATCGGTGCCGCCGTCCTGGATGGTGTAGAGCAGCTTGCTGCCATCTTCAGACGGCGTCCATTCGCCCAGCGCCGTCGCGCCGTCCTTCGACCAGCCATTGGGATCGATCAGCACCCGCCCCTCGCCGTTCACGCTATCGCGCACGAACAGCACCGCCTGGTTCTGCAGCCCGCTATTATGGCTGTAGAAATAATGCCCGCCCTTCTTCACCGGCACGCCGAAGCGCTCATAATCGAGCAGCTGCTTCATCCGCGTCTTGAACACGTCGCGCCCGGGCAGCGTCTCCAGATAGGTATTGGTGGTCGCGACCTCGGCATCGACCCAGGCACGCACCTCAGGATCCGTCCGCACATCATTTTCAAGCCAGCGATACGGATCAGCGACCTTCACGCCAAATTGCTCGTCGACCTGGTCGACACGGCGGGTCGGCGGATAAGCAATCGTAGCGGTCATCTGGGTCTTGGTCTCCGAAGCAGGGGTGGCGAACGCCGGCACAGGCAAGGCAAGCAGGATCAGCGGAAGGGCTCGGCGCATGGAAAGGAGGCTCCGGACATGAAAAAAGGAGCCGCACCCTAACAGGCGCGACCCCTTTCTCAATAACCTCAATCTACCGTATCGAGCGGACGCGCCGGTCAGGCAGCCTGATCGTAATCATCCTCGCCCATCACCGGGCCCGAATCCTGGCCCTTGGCGCTGACGTCACGATCGACGAATTCGATGATCGCCATCGGCGCTGCATCGGAGCCGCGCGGGCCCATCTTGATGATGCGGGTATAGCCGCCGTTGCGATCAGCATAACGGCTCGCCAGCACGTCGAACAGCTTGGTCAGCTGCGCATCGTCGAGGATGCGCGCATGCGCCAGGCGGCGGTTGGACAAGCCACCCTTCTTGGCAAGCGTGATCAGCTTTTCGACATAAGGACGCAGTTCCTTCGCCTTGGCGACGGTGGTGACGATCTGCTCGTGCTTGATGAGCGCTGCCGACTGGTTACGGAACAGGGCTGTGCGGTGGGCCGAAGTCCGCGAGAGTTTACGACCGCCTACGCGATGGCGCATGGTGATTTCCTTCGTTCGTTAGGGGGCCGTATCAGGTACCCCAGACCAGGTGGGACAATTGGGCCACCGTGTTTTCGTCACCCCGGCCTTGAGCCGGGGTCCCGCTTCTGCTTCTTTACGACCCGGCAAAGCCGTGTCGTCGGTCCTCGCGAGGCGAGGCCGGCCGAGGTAATCGCCGCGACGGCGAATAGCTTGCGCTATTCGCCTGCGATTACCCCATAATCTCCTGCTCAAGCTTCTTGGCCATCTCTTCGATGTTCTCAGGCGGCCAGCCGGGGATTTCCATCCCCAGACGCAGGCCCATCGACGACAGCACTTCCTTGATCTCGTTCAAGGACTTGCGGCCGAAGTTCGGCGTGCGCAGCATCTCGGCTTCGGTCTTCTGGACCAGATCGCCGATATAGATGATGTTGTCGTTCTTCAGGCAGTTGGCCGAACGCACCGACAGCTCGAGCTCGTCGACCTTCTTGAGCAGGTAACGGTTGATCTGCTGCGCGTCGCCAGCGGCATCGCCACCAGCAGCGGGTGCTGCCACACCGATCGGCGCCGAACGCACCATCGCCGATTCGTCGAAGTGGACGAACAGTGCGAGCTGGTCCTGCAGGATGCGACCAGCATAGGCGACCGCGTCATCAGGCGTCACCGTGCCGTCGGTCTCGACCGTCAGCGTCAGCTTGTCGTAATCGAGTTCCTGCCCGACGCGGGTGTTCTCGACCTTGTAGCTCACCTGGCGCACCGGCGAATACAGCGCATCAACCGGGATCAGGCCGATCGGCGCATCCGCCGGGCGGTTGGCGACGGCGGGGACATAGCCCTTGCCGACATCTGCCGTCAGTTCCATGTTCAGCGTCGCGCCGTCATCGAGGTGACAGATCACCAGCGTCGGGTTGAGCACTTCGATGTCACCCGAAACCGCGATGTCGCCTGCGGTTACCTGGCCGGGGCCGGTTACCGAAAGCTGCAGCCGCTTGGGGCCTTCGCCCTGCATGCGCAAAGCGATCTGCTTCACGTTCAGGACGATGTCGGTCACGTCTTCACGCACACCGGCCAGCGACGAGAATTCGTGCAGCACGTTTTCGATCTTGATCGAGGTCACCGCAGCACCCTGCAGCGACGAAAGCAGCACGCGGCGCAGCGCATTGCCGAGCGTCAGGCCGAAACCGCGCTCGAGCGGCTCGGCGATAAACGTCGCCTTGCGCTTGGTATCGCCACCAGCCTTGCGTTCAAGGCTGCTGGGCTTCTTTAGTTCCTGCCAGTTCTTTGCATTCACGGACACGGGCTTCCCCTTGGTTTTGGGCGGGAGCGGGGGCGTTGCTCCAGCCGGTGGGAGACTGTTCGCGCAGGCGTGATCAATCGCGCGCGGACCAGCCGGAATCAGACGCGGCGGCGCTTGGAAGGGCGAACGCCGTTATGCGGGATGGAGGTCACGTCGCGGATCGAGGTGATCTGGAACCCAACCGCCTGCAGCGCACGAAGCGCTGATTCGCGGCCAGAACCGGGGCCCTTCACTTCCACTTCGAGCGTGCGCACACCGTGTTCGGCAGCCTTGCGGCCAGCGTCTTCGGCAGCGACCTGAGCGGCATAAGGGGTCGATTTGCGCGACCCCTTGAAACCCATCATGCCCGCCGACGACCACGAAATCGCGTTGCCCTGGGCATCGGTGATCGTGATCATCGTGTTATTGAAGCTGGCGTTCACATGCGCGACGCCGCTGGTGATGTTCTTGCGCTCGCGCCGCTTAATGCGCTGAGGTTCGCGTGCCATAGTAGAAAAATCCTAACCCTGATGCTGAGACCGGGAGGCAATCGGCTTCATGCCTGCCTCCGGCGGAGAAATAAGCGCCCGCGCTTACTTCTTCTTGCCGGCGATCGGCTTTGCCTTGCCCTTGCGGGTGCGCGCATTGGTATGCGTGCGCTGGCCGCGGACCGGCAGGCCCTTGCGATGACGCAGCCCGCGATAGCAGGCCAGATCCATCAGGCGCTTGATGTTGATCGACACTTCGCGGCGAAGATCGCCCTCAACGGTGTGATCGGCATCGATCGTCTCACGAATCTGCAGCACTTCCTGATCGCTCAGGTCCTGCACGCGACGCTCAGGCGCGATGCCCAGCTTGGTGACGATTTCCTTGGCCTTGGTGTTGCCAATGCCGTGAATATAAGTGAGCGCGATCACTACGCGCTTGTTCGTCGGGATGTTGACGCCCGCAATACGTGCCATGAAACTAGTTCTCCTGCTCCACAGGGCCTGGCATGGCTGCGCTGGCCCCATCTCATCGCGTTGACATCTTTAACGCACGAAAGCGACGGACGCTAACGCGCCGCCGACGACCGGTGTTTCGGAAGAGCAGGCGCTTAGGCCGGTGAGTCGATCCTGTCAAGCGTTGCAGCGACCATATCATCCGGACATCTGCGTCGTTGCGCGCCGCCAGGCAAGCGGTTCAATCGCCGCTGCGGATAATTGGCTTGCACGCCACGCGCCCCTAAAACATGCTGGCCGCCGCGCAAGCAGGAGTGCCGCCAACCCATGCCCTGGCTGTTCAAGCTCATTCTGGTCGTTCATGTCATCGCCGGCGCGGTCGCGCTCACCAGCTGCTGGGGGTCGATCCTGACGCGCAAGGGCGGGCCGGCGCATCGCCGCTGGGGCCGCGCCTTTACCACTGCGATCTACACCGCCAGCTTCATGGCGCTCGGCATGGGCCTCCTGTCGCTGCGCTGGCCGCTCGCGATGCACCCGCAGCTGACCGACGAGACGCTCTATCGCGGCCTGTTCGGCTGGATGATGATCTATCTAGCGCTGCTGACGATGAGCATGACGCGCTACGGGCTGAAGATGGTCGCCAACAAGCGCGATCACGCCGCCAACCGCCACTGGTCAATGGTTGCGCTGCAAATCGCGGTGCTGGCCGCTGGCACCAATTGCCTGATCTGGGGCATCATGCTCGGCCAACCCCTGATGATCGGCGTCTCGATCATCGGCTTCGGCACCACCAGCACCTATCTCTGGTACATGTTCCGCCCTGCCCCTGGTGCGCGCGACTATATCCCCGAGCATTTGAAGGCGATGGTCGCCACCGGCATTGCCGCCTACACCGCGTTCCTCTCGGTCGGGCTGATCGAGCTGTTCCCGGAACACGCCTTCAACCCCGTCATCTGGGTGCTGCCGACCATCGTCGGGGTCGGCATGATCGGCTATTTCCTGCGCACCCTGCCCGGCCGCGCCCGGCGGGCGTCGGCTGCGGCTGGCTAGAGTGAGATGACTTTGCCTTGACCCGTTCGTTTCGAGCAAAGTCGAGAAACCGTGATGTAGCGGGAGTGGCATGTTTCTCGACTGCGCTCGAAACGAACGGGTGGGCGTGATCCGTACAAAAGCATTTCTGCCCTATTTCGTCGGTGCCGTCTCCATCGGCGGCGCTGCCTCTGCCGCGGTTTTCAACGCCAGCATCTGGGTGGCCAGCACCTCGTCGACCTGCGGGGCCATCGCCTCGCCGCCGCTGCGGATATAGCCGCCGACGACATAGCTCATCGTCAGCCGCGTGGCATTGTCCCCTTCCGGCTCTAGCTTCCAGGTCAGCGTGCCGGTCACGGCCTCCGCCTGCAGCGGCCCCAGCGCGCCGCGCATGCGGATCATGCGGGGGGGCTGGATGAAGACGATATGGGCATGCTCGACGCTGCCCTTGCCCGGCAACCGCTCGCAGAAACACCCCGTCGCCTGGGCATCAAGATACAGTGAGGCGCTGTCGCCCGAATAGGTGTGCGCCTTGTCCCACCATTTTTGCGGGCTGCGCAGCATCTCCCACACCTCGGCGATCGGCCGATCAATCGTGGTCGATTGGTTGATCTCGAAGCTGGTCGCGCTGGAAGCAACCACATCCGCTGCCGCCGGGCTGGCAACCGCCGCCGCCGCCATCATCATGGCCCAGAATATCGGTCGCGTTTGCATCTTGCCCCCCAATAAACCGCGCTTCAATGCTCGACGAGATCGAGCGGCGCCTCCGGATGATTCACCACTGTCTGCCGCACCCATATCATGAAGTCACGACCGGCACGCTGCACCCTGTCAGACGAGGCGACAAAAGCCGCATCGTCACTGTCGATCGACACGGCAGACCAGCGCGCCTGGTGATCGGCAATCGCCGCGCGCAGCCGGCTCAGCCGTTGCCGCAGCTCGGCATAGAGCGGCGCATTCTGCCTGATCGGCGGATAATCCTCGCCCATCGTCATGATCGTCATGATGCGCATCGCCATTTCGCGTCGCGCTACCGCCAGATCCCGTTTGCGATGCGGATCGGTGCGCTCGGCCACTGCGGCCAAACGCCGGGCAACCGCCTCGATTGCATCCATTTCAGCGATCAACTGGGCCTGGGTCGTCATGGGTAGGCACACTTAGCCGCTCGCATGCGCGTGTCACCCGATTCGTCGCCATCCTGCCTGCAGAATCAGGCGGCGGGCTTGAGAATCGCCTCGATCGCTGCAGAGACATGGTCGATGTCGGCCATGCCATCGACGCGGCGGACAAGCCCGCGTGCCTCATAGATCGGCAGGATCGGCGCCGTCTTCGCGCGGTACTCGGCCATCCGCGTGCGCACCGTTTCGGCATTGTCATCGGCGCGGCGCTTGAACTCGGTGGAGCCGCAGACGTCGCAGACCCCGTCGACCTTGGGGCGGTTGAACACCTCATGATAATTGGTGCCGCAATTCGCGCAGCTATAGCGGCCGACGATCCGCTCGACGAGCGCATCCTCATTCACTTCCAGCTCGATCACGAAATCCAGCGTGCGGCCATGGCTGGTCAGGATCTCGTCGAGCGACGCGGCCTGCGCAGCGGTGCGCGGATAGCCGTCGAAGATCGCGCCTTCGTCCGCCGCCATCGTGCCCAGCTTCTCGTCGATCAGCGCGGAGACGATCGCGTCGGAAACGAGCGCACCCGCCTCCATCACGGCCTTCGCCTTCAGCCCGGCGGGGCTGCCCGATTTGACGGCCGCCCGCAGCATGTCACCGGTCGAAAGCTGCACCATGCCGCGATCGGCCTGCAATCGGCTCGCTTGGGTGCCCTTGCCCGCCCCGGGGGGCCCCAGCAGGATGATATTCAAAATGCTCAGGTCCCCTC
>JBBQHG010000049.1:0-14002 GCA_038323755.1 Sphingomonadales bacterium
TGCCCGAAACCGCCAGCGACCCCATCGACCACACAGCGCGCGGCCATTCGGCGATCAGGCGGGCAGGGTGGGGCGGACCAAAGATCATGCGGTGCTTATGCCACCCTATTTCTTGCAGCTGGTTGAATGTGATATGACAAAATCATGGCCAGTGAAACGCACCTTCTCGATCGTCCCCCCGAAGGCGCCGGCGCCGATTGGACGGTGCCGCAGGATTGGGCACAATATTCCGCCGCCGAACATGCCGTGTGGGATAAGTTATTCGATCGGCAGGCAAAACTGCTTCCCGGCCGCGCCTCGAACGCGTTTCTGCGCGGGCTGGATGTGCTGCGCCTGTCCAAGCCCGGCATCCCTGATTTCGAGGAATTGTCCGATCGGCTGATGAAGCTGACTGGTTGGCAGGTCGTGGCCGTGCCCGGTCTTGTGCCGGATGATGTGTTTTTCGATCACATGGCCAATCGGCGCTTCGTCGCCGGCAATTTCATCCGCCGCCCCGACCAACTCGATTATCTGCAGGAGCCGGACGTTTTCCATGACGTGTTCGGGCATGTCCCGATGCTCGCTGACCCGGTGTTCGCTGATTATCTCGCCGCCTATGGCCGTGGCGGCCAGCGGGCGCTCGGGCTGGGCGGGCTGAAATATCTGAGCCGGCTCTACTGGTACACGGTGGAATTCGGATTGATCGCGGAGCCCGAGGGTTTGCGCATCTACGGCTCGGGCATTGTCTCCAGCGCATCGGAAAGCCGCTTCGCGCTCGATGATTCCAGCCCCAACCGGATCGGGTTCGATATGGAACGGGTGATGCGCACCGAGTACCGGATCGACGATTTCCAGCAGAATTATTTCGTGATCGATTCGTTCGAGGAGCTGCTGCGGCAAACGGTGGAGACCGATTTCGCGCCATTATACGAGCGGTTGAAAGCCATGCCTGACGTGCCGGTCGCCATGGTTTTGCCGGACGATACCGTTATCACGCATGGCACGCAGGCTTATGCGCGTTCCAAGCAGGATAGTCTCCAACGCTAGCGCTATTTCGTCCCCGCGAAGGCGGGGACCCAGTCCGGGCTCCCGCCTTCGCGGGAGCACTGCTATTGAGAAACGCAGCCGGTTTTTGCTTGATCGCTAGATGTCCAGCGCCCAGCCATCGCGGCCCTTCGGGTCGAACGGCTTGTCCGGCACATACCGCACCTTGCCCGCGCTCAGCCGCAGGATCGTCCAGTCGCCGCGCCGGTCGACAGCGTCGAGCGTGCAGCCACAGCCAGTGAACGCCTCGACGACCTGAGTACGCTGTGTCTCGAGCAACCCCGCCAGGATGATCGTCGCACCGGCATCGGCGATCGCGGCGATCTCCGGCGCCATCGATACCAGCGGCCCGGCCAGGATGTTGGCGATCAGCAGATCATAGGGCGCCTGCGCCATGATCGCATCATCCAGCGCGCCATCAGCGACGATCAGCTTGACGCCTGCGACATCATTGGCCGCCGCGTTCTCCCGCGTCACCACGATTGCCATCGGGTCGATATCGGTCGCCAAGATCCGGGCCTCGGGCCACAGATGCGCACCCGCAAACGCCAGCAACCCGGTACCCGTGCCGATATCGATGATGTTCGTAAAATCCCGCTCGGCGAGCCCGTCGAGCATCGCGAGGCAGCCCGATGTCGTCGCGTGATGCCCCGTGCCGAAGGCCTGGCCGGCGTCGATCAGGAACGCCTGCCCGCCCGGCGGTGCCTCGGCCGGATGCGCGCTGGTGTGCACGACGAAGCGCCCCTCGGCGATTGGCTCAAGCCCCTCCTGGCTCATTGCGACCCAATCCTGCGCGGTCAGCGGCTCGATGATCGGCGTGGTGTCGGTAGCGCTCGGCACCAACGCCCGCAACGCCGCGATCATCGCTGCGTCGGGCTCTTCCTCGGTATAGGCGTCGAGGCGCCACTGCTCGACATCATCCTCGACCGTCTCGGTCGTCATCAGCACCGCGTCGATCATCAGCTCACCCGCATCGATCGCCTCGGCCTCGGCGCGGGTGCAGGGCAGGGTGAATTTCCAGGAGTCGATCATCTCATTATTCTTCCCGTCATCCCCGCAATCATTCCGCTATCCCGGCCTTCTTCCCGTCATCCCCGCGATGGCGGGGACCCCGCTTCTTCGTTGCTCGCGCATCATGCGTTGATCGTATCCCACAAGTCGATCCAATCCGGATTGCTTTCCTCGATCAGCCGGATTTTCCAAGCGCGATTCCACTTCTTGAGCCGTTTCTCGCGCACGATGGCCTCGTCGATCGATTCATAACGCTCAAGCAGAACAAGCCGATCAACGCCGTATTTGGAGGCAAATTTCGAGCCGGTCCCATCTCGATGTTGCAGGTCATGTTGCGCGATGTCCGCTGTTACACCGATATAAAGCGTTCCACGGTAGCGGCTGGCGAGGACATATACCCAGCCGCCCTGCCTCAGATGAGCGGGGTCCCCGCCTTCGCGGGGATGACGGAATTGAGTTCAGCGGACATAACTCGCCCCATTCACGTCGAGCACGCTGCCGGTCATCGAGGGCGGTGCCTCGAGCGCGAGGAAGCGCGCGGCGGTTGCCACCTCTTCGGGGTCCGCCACCTTGCCCAGCGGAATATCCGCCAGCAATTTTTCGCCGCCCCGGCTCGCGAGATAATCCTCCGCCATGCCCGTCATCGTAAAGCCCGGGCAGATCGCAAAGGCCAAAATCCCCTCACGCGCATAGCCGCGTGCAATCGTCTTGGTCATCGCCACCATGCCCGCCTTGGAGGCGGCATAATGCCAGTGCGCCGGGCTGTCGCCGCGATAGGCCGCACGGCTGGCGATGTTGACGATCCGCCCGCCCGATCCGCGCGCCTGCCAGTGCAGCACTGCGAGCCGGCAAAGCGCGGCCGACGCCGTCAGATTGACCCGCATCGTTCGTTCCCAATTGGCGACCCAGGCGGCGTCGTCCTGGTCGATCGGGTTTTCCTCGAAGATACCGGCATTGTTGATGAGCACATCGATCCGCCCGTCCAACCGGTCCAGCGCTGCCTGCCACAGCGCTGAAGGGGCGGCGGGATCGCTGAAATCCGCGGCGATGCCGCTCGCTGTGCCATGGCCGATCAGCTTGACGCCGGGCGTGTCGAGCGCCGCCGCAATCGCGGCACCAATGCCCCGGCTGCTGCCGGTGAGCAGGATATGTGTCTGTTTCATCGCCAACCCCTAACCGCTTGCACGGCGGGAAGTCGAGATGCGGTGGGTGCGTGCCCGCTAGGCGGCGACACTCGCCGAGAAGGTATCGGCCGCGCCCTTCAGCCCGCCGAGCCGATCGTCAACCTCGCCAAAGGCGCGCTCCAGCGAGTCGAACTCACCAGCGACGGCCTCGGTATCTGCGCGGATCGTCGCGATGGTGGTCGACATCGAATCGGCTGCCAGGGCCGTCTCGTCGACCGATGCGGTAATTGCCGTTACGGTGCGCGCCTGCATCTCCATCGCGGTCCGGATTTTCTCGGCAGATGTCTGCACCTCTGCCACCGTGGCGCGGATCGAGGCGCTGGTTTCCACGCTTGAGCGTGTAGCCGCCTGAATCGTGGCGATCTTGCCTGCAATGTCGTCGGTCGCGCGTGCCGTCTGGTTGGCAAGGCTCTTCACTTCCTGCGCGACCACGGCAAAGCCACGTCCGGCATCGCCGGCACGGGCGGCCTCGATGGTCGCGTTGAGCGCCAGCAAATTGGTTTGCCCCGCAATGTCGCGGATCAACCCCAGGATCGATTCGATCGATTTTGCCTGGGCTGACAGCGCCTCCGACATCTCGACCGCGGCGCCTGCCTGGCCGCTCGCGCGTGTCGCGATTTCGGCGGCGGCTTCCACCTCGGTGCGGGCATCCTCAATGGCGTGGATCAGGCCCGCTGCGGTCTGCGCCGCTTCGCGCATGGCGATGGCGGATTCTTCGGCCGCATTGGCGACTTCACTGGTCTTGCCCAGCATGCCACGTGCCGATGTCGAGGCGTTCTGCGCCTGAATGCGGATGCGGTTGCCAAGCGCGGCCGTGCCCTCGATCGATTCGGCAATACTCTCGCGGAACTGGGCGGATCGGTTGCGGCGTTCGTCGCGCGCGACCTCTGCGTCGTGCATGCCCAGATGCGTTGACATCACGTCCGCCTCGATCAGCGCGAGGCGCTGGACGATGTCGGCAAGGTGGTGGATGCGGTGCGTATCTGCGCCGACCTGTTCGGCGATCACCTTCAACGTGTGGCTATGGGCAAAGCTCAGCGAAGAGAGCAGCGCCGGCAAGGGCACCTTCATCGCGTGCGATTCGCTGGCATGCTTCAACGCCCGCGCCATCCACTTGTCGCCAAACGGATCGAGATATTTGAGGCAGGTGTAATCGGCGCTTTTCTGAATGCGTTGTTCCAGCAGGTCCTTGGGCATCACCTGCCTGAGATGAGCAGCCGCGGGCAGCGAGAGATAATGCTCCCAAAAGGCACTGGCGATCTGCTTCTCGAACCCCTTGATCAGGCCGGCAATCTCGGCGCCGGCCGGGCCAATCGCATGGTCCCAATCATAATCGCCCACGCATTGCGCGGCGGTGCGCACGGTGCCGCTCCAGCCACCGAGACTAAATTGCTGCTCTCCTGCCATGTTCGGCACTTTCTTTTGTTACGCTGCAACCTTGGAAATAAAATCACTGGCGGTGGTCTTCAGGGTGCCAAGCCGGACGTCGAATGCCTCGAAGCCCTCACCGACCCGGTCGATGTCGCTGGCGACGGTCTCGGTGTCCTCGCGAATGGCGGCAATTGTGTTGGACATGGAATCGGCGGCCAGCGCGGTTTCGTCGACGGATGCGGTAATCGCGGTCACCGTCTGCGCCTGGATTTCCATCGCGCGACGGATCTTTTCGGCCGATGCCTGGACTTCGGATACGGTCGATCGGATTGATGCATTGGTCTCCACGGTCGATCGCGTGGCAGACTGGATCGCGGCAATCTTGGCGGCAATATCGTCGGTCGCGCGCGCCGTCTGATTGGCGAGGCTCTTCACTTCCTGTGCCACCACCGCAAAGCCACGCCCGGCATCACCGGCCCGCGCAGCTTCGATGGTTGCGTTCAGTGCCAGCAAATTGGTCTGGTCGGCGATGTCGCGGATCAAGCCCAGGATCGATTCGATCGACTTTGCGTGTTCGGACAGCATTTCGGACATGCCGACCGCTGCACCTGCCTGGCCGCTAGCGCGCGTCGCAATATCGGCGGCTGCTTCCACTTCGCTGCGTGCATCCTCGATCGCGCGGATCAGCCCGGCGGCGGTTTGCGCGGCTTCGCGCATCGCAACCGCTGACTGTTCGGCGGCGGCGGCGACTTCGCTCGTCTTGCTCAGCATGCCCCGCGTCGAACTCGAAGTCCGCCCTGCCTGGGCGCGCAACAAGCCGCCCTCCTGGCTGACGCTTTCGACCATCGTCGCAATGCCGTCGCGGAATTCAGACGCGAGCCGGTCACGGGCCACGCCTGCGCTATGTTCGCGATAGGCGTTGTAGATCGCCACGGTGATTTCGCCCTCAAGCGCGGACAGGCGCAGCAGCGTGTCGATCATCAGCGGCAACCGGTCATCGGCGCGGTCGATGCGACGCATCAGCACTTCCAGCGCGGCGCGGTCGCTGGCGTTGATCATCGACAGCAAGGCCATTGGCGAAACGCCGCCGACATAGGCAGACGCGACTGATCGCTCGATCGATTCGACCCAGGCCGATCCGGCGGTATCGAGAAAGCGATTGCGCAGGAACACGACACCCAGGTCGATCATCTTGGCGGTTTCATGGGGCGCCCAGTTGCGCTCATCGGCAAAGCAGCGCAGCCATTGCTGCCAGAAGGCTTCCGAAATTGCCGGCGCATCGCCTTCCAGCGTCTCCCAAACCGATCGCGATGCGCTGGCGAGCGATCCGTCGAAATCGAAAACGCGCAGCCGTGCGGCAAGATCGACCTTGGCAGCGATGGTCCCGACGACGGGCAAATCAGGGCTTTCCAAGCAATCACCTCCATGCGGGCCCGCCCAAAGCGACGCACCCTGAAATTTCGATGGGTCCGGCCTACCCCGATTTGGTTAAGAGCAGGTTAGGTCCGGTGATAAGTGGTCGCAGCGGGTGCAATAATCCGTGCCTTATGGTCGATTGAGACGGATTCGAACGGGTCGCGGGGCGTGTCGCGGCTTGCATCGTTGCCGCTCGCGGCTAATACGGCGCCACAGCAAGCAAGGATTTCGTCTTGGCCAGCCCTCAATCTGTCGCACGCCCGCGCTCGCCGCATCTCAGCATCTGGAAATGGGGGCCGCACATGCTGGTCTCGATCCTCCACCGCGTAACCGGGGATGGCATGGCGACGGTCGGCACATTGCTGTTCGTCTGGTGGCTCGCCGCGCTTGCCGGTGGCCCGGCCAGCTACGCGCAGTTTCTGGACGTGTTCACGCTGAAATCGGGCGCGCTGAACGTGCTAGGGTATTTGTTCGGTATTGGCCTGACGTTCGCTTTCTTCCAGCATATGGCCAGCGGCATCCGCCATTTCGTGCTTGATACCGGCGC
Source organism: Sphingomonadales bacterium (assembly GCA_038323755.1). Lineage (GTDB taxonomy): Bacteria > Pseudomonadota > Alphaproteobacteria > Sphingomonadales > Sphingomonadaceae > Sphingomonas. Next base: position 6,553 of record JBBQHG010000049.1, read on the forward strand.
TGGCTATGAACTCAAATCCAACAAGCTCTGGGCGCAATCGACCATGCTGGTCTCGGTCGTGCTGACCATCGCCTATTGGGCCTATCTGTTGGCGGGGAAATAATCATGGGAACGGGAACCGAACTCGGTCGCGTCCGCGGCCTCGGCTCGTCGAACGAGGGTGCACATCATTGGTGGCACCAGCGCATCACCGCAGCCGGCAACCTGCTGCTCATGCTGTGGTTCTTCGCCTCGATGGCGCGGCTGCCGCAGCATGATTACGCCACGCTGAGCTTGTGGCTCGCCAGCCCGCTTGCGGCCGTGCCGATGATCCTGCTGGTCGCCAGCACTTTCTATCATTTCCGTATGGGGTTGCAGGTGCTGATCGAGGATTATGCCCATGGCGCAATGCGAGTCGCGCTGATGCTGCTGCTCACCTTCTTCACGCTGGGCAGCGCTGCCATTGCCATTTTCGCGATCCTCAAGGTCGCCTTCACCGCCACCGCCGGAGCACCCGTCGCATGACCGCTGCCTACAAGATCATCGATCATACCTATGACGCGGTTGTCGTGGGCGCGGGCGGTTCTGGCCTGCGCGCGACGATGGGCATCGCTGAGAGCGGGCTGAAGACGGCGTGCATCACCAAGGTCTTCCCGACGCGGTCGCACACCGTGGCAGCGCAAGGCGGCATCGCCGCGTCGCTCGGCAATATGGGCCCGGATCACTGGACCTGGCACATGTACGATACCGTCAAGGGCTCCGACTGGCTCGGCGACCAGGACGCGATCGAATATCTCTGCCGCGAGGCACCTGCCGCCGTCTATGAGCTGGAGCATGCCGGCGTGCCGTTCAGCCGGACCGAAGAGGGCAAGATCTATCAGCGCCCGTTCGGCGGCATGATGCAGAATATGGGCGAGGGGCCACCCGCGCAGCGCACCTGCGCCGCCGCCGACCGCACCGGTCATGCGATGCTTCACGCGCTCTATCAGCAGAGCCTGAAATATGACGCTGACTTCTTCATCGAATATTTCGCGCTCGACCTGATCATGGAAGACGGCGTCTGCCGGGGCGTGATTGCGCTGTGCATGGACGATGGCTCGATCCACCGGTTCCGCAGCCACCAGACGGTGCTCGCGACCGGCGGCTATGGCCGCTGCTATTTCTCGGCGACCTCGGCGCATACCTGCACCGGCGATGGCGGCGCGATGGTGCTGCGCGCCGGGCTGCCGCTGCAGGATATGGAGTTCATCCAGTTCCACCCGACCGGTATTTACGGCGCGGGCGTGCTCATTACTGAGGGCGCGCGCGGCGAAGGCGGCTATCTGACGAACTCAGAGGGCGAGCGCTTCATGGAACGCTATGCCCCATCCGCCAAGGATCTCGCCAGCCGCGACGTCGTCTCGCGCTCGATGGCGATGGAAATCCGCGAAGGCCGCGGCGTCGGCAAGGAGAAGGATCATATCTACCTCCACCTCGATCATATCGATCCCAAGGTGTTGGCAGAGCGGCTCCCCGGCATCACCGAGACCGGCAAGATCTTTGCGGGCGTCGATCTGACGCGCCAGCCTTTGCCCGTCGCGCCGACGGTGCATTACAATATGGGCGGCATCCCGTGTAACTTCCACGGCGAGGTTGTGAACCTGAAGGACGGCAATCCTGACAGCGTCGTCCCCGGCCTGTTCGCGGTCGGCGAAGCGGCATGCGTCTCGGTCCATGGTGCCAACCGCTTGGGTTCCAACTCGCTGATCGATCTCGTCGTCTTCGGCCGCGCAACCGGCAAGCGCATTGCCGAGATTACCAAGCCGCAACAGGCGCATAATCCGCTGCCGCAGGGGTCGGAAGAATTGGCGCTCGGCCGCCTCGATCATTTCCGCAACGCCAAGGGCAGCAAGACCACCGCGCAGATCCGCGGCGAGATGCAGCGCACGATGCAGAAGAACTGCGCCGTGTTCCGCGACAACGCGCTGCTGGCTGAGGGCAAGCAGAGGATCGGCGAAATCTACGCCTCGATGAACGATGTCGGCATCGTCGATCGCTCGCTGATCTGGAACACCGATCTGGTCGAAACGCTCGAGCTCGACAATCTCATCGCGCAGGCCGTGGTGACGGTGAACTCGGCGGCCAACCGCCAGGAATCACGCGGCGCGCACGTAAACGAGGATTTCCCCGAGCGCGACGACGCCAACTGGATGAAGCACACCATCGCGACCTTCGACGGCTGGGGCGGCAAGGGCGGCGCAGTCGCAATCGATTACCGCCCGGTGCATGATTACACGCTGACGGACGACATCGAGTATATCAAGCCGAAGAAGCGGGTTTATTGACGGCCGGCTTGGAGATCGTCAACGGTAGGTATTGGTGGTGAGCGGACATTTGTACGGTTGAGAGGTTCGTGTAGCCTGATCGTATGAGCGAAGCGCTCTTCATGTTTCTCGCACATGGTGTTGCAACCGAGGGCACCCGTTTTCGCGCGGGCGCGCGCCACGCCCTCATGCTTTATGGTAGGGGCTTGGAAGTCACCTCCGCTCGGTCGGTAGCCGTAGCCGGTGCTCGAGGTAGAGGGTGGAACTTCGTCGAGGTTAAGCGAGAGAAGGAACTCGACGCTGATCTTTCCGTCATCGAGGACGACATACTGAGATCGGCAGCCGAGGACGCACTTCGTCTTGGCCACGCCATGATCGTTTACGAGGTTGAGTTGCCCTTGAACGCTTAAGGCTCAACGTCCGCAAGTGGGCGATAGCTGCCAATATATCCTCGTCACCCCGGCCTTGAGCCGGGGTCCCGCTTTTCCAACGTCGGGCAGGCGTGGGGCGAGGCAGCGGGACCCCGGGTCAAGCCCGGGGTGACGGTTTGGCGGGGGCAGGCATGTTGGTGCGTCAGTGCCCCGATTGACGCGCTCCAGCAAAGCCGTGACACTTCTCGACCCAAACGGAGCAGGCGACAGGTCAATGGTGGCGAAAGGGTGGATCGGCAGAGCGATGGCGCTCGCCCTGGCTGCAGCGCAGTTATTAGCGCTCGACGCCATCGCCGCAGCGCCCGGACGGGGTCAATCGGCTGAGGCGCCGCTACCGATGAGTGTAACGGCATCGGGCGAAAAGAAGGTGCGCGGCGTTTATGCGGAGGCGCATTTCGGCGATGTGACCGTGAACGATGATCTCGACCGTCTGGAAAGCGATTGCTCTGCCCGCGGCAAGGCGGTCGTGGTGGAAGGTCGCCCGCTCCAATGGTCTGGCGTGCGCCAGCTGTATCGAAGCGTTGATTTCATCGCAGCGTTCGAAATGAGGCCGATGATCGTGACAAATCCAGCCGCTTGCACCGCCGCGATCACCCTGCGGCATGAGGTAAAGGTCGTGAAAGCCTCGACAGATAACCTGATCGCCGCAGGGTGGAAGTTCGACGTGGCCCCCTGCCGTCGCTCGCCTCGCGCCATCGCCAATCGGTGCAGGAAGGGAGTCGTCGCGGGGGTCTCTGCCCAGTGCATCGACAGGGGCGACGGCCTTGTCGGCTCGACGGCGTGCTATTCGACAGGCAACGATCTCAGTCGCGGGCTGGAAATATCTGGCTCGAACTATACTGACGACGGCAGCGGCCCCGACAACAGCTGGGGCTTTGATCGCGTCGTGTCCAATGCGCTGATCGATCCCGCCATATTCCGCGCACATTAGTGCGACGTCGCCTGATTGACGCGCTCCCGCAAAGCCATGACAGTGGTTCGCTGAAACGGGGCAGGCAGCGGTAACGATGACATTTAGGGGTTGGATCGGAATGGCGGCGGCGCTGGCGTTGGTTTCAGCGCCGCTGGGGGGCGATTCCGCTGCCCAGAAGTCCGCCTACACCCCACCCCAGCATACCAAACCGCCGCCGGCGATCGGCGCCGGCCCCGATGATTTTCCCGCCTATGCCGATGCCGGCATGGCGATCGAGCGTGATCGCACGCCGGCTGAGGAACTCGCCGAGCATCGCCGGATCGATCATGCGCTTGCCGGGCTGCTGCCGCAGCGCAAAGGCGTGGTCGATGCCTATGTCGTCACCATCGCGCTCGATAGCGATCCCGTCTTCGGGCGCGAGGCGCGCGAGGCGGGGAAGGTGCTGTCGCGCCGCTATGACGCGGTGGGGCGGACGATCGTGCTGGCCGGGAGCGATGGTGCCGCCCCGAGCACGCTGCCGCGCGGGCGGCCCGAGCATCTTGATCTCGCGCTCGCCCGCATTGCCGAGCTGATGGACAAGCAAGAGGACGTCCTCGTGCTCTACACCACCAGCCACGGCGCGCCTTTGGGTATTGTCTATAATGACGGCGACGCGGGCTTTGGTGCGATTTCCCCCAATCGCCTGGCCGGTGTGCTCGAAGCGCTCGGCATTACGCGGCGGCTGGTCATCGTCAGCGCGTGCTATTCGGGCAGTTTCGTCCCCGCACTCGCCAATGCCGATACCGCGATCCTCACCGCCTCATCGGGTGATCGCTCATCCTTCGGGTGCCAGTCCGACAATGACTGGACCTTTTTCGGCGATGCGCTGATCAATCATGCGCTCCGCAAGGCCCAACCGCTCGCCGCTGCGAGTGCGGAGGCAACGGGGCTTGTGGGCAAGTGGGAGCAGCAGGGGCGGCTCAAACCATCCCTTCCCCAAACGCTGATCGGCGATCGCGCGACCGCGTGGCTCGCGCAGCTCGACCGGCGGACGCCCGCGACAACGACGGCGTCGGTCGGACGCCCGGCGACATTGCTGCTCGACCAGCGCTAGCGCCAGCGCAGATTGGCCCGGCTCAGATCCGCCACCGATTTCGCGCCCATCAGCTTCATATCGCGGACGATCTCTGCCTGCAGATTGCCCAGCGTCCGCTCCACCCCCGCCTGGCCCGCCGCGGCCAGCGCATAGAGGTACAGCCGCCCGCCCGAACAGGCCTTGGCGCCAACGCTCAGCGCCTTCAGCACATGGCTGCCGCGCGTGATGCCGCCGTCACAAATCACCTCGATCCGGTCGCCCACCGCGTCGACGATTTCCGCGAGCTGATCGAAGGGCGCGCGCGATCCGTCCAGCTGCCGCCCGCCATGGTTGGAGACCATGATCGCCGTCGCGCCGATATCGACCGCGCGCCTGGCATCGTCCACCGACATAATCCCCTTCAGGCAGAACGCCCCGCCCCAATCGGCGCGGATCGCCTCGGCGGTTTTCCAGTCGAGCGACTGGTCGAGCATCTTGGTGAAATATTCCCCGACCGACATCGACTTGCGCGATCCCTCGTCGAGATGATCCTTCAGATTGGGGAGCTCGAACGGCTCGTGCAGCAGATAATCGAGCGTCCAGCGCGGGTGCATCGCAAAGCTGAGCGCCGATGAGGGCGTGATCCGTGGGGGCGAGGTAAAGCCCGTGCGCAGGCAGCGTTCGCGGTTACCGCCGACGATCGTATCCACCGTCAGCGCGATCGCGTCGAACTTCGCCGCCTTGCACGCAGCGATCATCGCCGCGTTCAGCCCCTTGTCCTTGTGGACATAGAGCTGGAACAGTTTTGGAGATGTTATCGTCCGCCCAATCTCCTCGATGCTCACCGTCGCAAGCGAGGAAATACCGAACCAGGTATCGAACTTTTCGGCCGCCGCCGCCACCGCCCGCTCGCCGCGCCAGTGGAACAGCCGCTGCAGCGCGGTGGGGGACAGGAACAGCGGCATCGCTATCCGCTTGCCCATCACCGTCACGCTGGTGTCGATGTCCTGCACGCCCGCCAGCACGCTCGGCACCAGATCGCAATCGTCGAACGCAGCGGTGTTGCGCCGCCGCGTCAGCTCATCATCGGCGGCGCCATCGATATAGTGAAACACCGGCCCCGGCAGCCGCGCCTTGGCGAGCAGCCGGAAATCATCCACATTATGGCATTGGTCGAGCCGCATCGCCGCTGGCTAGGCGGCTCGACCGGTTTGGGCAAGATGTCAGACGGTCAGCCCGCCGTCGATATCGATCGTCGCGCCGGTGATGTAGCTTGCCTCGTCGCTGGCGAGAAAGGCGGCGAGCGACGCCACCTCATCAGCGGTGCCATAGCGTTTGAGCGCGGTCAGGGGCGTCAGGAAGCCAGCCATCGGCCCATTGGCAGGGTTCAGATCGGTATCGATCGGCCCCGGCTGGATGACGTTGACGAGAATGCCACGGGGGCCGAGGTCACGCGACCAGCCGCGGGCAAGCGCCGCCACCGCAGCCTTTGTCGCACCATAAACCGCGCCGCCCGGGAAGGGCATGGCGTGCGCATTGATGCTGCCGATAATGATGATTCGCCCGCCATCGCTTAGCAACGGAACCGCCGCCCGTGTGCCGGCAAACACGCCATCGACATTGACGGCGAAGGTGTTGGCGAAATTCTCCTGGGTATCATCGGCAATGGCGGAGAAGCTCCCGACCCCTCCGGCATTGTGGACGATGATGTCGAGCCCGCCCAATACCTCAGCGGCTCGCTGGACAGCGGCGGTCGTGTCAGCTGGATTGGCCGCATCGGCCTTGATCGCCAGTCCCTCGCGCCCGGCGGCGGCGATCGCGGCGACCGTCTGGTCGGCGGCGGCTTGATTGCTGGCATAGGTGATGGCGACATTTGCGCCTTCTTCAGCCAGCCGGCGGGCAATCGCCGCGCCGATGCCGCGCGATCCGCCGGTAACGAGTGCCTTTTTGCCCTGCAGTCGGTTTGTCATGTTGCCATATCCCTTGCGCCGGGCAGCGTAGATACCTGCCCATCAGCGATGGATCGTCAAATGGGATCGCCGCCGCCGCGATCAATTGGCCAAAGGCTGGTGAGGGCCAAGGAAATCTTCTGACGGGGCAACATTGCCGATAGCGGACACACAAATGTTTGCGACCCCGTCCGCCCTCATGTATCGGCAGGGCGTAGGGGGCGTCGCTGCCCCGTCGCCAGCAATGGGATCAGTTGAGCAATGGCCGAATTCTTCCTCCCCGCGAACAGCAAGATCAAGCCCAAGGGCAAGGTCCATAAGGCAGCGGCGGGCGCCACGCGGGTCAAGAAATTCAAGGTCTATCGCTATGACCCCGACACGGGCGAGAACCCGCATTTCGACACGTTCGAGATCGATCTCGACAGCTGCGGCCCGATGGTGCTCGATGCGCTCATCAAGATGAAGGCCGAGCAGGACTCATCGCTCACCTTCCGCCGTTCGTGCCGGGAGGGTATTTGCGGGTCGTGCTCGATGAATATCGATGGGACCAACACGCTCGCCTGCACCAAGGCGATTGAGGATGTGAAGGGCGATATCCAGATCACCCCGCTCCCGGCGATGAGCGTGATCAAGGATCTGGTGCCCGATTTCACGCATTTCTATGCGCAATATTCCTCGATCAAGCCGTGGCTGCAGACCGTCACCCCGCCACCCTCGGGCAAGGAGCGACTCCAGTCGCCGGCCGATCGCGCCAAGCTCGATGGCCTGTACGAGTGCATCCTGTGCTTCTGCTGCACCACCAGCTGCCCGAGCTACTGGTG
>JBBQHG010000050.1:0-13995 GCA_038323755.1 Sphingomonadales bacterium
AACGCTGGAGGGCACATTTGGTGCGCTGGAAGGGGCGCCAACGCGCTATCTCAATACCTTCTTCCGTCGCGGTGACGGTCTGGCGGAACGTTACCGCCTGGCCGACGAATCCTTCTCGATCTTCGGCACGGTCGATTTCAAGATCACCGATCGTCTGATTGCGACCGGTGGCATCAACTATACCGACGATCGCAAGCAGTTCGCGACCAACATTGTCAGCAATGACGTATTTGCCGGCATCAACTTCAATGCGCCGCAATATGCGCCGTTCCGCAATCAGCTGCTGTTCGGCGGTGCGCTCGCCTCTGGTGTTGGCTCTGCGCTCGCCCTCGGACGCTCTGCAACTCAGGCAGAAATCGGTGCATTTGCTGTTGCAAATAATGCAGCCTTCACCGCCATTTCTGCGGGATCACAGGCATTTGCCAATGCAAACCAGAACAACCCGGCTGCCAACCCGCTGAATGGCCTGCGCGGTCTTCAGTTCCTGCCGCCGTTCCAGAATGTGCCAAACTCGGTTGAGCCAGGCCGGACTGGTGACAACAATATTTCCTACACGGCACGACTGGCTTGGAAGGCCACCGACAACCTCAGCCTCTATGTAACCTATGCAACGGGTTTCAAGGCCAGTTCGATCAACCTGTCGCGTGACAGCCGTCCGACGGCGGCAGACGTTACCCGCCTGCAAACGGCTGGCTTGGCTGTCGTTAACCTCACATCCGGGTCGCGCTTTGCCGGACCGGAAAAGTCGGAAGTCTTCGAAGGCGGCATCAAGGGCCAGTTCTCGCGCGCTGCCTTCAACCTTGCCGTGTTCAAGCAGTCGATTTCTGGGTTCCAGGGCAATATCTTCACCGGGACCGGCTTCATCCTCAACAACGCCGGCTCGCAGTCGACCTTCGGCGTCGAATTCGATGGCAGCGTGACGCCGGTCAAGGCACTGACGTTGAATGCTGCGGTGACGTATCTCGATCCGATTTATGACTCGTTCGTCAACGGATCGACCTTCAACTCTACCTTTGGTGTCGTTTCGGCAAACCTGACCGGTCGTCGTCCATCGGGTATTCCAGAGTGGTCGCTGTCGGTTGGCGGTACCTATACCCGCGAAATTACTGACGACTTCAAGCTCTCGTTGCGCGGTGATTACCAGTACGAAAGCCCGGTCATCATTTCCGAAGGCGCCCCGCAGTACACGCGTGAACAGCAGTCGCTGAACATGTCGCTGACCGGCACCTTCTCGAATGGTATCAATGTGTCGGTCTGGGGCCGCAACATCACCAACGCGCAATATCTGACGACGATCTTCCCGTCGGTCGCCCAGTCGGGCAGCCTTTCGGGCTATCCCAGCCAGCCAGTCACTTATGGCGGCACGGTGCGGATCAAGTTCTGATCCTGAGCGAACATATCTAAAAATTCAGGGCCGCCGGATCATTCCGGCGGCCCTTTTTTTTGTGCGCTATGCCTTCAGGCGCGTCGCGTGCCAGGCCAGATGCTCGGGCATGAAGGTCCCGACGAAATAATAGCTATGGTCATATCCCGGCTGCATCCGGATCGTGGCGGCGATATCGGCCTGGGCGCAGGCTTCAATCAGGCGCCCCGTCTGGAGCTGCTCAACCAGAAAACTGTCGGCATCACCCTGGTCGACCAGCAGGTCAGGCAATCTCGCGCCATCCTCGATCAAGGCGCAGGCATCATAGCTGCGCCAGTCGGCACGATTGCTGCCAAGATAACCGTCTAGCGCCTTCTCACCCCAGGGGCACCGCATGGGCGTCACAATGGGGGCAAAGGCCGACACACTCCTGAACCGCCCCGGATTTCGCAGCGCAATCGTCAGCGCGCCGTGTCCGCCCATCGATTGGCCGGTTATTCCCTGCCGCGTCATATCAGCCTGCGGAAAGCAATCCGCTATCAGGGCCGGCAGCTCACGCTCGATATATGACCGCATGCGATAATGCGTTGCCCATGGCGCCTCGGTCGCATCGACATAAAAGCCCGCCCCCTGCCCAAAATCATAGCTGTCAGCGTCGGCCACATTATCGCCGCGCGGCGATGTATCCGGCGCAATGAAGATCACGCCATGCGCGGCACAGGCGGCGCGATAGCCCCCCTTGTCGGTTACATTGGCATGCGTGCAGGTCAGGCCGGAGAGATACCAGAGCACCGGCAGTCTCGCGCCTGGCGTATGCGGCGGCACATAGACCGAAAAGGTCATGGGCGTGCCAGTTTCGGTAGACTGGTGACGGTAAATCCCCTGCGTCCCGCCGTCAGCGCGGGCTTCAATGATTGTTTCGAGAGTCATGTGCGATGTGTTCCTGTGTTCTCGTCAATCGCCGATATCGTTCCTCAGCCGTCGCATGGTCGCACCCCGCCGGGCAAGCGGGATCGGCAATCGCGCGGTAGTGCCGTCAAACAGTGCTGGACGGGCGACGAAATGATGTCGAGGCGCCCGGCATCGCATTGAAAAGAGTGACATTGGCGAAAAGGCAGCGCACAAGGCGAAGCGCCCATGACAGGGTGAATTGGTATGGCCGGCGAACGCTGGCCGCGAAAGGGAGGATAGCGATGGCAAAAGAACCAACTACAACCAAGGCGGCAGCCCCAAAGACTGGCGGCATTCACGCGCCTGTACAGCCTTCGCCTGAACTCGGCGCGATCGTCGGCAACGATCGGCTGCCCCGCAGCGAGGTGATCAGCAAAGTCTGGGCCTACATCAAGAAGCATGACCTGCAAAACCCCGCCAACAAGCGGGAAATCCTGGCTGATGCAGCGCTTGAAAAAGTGTTCGGTCGCAAGTCGGTGACGATGTTCGAAATGAACAAATATATCGCGGCCCACGTCAAGGCGTGATCCTCGGCGGCGGCGGGCACCCCGGGGCAGTCACGCCAGCGGGTGCCCGCCCACCGCGCCCCGAATACGCCGACAGCCAATTCCCAACAATAACAATTCCCAACAATAAAGGGTGCCCCTCAAGCGACGAAGCCGGGCACCCAATCATCGAAAGCCCGTCAGTCGCCGGTGACTCTGCCCTCTTCGTCCGGCAGCTTCGCTTCCACCCGACGGCGGCGCGCGTCCTGAATTTCGTCCTCGATTTCCAGCAACAGCGCGCGCCCCTGGTCGGTCTTGCCGTTATTATCCTCTTGATCGTCGGCAAAAAGCGCCTTAGCGCGCGCCGCGAGGTCAATCAGTCGCGCATAGCGCTCCTCGCCCAGTTTTTTTGCGAACTAGGCCAAACCCTTGCGTCAGCTTGTTGAATTCGCTGTCGATATTGCGGTTTGGAAACACACGCGTTTCGTCAATGAAGGTCGGTGCACCCAGAATCATCGAGCCAAGCGTATCGTAAATTTCGCTGAGCATTGATGGGATATAGGGCTTCGCGTTGAAGTAGGCATTCGGTTCGCTCATCTCTTCGTCTCCGGGCGGGGAATGGCATAAGTGTGGTCAGTCCCAAGTTGACTGGGACGAATGATGACGACGTAGCTCGGCCGGAAATCGGCATTGAAGAAGCGTCGCACGCCGATAAAAACTGTCTTGCCTGACCACCTACCGTGAGACCCCTCGGTCTAGGCGCTCCCATCTTGGAAAAAATGGTGCCCCCGAGAGGAATCGAACCTCCGGCCTGCGGTTTAGGAAACCGTCGCTCTATCCTGCTGAGCTACGGGGGCACACGGCGTCGACCTAAAGAGTAGCAGCTTGCCGGTCAACGCGCCCCGATAGCCGGCGCCATCAATTGCGCCCTTCAATTCCGCAGGGCGGGCGGCACCACCGGAAAGGGCAGCGGCGCGATGGCAATACCCTCATCGACGAGCTCGCGCGCCTCGGCCAGGCTTGTCTCGCCGTGGATCGGTGCGGGCGGCTCATCGCCGAGATGCATCGCGCGGGCGCGATCGGGAAACGCCCTGCCCACCCATTCGGATCCTTCAAGTGCCCGGGCCTGCGCCTCGGCCAAGGCACCGATCAGCTGTTGCCGGCCGTAAGCAGCGCTGGCCGTCGTCCGGTTGCCCTTGGCGGCGATGTTGGGCGCCATCACGGCCTTTTGCACCTGCGCGTCATCGCACACCGGGCATCGCACAATCTGGCGTGCGCGCTGGTCTTCATAGGCGGCGCTTGAGGCGAACCACGCCTCGAAGACATGGCCGGTATCGCAGCGCAGATCGAAAACGATCATTATACCCGCTCAACAGCAGGAATCGCCCGGCGATGCGCGATCACCGGCACGCGGGCGCGAACCTCATCCACCCGCGCCGGATCGATCTCGGCAAAGCCCAGCCCCGCCGCTTCGCCCATATCGAGCAGCACCTCGCCCCAGGGATCGATCACCAGCGAATGGCCATAGGTCGCCCGGCCGTCTTCATGCTGCCCGGTCTGGGCGGCAGCAACCACAAAGGCCCCCGCCTCGATCGCGCGCGCGCGCATCAAGATATGCCAGTGCGCCGCCCCCGTCGGTTGGGTAAAGGCCGCCGGAATTGCCAGCACGGTCGCCCCGGCATTGCTCAGCGCTTTATACAGATCGGCGAAGCGCAGGTCATAGCAGATCGAGAGGCCAAGCGGCCCGACCGGCGTCTGCACCACCACGGCCCCCTCGCCCGCGCTGTACGCCGCCGATTCGCGCCAGCTTTCACCGGTCGGCAAATCGACGTCGAACAGATGCAATTTGTCATAGCGCGCGCGAACGGTACCGGTGCCGTCGATCACAAAGGCGCGGTTGGCCAGCTTGCCGTTCGTGCCGCACACCGCCAGCGAGCCGAGATGGACCCAGATGCCATGCTCGGCCGCCGCCGCCCTTGCTGCCGCCAGCACCGCATCATCCACCTCTGGCTGCACCGACCCACTTGCACGCGCGCGGTCCCGGTCAACCAATCCGGTCATCTCGGGGGTGAACAGCATCGCCGCACCACCGGCAGCGGCCTCGGCAATCGCAGTACGCACCCTTTGCGCATTGGCGGCGGGGTCAACGCCGCTCGTCATCTGGAGCAGCGCGATCTTCGTCATACGGCCAACAGGGCATCCAGCTTGCCGCTGTCTTCCAACTCGGCAAGATCGTCGGACCCGCCGATGTGGCGGCCATCGATGAATATTTGCGGCACCGTCACGCCGCCATTGGCCCGGTCCAGCATTTCGACGCGCTTCGGCCCGCCCATGGTGATGTCATATTCCTCGACATCGGCCTGCTTGCTCGCCAGCAACCGCATCGCCCGCGAGCAATAAGGGCAGAATGCTTTGGTGTAGATCTCAACTTTAGCCATGAATAACAGTTGTGGATCGCGCCCGCCCTTGTCAATGTCCCTCATGGCCAGCAGGCAAGTCACCATCGATCACGCGCGCCCAGCACAGGATCGTCACCTTGGCCGCGCCAGCACGCATTAACTGGCCAACACAGGCATTGGTCGTGGCGCCACTGGTATGGACATCGTCGACCAGCAGGATCGATTTGCCCCGGATCAGCGCCCGCTTGCCGGGGTCGACGGCAAAGGCCTGTTGAACCGCTTTAGCGCGTGCGCTCCGGCCGAGCCCTTGTAGCACCGGTGTTGCGCGTACGCGCCGCAATATCGTGACTTCGCAGGGAATCCCGGTCCTCTTGCTCATCGACTGGGCGATCAATGCCGCCTGATTAAATCCCCGCGACCATAATCGCCAACGGTGGAGCGGCACTGGAATGAGCAGATCCGCATTAGCCGGCATTAGCCGCTGCATGTGCCGGGCTGCTGTTTCGGCATAGCCCGTGCGCCGGCCATATTTCAGTTTCAGCACCAGCGCGCGTGCGATTGGCCCATATGCCACCGCGGCACGGATCCCACTATGTTTGGGGGGCTCAGCCAGGCATTGGCCGCATAGCGCTGTCTGCCCTTGATCAAAGGCCATCGGCAGGTTGCACGCTGAGCACCAGGGCGGCGCGATAAATCGCAAATCACTCCAGCAAGCAGCGCAAAACCGGTGATCCTCGCGCGTGATAGCCCCACAACCCGGGCAGCGCGCCGGTATCGCGGCATCGACGATCATCTTGAACGGCGCCAGCATAGCCATCACGGGTCTTGTCGCGCGCTGGCCGCAGCGGCACAAGCACCCACATGGACCGCCCCGTCATTTTCGATCGATCCGCCCGCCGGTCAAGCCGCGATCGCGCAGCAGTGATGTATCAAAAGGCTGATTTTCTTCGGCAATTCATGCTGGAAGGGATCGCCGATCGGCTCGCCAGCGTTTCTCGGCGCTTTTCCGACATTCTCGACCTCGGCTGCTTCGATAGCAGCTTTGTGCCACCAGACGGCGCGCGGATTGCGCGGCTCGATCCCGGCTTTGCCTTTGCATCAACGACCAACGGGGTTCAGGGCGATGAAGACCGGTTACCATTCGCCGACGGGTCATTTGATCTCATCATATCGGCAGGCGTTCTGGACAGCGTCGATGATCTTCCCGGTGCGCTGTCGCTCGCCAAACGCGTTCTAAAGCCAGATGGGCTGTTTCTGGGCTGCTTTGTCGGCGCAAACAGCCTGTCGACCTTGCGCGGCGCCTTGCGAGAGGCGGAAGCGGAGCGGCCAGTGGCGCGACTACACCCGCAAGTCGATGTTCGCGCCGCCGGAGATTTACTGATGCGCGCCGGATTCACTTTGCCGGTTGCAGACGTCGAAACGCTTACGGTGAGGTATAGCGGCCTTTTATCACTGCTGCATGACCTGCGCGCCATGGCCGGCGGCAATGTGATGCCCGGTCGGCTGCCGCTCAGCCGCGAGTCGCTGGGCCGCGCCGCGGCTTATTTTGCCGACCGCGCCGACCCTGATGGTAGGACGGCAGAGCGATTCGATATTATTTTTATGACGGGTTGGGCGCCTGCTCCGTCTCAACCCACCCCAGCGCGTCGTGGTAGCGCGACCCATTCTCTGGCCGAAGCACTCAGACCAAAACGCTAGATCAGCGCCTCGATCAGCCCGATCAGTGGCCGGTCGGCTGGCGGCATTGGCAGCGCATGCATCTCGACCGGGCGCATCCATCGTAGCGCGACCGCTTCGATGGCGCGGGGCTGTCCTTGCCACTTCCGGCAGACGTACAGCAGCAGCAGCAAATGGCGATCGCCCAGTGCTGCGCTGGCAAAAGTGGCTGGCGCGAGACACGATGCGCTGACCGTTATGCCGAGTTCTTCGTCCAGCTCACGGATCAATGCCATCTCCGGCGTTTCACCGCTTTCAATCTTGCCGCCTGGAAATTCCCAAAGCCCTGCCAAGGATTTACCGCCAGGGCGTTGCTGCAACAGAACCCGGCCATCCGCATCGACAAGTGCGACGGCAACCACTGGAAACAGGATGACAGGTGTGGCTGCCATTGTCGCATTCGTCATTCGTTAACCCTCAATCTTTATCTCTCGTCGATACGAAACTTGCCGGGAACGGAGCGGGCATGATCAGACTGATGCAGAGGCTGCTCGCCGATCGCAAGGGCGGTACCGCCATTGAATATGGCCTGATCGCATCAGTTATCATCATCACGATGCTGGCCTCGTTCATCCAGCTCGCCAATTCCACAACCGGCATCTGGGGCAACGTCAACAACAAGATCGATGATGCTCGCAACAATCGCTGAGCTGACCGAATAAATCGTGGCCGGACTTAAACCTTTGTCAACCTACCCTCGGTACTTCTCATGGAGCTAGGCCGGTTCCCCGGTCAGCCGGGTACTGAAGCTCAAAACCATTGGAGACCGGAAAATGCAGACCATTCGCAAGTTCATCAAGAACAACAAGGGCGCGACGGCTATTGAATATGGCCTGATCGCAGCACTCATCGCGGTTGCCGCGATCGCTGCCATGCAGGGTCTGGGCAACCAGCTCAAGACCACGTTCGGTAACGTGACGTCGAACATGAAGGCTTCGTAAGCTTCTCCCAGCTGCTTACGTGCAGGGCGGCGGGTGCAAGCCCGCCGCCCTTTTTCTTTTCGAAGGGTGCCGAGATGGTTAAATTGATCTTAGGCGTGCTGCGCGAGCAGCGTGCGGCCACTGCAATAGAATATGGCCTGATTGCTGCCTTGATTGCCGTCGCTGCCATCGCTGCAATGCAGGGATTGGGCAACCGCCTGAAAACTACTTTTACAAACGTGCAAACCAATATGAAGGCGAGCTGATTATTCGCTTTCGGCGCGTCAGAGCCTGCCGATAGAAAGAAATTTCTGCCGGCGGTCCCTAAGAAGCGCCTTGCCGTCGAGCTTGGCTATGTCAGTCAGCTGCTGGTCGATTGCATTACCCAGTGCCGATATCGCCGCCAATGGATCGCGCTGCGCGCCCCCCAGCGGCTCGGGCACGATCATGTCGATCACGCCGAGTGCCTTCAGATCTTGCGCCGTTACCTTCATCGCTTCCGCGGCATCAGCCGCACGGTCCGACGTGCGCCACAGGATCGACGCGCATCCTTCGGGCGAAATCACTGAATATACAGCGTGTTCAAACATCAAAACGCGGTTGCCAGTTGCAAGCGCGACCGCCCCGCCTGATCCTCCTTCTCCAACAATTGCACTCACCATCGGCACCCCGAGTGACAGGCACCGCGCGGTGCTGCGCGCAATCGCCTCCGCCTGCCCTCGCTCCTCGGCCTGGATGCCCGGAAAGGCGCCAGAGGTGTCAACCAAGGTGACAACCGGCAATCCGAAACGATCGGCCAGGTCCATCAACCGAATCGCCTTGCGATACCCCTCCGGCTTGCCCATCCCGAAATTATGCTGCAACCGGCTCGCGGTATCGTCTCCCTTTTCATGTCCGATGACGACGATGCGTCGGCCGCGAAACAGCGCAAGCCCACCTTGTATCGCCTTGTCATCGCCAAATGCGCGGTCACCGGCGAGCGGCATGAAGTCCTCAAACAGCCCCGCTGCATAATGCTTGAAATGCGGTCGATCACCGTGCCGAGCGACTTGAGTCTTCTGCCAGGGTGTCAGTCGGCCATAGGTATCGCGTAGCAGTTTGTCAGACTTGGCCTGCAGCCGTGCGATATCAGCATCAAGG
This sequence comes from Sphingomonadales bacterium, assembly GCA_038323755.1. Lineage (GTDB taxonomy): Bacteria > Pseudomonadota > Alphaproteobacteria > Sphingomonadales > Sphingomonadaceae > Sphingomonas. The sequence goes on from JBBQHG010000050.1 coordinate 8,975, forward strand.
TCGACCGTTCCGGCAGCAGCCGTCTCACGCAACTCGTCGATGCGCGCCTGGAGCTCGGCGATCGGTTTTTCAAAATCGAGGAAACTTGCCATCAGGCCGCGTCGGTTAGGCCCGCCGGCCCCGAAGGTCAACGAGTGGATGCCGTGCATTGACCAGCGCAACCAATCGGGCGCTGTCGATATGCGTGTAAATTTCCGTCGTCGCGATATCAGCGTGACCAAGCATGAGCTGAAGCGCACGCAGATCTGCGCCCCCTTCCAGCAAGTGCGTGGCGAAAGCGTGACGAAGGATATGCGGGCTCACTCTTTCAGGTGGAATGCCCGCGTCAGCCCCCAATTCCTTGATCAGCTGGTAAAGTCTGATCCGTGACAAGTGCTTTTTGCCGCCAGGGAACAACCAGGCGGAATCGCTCGGCACGGTGTCTCGCCATGCCGCCACAGCCGCCCTGGCGCGATCGGATATCGGCACCAGCCTCTCCCGTCCGCCCTTGCCACGCAGGATGAGGAACGGGCGATCGGGCGATACGGCATTGCGCGGGATGGTAACCAGCTCGCTCGCGCGTAATCCGGAGCCGTAGAGCAGCTCGACAAGTGCTGCCAATCGGAGTGCACGTGGATTGCAGGGGTGTTCAGCCAGATGGTTCGCGATAGCGTCGAACAGGCGATCGACATCGCCGTGGCCCAACGACTTCGGGAGCGCTCTCGATGCGCCCGGGCGGGGCAGTGCGCCGGCAGGGTTGTCGGCGCGGTGTCCCTCATCGGCGAGGAACATAAAAAATCGTCGGAGAGCGGCTGATTTCCGGGCGACCGTTGATCGGGCGAGCGGCGCCCATGCCTCTGCGAGCAGCGCCATTTCAGCCTTGCCAGCAATGGCCAACCGGCGTTCGACTAAAGCAGAGGCCAGCTCCAGATCACTGCGATAAGCGGCTAGTGTATTGGCGGCGGCGCCACCCTCGGCCGCCATCATCTCCAGGAAACGCTCGATGAGCGGGCGATCCTCCAGCCCGGTCAAAGCCTGGTCAGCGCCTCGACGGCAACCATCCGTGCCTGGCCTTCCAGCCCAACTTGCTGGAGCGACGACACGATGTGATAAACCGCCTCCGGCGAGATCCCCTGCCAGTTATAGGTTTGCATCCCAACGGCCGCGAGCAACAACACGGTCGCTGGCTGGTTGCGGGCCGCAGCGTGATGGATCGCACGCGTCCAGCTATTCGCGCTGTCAAGATTGACTGATAGCGACCGCCCAAGCGCTTTGGCATCGCCCTCGCTCAGCTTGCCAAGTCCGGCCAGCCCGGCCAGCAACATTCGCGCCTTGATTCCGCTAGGGTCGGTCGCCCGTCCGCGATAGGTATCCACCTCGCCTCGGCTAACGGTTACCGCGCTGTCGACAAGAGCGAGCATCGCCCAGCCATCACTGCCCCGAACCGCATCCTCTTGCCAGCGCAGGGCAGCCCGTTCGAGACCCGCCGTGAGCATCGCCGCGATCAACCGGTCGGCGTCAGGCGCATCACGATATGGCGCAATGCCAGCAGCCGCCCGAGCGGTCAGAATGAGCCGGGCATATTGCCCGCGCGGCGTGCGAGGTTCAGTCCACAAAGCGCGCAGCGCGACCAAACGTGCATCGCGATCGGGATCTGCATAGGCCGTCCGCAAATCACGCGCGACGCCAACCTCCGCCGAAGCCTGATCCTCATCCCCTTCAATCTTGCCATAGAGGTCGACAAGCGCAGCGCTGGAAAGCACGCCCTGCGCTGCGGCCAACTCGGCCGACGGCGCCCTTAATCGCTCTGCCAGCATTGGCGCTTGTGCGCGCCAGAACTGGACGCGTGGAGATACGGTGCCGAACAATGGGGCCGGAATCTCCGTATTGCTGGCAATGGCCAGGCCATAGCGCCAGATCGTCAGCTGATCGACGCCATCCCATTCAATGGTGACTGTGCTACCCTTGCCCCCGGCGCCAACAATCTTTTCTGCAAGCAGCAAATCGATGCCACGCGCCGTGCCGATCCGCCGCGCAGCGCGGATCTTCTGGTTCGCCTCCTCGCCATTGCCTGCCAGAGCCCCGCACATGGCGTCAAACATCGTCCATGCACGATCGCTCGAGAAGGATTTGGCCGATTGCACAACAGGACACACAACCGCCGGGTCGGCCGTCGCCAACGATGCCTGCATCGCGGCTTCAAACATCTTGGGGGTGTATCGATCTGTATCGACGCTTTGTACCATGGCGCGCGCGACGACGGATTCGCCCATCCGGAGTAACAGCCATGCCCGTTCGGCGGCGAAATCGACCCCATTAACGTGCGATGGAGTCATCACCTTTGAAGCCAGCGCTTGCCGCAATCCGATCGACACCCAGCGCGATGCGATCGGCGCTTTGAGGCGGCCCATCAGTGCTTCAAGAAATCGACCGTCTGCGTTGCCAAATGCCTTGGGCTTCAGCCCGCCCTCTGCAATGCCAACAACGCCCACCATGGCCGTAGAGCGCCGTGCGTAATCCGGCAGCTCATATTTCGCCAGCAGCTTGGGATCCAGCGGTGCAGGCGTGCCAGCTTCGTCTGAGACGTCCGACGCGTCCGTGGCTTGCGCGCCGAGAACACTGGGAACGCCCGAGGAGGGGGTCTCGTCGGGGGTCGAAGGGGCAGAGGGCGTAGCGGTTGCTGCTGGCGCAGGCGCAGTCACCGGCTCGCCGAAACCGGGTGGCAGAATGGATTCCGGTTTTTCCTGGCCTATAGCCGGGATGCCTATGGCGATCAGGCATAGCGCAAGCGCGCCGGCACCGACGCTATTTCTGGAGAGACGCAAGCGGCACAACCTTTTCGACGCGGGTCAGCGGTTTCTCGCTGTTGCTGCTGGCGAGCAAAACAACGCCGCCGATCAACGCAACAAGCACCACGGCGACGATGATGAGCGGCAGGGACATCGGACGGGGCATGCAGCAGACCTTGTATCAAGTTTGAATATTCAAATTGAACGAAATGGAGATTCGGATTCGGCTATCGCTGCGCCTTTTGCCCGAGCGTGCTGCTCGCTGTATAGCCCCTGACACCATGTTGCAAAACCACACGCCTTTAAAAGCCTGGAACGGATTGCCGATCGTGCTTATCGGCTTGATGGGAGTCGGAAAGTCAACCGTTGGGCGCCGCCTTGCCACGCGCCTCCACCTTCCGTTCGTCGATGCCGATGCCGAAATCGAATCCGCAGCCGGCATGACGATCGCTGACATCTTCGAAAGGTTCGGCGAAGGGTATTTCCGCGATGGTGAACGTCGCGTCATCGCGCGACTGATCGACGGAACGCCCAAGGTGATCGCAACCGGTGGTGGTGCCTTCATCAACACCGACACACGCAAGCTCATCCTCGATCAGGCGTTGGCAGTTTGGCTCGACGCCAACCCAAAGATTCTGGCCGAGCGGGTGAAAAGGCGCGACACGCGACCGTTATTGCGCAATCGAGACCCGATGGAGGTGCTCACTGATCTCGCGAAGTTGCGCAATCCAATCTATGCGCTGGCGCCGATCCACGTATCGAGCCAGCAGTCACCGCATGAAACCACCGTGAGTGCCATACTCAAGGCAATCGGTGCAGGAGCTTGGGACGCGTGAAGCAAATCGACGTCGAGTTGGGCGATCGGCGCTATCCGGTGCGGATCGAAGCAGGTCTGTTAAAGCGCGCTGGCGAACATCTGGTCCCGCTTTCGCGCGGTCGCCTTATGCCGATCATTTGCGACACCAACCTAGCTCATCATTGCGAAACGCTTGTGGCATCGCTGACGGCGGCGGGAGTCCGGTCGGAGGTCATCGTGCTCCCTGCAGGCGAATCGACCAAGAGTTGGGCAATGCTTGAGCAGTTGACAGACCGGCTGCTCGATCTGGGAGTCGAGCGTGGTGATCATGTGATCGCGCTGGGCGGTGGCGTAATTGGCGATCTTGTCGGCTTCGCCTGTGCCATTTTGAAACGGGGATGCGGCTTTGTTCAAATCCCCACAACCCTTCTGGCCCAGGTCGATTCCTCGGTCGGCGGCAAGACAGCGATCAACAGTCGCGCGGGCAAGAATCTGATTGGCGCCTTTCACCAGCCCTCTCTGGTACTAATTGACCCCGACACACTCGATTCACTCCCGGTACGCCAGGTTCGCGCGGGATATGCCGAGGTCGTGAAATACGGCCTGATCGACGACGAAGCCTTTTTTGGATGGTGTGAGGCCAATGGCGCCCTGTTGATCGAGGGTGACAGTGATGCGCGGATCACTGCCATAAGCCACAGCGTCGCTGCCAAGGCGCGGATCGTCGCCGAAGACGAGCACGAAACCACCGGCAAGCGCGCGTTACTCAATTTGGGGCACACCTTTGGTCATGCACTTGAAGCTGTAGGTGGTTTTTCAGATCGCCTCCTCCATGGCGAGGCGGTCGCTGCCGGAATGGCCCTGGCGTTCGCCTATTCCGCCGATCGTGGCTTGTGCCCGCAGAATGACGCAAATCGCGTAGCAGCGCATTTGCGCGCCGCCGGATTGCCCGATGGCATCGCTACAACTGGCTTATTTACCAACGGAAATGCGCTGATTGACCATATGCGACACGACAAGAAGATGGCATCTGGCACCCTCCCCTTCTTGCTCGCCCGTGGCATCGGCAAGACGTTCCTCGACTCATCCGTCAATCTTGATGAGATTGCGCAATTTCTGGATCGACGACCGACTTGACGAGGTTCGTGGTCTTGCCGCCCTCCAATTTGGTGCAATTCCACGGATAGACCCGCCCGCGTCACAAGTGCATAACGGCAGCAGGGGAAGCGCCCAAAGAGCGCGAGGGTTCTTTAGGGCATCAAGGGGTTGGCTTCATGCAGGTACGGTTCTGGGGCACGCGTGGGTCCATGGCAAAGCCTGGTCCGGACACAATTCGGTACGGCGGGAATACATCCTGCGTTCAGATAACCTCCGCCGGCGGCACGATGCTCGTTATCGATTGCGGCACGGGTGCGCACGGGCTCGGCCAGCATTTGATGAAAGAAGGGCCGCGCCCC
>JBBQHG010000051.1:0-13865 GCA_038323755.1 Sphingomonadales bacterium
AGTCGCGGGGTAGCATCGCCGTCATCGCACTTCCCCCTTGGCAGGAGCCACCCTGATGCGCGCCATTCCCTTGACCTTCGCTTTGTCTGCTGTCGCGCTTGCCGGGGGGTTGGCGATCGCACAGACGGCGCCTGCGCCACCGATGGATCATGCCAAGATGGACCACGCCAAGATGATGGCGGACCACGGCATGATGGAGCACGCCGCGGTGGTGGAGGCGCGGCAGGCCGGGTTCCACCTGACGATCGCAGCGTTCCTGGGCATCAAGGCCGGGATTGCGCGGGGCGACGATGTGCAGAAGCTCGCGCTGCCGGCAGCCGCCATCGCGAGCTGGGGCAAGGCGATCCCGACGATGTTCCCGCCGCATAGCGACACCCCCGAGAGCGATGCGCTGCCGACGGTGTGGAGCGACCGCGCCGGGTTCGAGGCCGCTGCCGCCAAGATGACCGTCGCGGCGCGTACGCTGGCGGACCTTGGAAAGGCCGGCGATACGGCCGGTTTTGCCACGCAATTCGGCGAATTGGGCAAGACATGCGGCGCGTGCCACACCGCATACCGTAAACCAGAAGAGAAGAAATAACCGGTATATCAGCAACTTGACCTGATCGGCTGATCTGGCGAAGTTGTCGAACTTGTCGAAGTTGCGGGACAGGCGGTTTATTCTCGGGCCCACCCGCACGCATCGACTGCGCCCGAGTTTCGATACCACAAATGCCGCTTGTAGGAAAGTTCTGCCCGCCGGTTGACGCTGGCAGCCGTTGACGTTGGCCCAGATATGTGATGGTATTACATCACCTAGCCTGACCAGGAGAAAAGCCATGCGCCTGCGTTCCGCTGCTTTTGCCGCCCCGACCCGCACCGCTTTTGCCGACCATGCCGAGCCGATCGGCGGCATCAACACCACCCCGCTGATCGATGTGCTGCTGGTGCTGCTGGTGATGTTCATCATCACCATCCCGGTGCAGATGCACGAAATCCCGGTGCCGCTGCCGCAGGCGAGCGCCGCCCCGGCCGAGAGCCAAGTGCCGCATCTGCTGACGATTGCGGCGGGGGGGGCGGTGATGCTTGACGGGCGGGCGGTGCGCCGCGCGGCGCTCGCCGGGCCGCTCGCGGTGCTGCGCGACGATCCGCGCGCGGCCCTGCAGATCAAGACCGACCCGCAGACGCGCTATGACGATTTCGCGCAGACAATGGCGGTGGTGCGCCGCGCCGGGATCAGCCGGCTTGGCTTTGTGGGGAATGAGCGGCTTTAACGCACCGGCAGCAGCTCTGGCCGATATTCGAAGTGCATCGTATCGAAATGGCGCCAGCGGCCGCCCCAGATGAAGCCGTGGCGCTCAAACGCGGCAACGATGGCGGCGGGCAGGCGGTTGCGATAGCGCGCGGCCTCGCCGCCTGACCAGCGCCAGTAATCGGCCTGGCCGCTCGCGAGATCAACGGCGATGCCATAGCTGTGCATGCTGCGCTGGCTGGTGCCGGCAATCGCGCGGCAGCTATAGCCGCCCGAATTGGGGACGAGATAGCGCGTCATCGCGGGCGGGAGCTGCGCCAGATCGCGCAGGACGGCTTCGAGTTGCTCGGCGACATGGTTGGTGGTGGTGACGCGGATGCTGCCGCCGCCGCGCCCGGGCAGCCAGGCGACATCGCGCAACCGGACGGCGCCCTTGCGGCAATCGCCATAGATGGCATCGAAAAAGGGTTCGTAGCGGGTGCGGCCGGGGTCTGTTGTGGGGGCGGGCGGGACCGGCGCGCCGACGGGGTAGCGATCGACGAACATGGCATCGATATCGGGGCGCGCCTGGCGTTCGGCCTCGGTGGCGGCGGCGGGCCCGAGGGTGCGCGGCAGGCGGGTTCCGTCGCTGAGGATGACCTCGCTGGCGGTGACTTGCGTGACGAGGCCGGGATAGCCGGCGATGAGCGACGCGGCCCATGGCGGCGCGGGGGTTTGCGCGGTGGCGGGGGTGGCTAGGGCGAGCAGGAGGGCGAGGGGGTGGCGCATGGGGTTAGGCTGGCACCAAGACCGTGTTGGAGGCAACCGCATAACGGCCCGCAGGTACATCTCGCTTGTCGGCCAACATCATGCGGTGTAATTTGGCCAAGATGGATCCCCGCAAGACCCTTTTCGATTCAGTCGATCCGGAGGCGGAAGCTGCGGCGGATGCGCGGGCTGAGGCTGATGTCGAGGCTGGTCGTCTGGTCAGCCATGATGCCGTGAAGCGCTGGGTTCGCTCATGGGGAACCGACAAGCCATCGCCGCGACCCCTTATCGGCGACTGATTTGCGCAAGATCGTGTGGACCAACGAGGCGGTCGAACACCTTGAGGCGATCATTGCCTATATCTCGGCGTTCAATCCATCGGCGGCATCGGGGCTGGGCGAGCGCCTGATCGCGGTTGCCGACAGTCTGTCCGAATTTCCCGACCGTGGCCGCGATGCGGGTGGCGGCATGCGGGAAATGACGACGGTGTGGCCCTATGTGCTGCGCTATCGGATGGAGGCGGAACGGGTGATTATCCTGCGCATCCGGCATGGGGCGCGAGGTGAGGAGGATTAGGTCGATTTAGTGAACTGACACCATAATTTCCGCTCTTATGGGCTTTTGTCGCGAGATCAGTCGATATGGTTTGCTGCCAGAAGCAAAGCACGCTCCTCGGCATCTTTCGGCGAATATGAGATGAACTCACGATAGCCGAATTTCAAACCTAACTGGTGCATCAAGCTACGGTCCGTCTCCGAGTATAAAATTGCAATTTGTTTGGGCGCTAAAATGTCCCTCGCCCCTCCGCCACGGCGAATGCGTCTCATATAATCGTCTTGCTGAGCAATTGCAGCAATCTGAATTCTGGAAACAGGAAGTCCCTGATAACGCTCGAAAAGCAACGCCAGCGCTTGGGTGCCATGCAATGTTGAAATAATCTGGCGGTCTGCATCGGATACAATTGACCAGAAATTTCGCGTATAATCGAAGTCGGAAACAAGCCACCAGATATGACGGCGGCTCGATGCTGAGACACTCTTCTTGGCGTCTCGATTTTCACCTGCTGTGAGATATTCCTTCCGAGCTCGTATCAAGCCAACCGCACATTTCGCATCTTGTTCGTTTACTCGGAGCAAAATGCAGAACTCGTCGACTGCCTCGGGCGGGATCATCCAGCCAAAACCAACTGTGGTTGATTTGACATCGACCTCACGTCCACCGATCAGCAGATCGAGCCTTATGCCGCGTGGGACCTGCAGCCAATCTCGGAGTAGAATTTCGAATTTGGTACCGAGATAAGTCTTTTCCGTTTTTTCCAGATCGGCGAAATAATACCGTCCGCTTCGAGCGGTATCGATCACTTCATCAATGGCAGATCTGAAGAAACTTCGCAGCTTCTCTTCCAACATGGATTGACCGCCGACAGCGCTTAGTAGGTCCGCTTCAAGTGCCGATAGGTCGTTATAATCTTCGTGGCCGGGCGACAATGGCGCACGGGTTGCGCCAACAACCATCAAGCGACCCGTGCTGCAAACATCCGTGATACGGACAAAGCAATCTTCAGATTATGCGCGACTGCGCGTGCGACAGGTGGCGGAAACGCATTGCCAACTTGCCGATATGACGTTGTTTTTGCGCCATAGAACTGCCAGCTGTCAGGAAAGCCCTGAATTCGGGCCACCATGCGGACCGTTAGCCGGGGCATGCCGACAAAATCCGGATCGGGTGCCTCTGCGGCCAAGCTGCGCCCTTCGACGCCCAGTGATGCCCAAGCCTTTCTGGCGCGTGTCGGCCCAAGATCGGGGCCGCCATGCTTTTTTGACCCGCCGACAATGGTCGGTGCGATTTCATTGGCGCGGGCAGCCCATGCTTTCGTGCCGAGCCAGCCGCGCGCACCCATCAGGTCTCTCAGAGTTTCGCCGACCGTTGGCGGATTGTGAGGCAGCGCGGTTGGCCAATCGAAGACGTCGGCCAAGTCCTTCCGGATCGCCACGATGACGACCCGGGGGCGAAGCTGCGGGACGCCGAAGTCGGATGCGTTCAGCAGACGCCATTCGGTATGGTAGCCCAGCTTATCAAGCTGGCTTTTGAGCAAGGTTCGATAGTCATCAAAGACAGCCGAGAGAAAGCCGCGTACATTTTCGATCATCACTGCCTTGGGGCGCATTTCGTCGATCAGCCGAAGCGCCGCCGGGAATAGGTTGCGTTCGTCGAGGTCGCCAAGCTGTTTACCTGCCACTGAAAAGGGCGGGCAGGGCAATCCAGCAGCGAACAAATCGATACCCTTGTAGGGGCGCCCATCGAACTCGTTCATGTCGCGGGCAAATACATTCCAGCCGGGCCGGTTCAATTCCAGTGTCTTTGCAAAGTCGCGTTCGATTTCGACCAGTGCCTCGTGACGAAAGCCAGCCTGTTCAAGGCCGATCGCCTGGCCGCCGGCACCGGCGCAAAATTCGATAGAGTGCATTGCGATTCTCTCGATGGCCTTGCTCAAGTTCAAGGCTATGTTCTGTCTATGTTCGCGTCAAGCCGCAAGTCTCAAGGTAGAAAAGTGGCGGTTTTTGTGTGTCAGGATAACCGCCAACCCCGCGGACAGCAGCCCATCTTGCGTTTCGCTCCGGCGGAGGCGGCTATCGAGGCAAGACCGCCATCCGCAATTATAGCGGAAAAAGTTAGAGGGTTGAAGTCATGCGATTTTCGCACGACTTCAGAAACTCACTCCGCCGCAACCCCAGCCCGCGAGAACATGTCGCCCTCGCCAGCGTCCTCATTCGCCACATCAACCGGCCCGGCCTTTGCCTTTTGCCGCTTGTCGAACGAGTCCCACACCTCGTTCCAGTTCCCCCGCGTGGCGCCCTTGGAATATTCCGTCGCGCGCTGTTCGAAGAAGTTGGCGTGCTCCACGCCGTTCAGGAGCGGGGCGAGCCAGGGGAGGGGGTGGTCTTCGATCATATAGATGGGTTTCAGGCCCAATTGGCCGAGGCGCCAATCGGCGATGTAGCGGATATACTTCTTGATCTCCTTGGGCGTCATGCCGGTGACGGGGCCCTGTTCGAAGGCGAGATCGATAAAGGCGTCTTCGAGGCGCACGGTCGTCTGGCAGACATCCATGATGTCGTCCTTGACCGCCTTGGTCAGGCAGCCGCGCTCCTTGCAGAATTCATGGTAGAGGCGGATGATGCCCTCGCAGTGCAGGCTCTCGTCGCGCACGGACCATGAGACGATCTGGCCCATGCCCTTCATCTTGTTGAAGCGCGGGAAGTTCATCAGCATCGCGAAGCTGGCGAAGAGCTGGAGCCCCTCGGTAAAGCCGCCGAACATGGCAAGCGTGCGGGCGATATCCTCGTCAGTATCGACGTTGAAGCGCTGCAGATAATCGTGCTTGTCCTTCATCTCGCTATATTCGAGGAACATGCCGTATTCGCTTTCCGGCATGCCGATCGTGTCGAGCAGATGGCTGTAGGCGGCGATGTGCACCGTCTCCATGTTGCTGAAGGCGGCGAGCATCATCTTGATCTCGGTCGGCTTGAACACCCGGCCGTACTTCTCGTGGTAGCAATCCTGCACCTCGACATCGGCCTGGGTGAAGAAGCGGAAGATTTGCGTCAGCAGGTTGCGCTCATGATCCGAGATTTTCTGCGCCCAGTCGCGGCAATCCTCGCCCAGCGGCACTTCTTCGGGCATCCAGTGGATCTGCTGCTGCCGCTTCCAGAAATCATAGGCCCAGGGATATTCAAAGGGCTTGTAGGTCTTGCGGGCTTCTAGGAGGGACATGGGCGAACCTTTCAGACAGAATCAGGCGGGAATGAGCGAAAGCGCGGCATAGAGGGTGCCGGCGGCGATGAGGAGGTAACCCGGCTTTTTCCAGCCGAGCCAGGTGAGCAGATTATGCGGTGCCTTGACAGGCTTTGGCACGATGAAGGCCATCACGAAGCCGGCGAACACCAGGTTGAGGCCAATGATGATACCGAAGATCGGGCTCAAGCTGAGGGGGGTCATATCGTGTTGCTCCAGGTCCAAAGGGCATAGGCGAAACCGCCCAGGATGATCGCCAGCGCCGACAGCATCGTTGCGGTGATGCGTTTGGCGTAGCGTGCCTGATCGGTAGCCCCCGGACGGGTGGCGACGAATACGGCCAATAGACCCGCCACCGAGGCGACGAGGCCCATGATGACGGGCGGGGTGAAGAGGGCGAGCGTGCGCGTCATGCCCGCTCCCGCCGGATGACGGTGCGATCGACATAGACCTTCCTGGTGCGGTGCGAGCCGACGCCGAGAAAGACGATGCCGATGAAATAGCCGAAATCATACCAGCCGCCATTATTGGGGACGGCATAGACCGCGATATCAGGCACGAAGAACGAGGCGATGGCGGCGACCGGGAAAATGAAGCCGTGCCACAGCCCGAGCAGGAAGCCGGGGGCGCCGGGCTGCGTGGCCGTGGCGACCTGATGCGCGCAGGCGGCAAGCGCGAGTGCGGGGATGAGCAGGACGAAAAGGCGGCGTGCGGGGCGGCGTGCGCGGTCGGCTGGCAGCATGGTGGTTTTCCCGGCGATCATGAAAGACATGCACCCAAACGCGTGGCTACGCGTTCAGGGGGCATCATCATCATCGAGGAGGAACGAGCATGTCGCACGACCACGCCATCAAGGACCGGATCAAGGACCATATGGAGGTTATCGGCGCGGACGGGGTGCATGTCGGCACCGTCGACCACGTCAAAGGTGAGCGCATCCAGCTGACCAAGACGCATAGCGGGCCGCACGGCGACCATCACCACTACATCCCGCTCGGCCTGGTCGCCGATGTCGAGGGCGACAAGGTGCGGCTGTCGGCGAACGCCGATGTCGCGGTGACGTTCGAAGAGGAAAAGTGAGCGCGCCGCCCCCGCGCCCAGCTGGGCGCGGGGGCGGTAAGACTCACCGTGGGCGTTGGTCACTTCGCTTCTTCCAAGCGGCGTGCCTCAGTGACGGGTAGACCTGCTTCGGTCGGCACATAGATCAACGAAGCCTTTGAATCCTCCAGTGCCTGAATCTGGAGATAGCGCAGATATCCCTCCGGACCGCCAAGGCTGTTCTGGAGGATGGCGTTTGCCTGCGCGGCCCCCTTCGCCCGAATGACTTCAGCCTCGGCGAGCGAAATCGCGCTCTCCTTTTTAGCGCGCGCTTCGAGGATGGCTACTTGCCGGGAGGATTGTGCCTCTGCCAGGGCGGCTTCACCTGCCAGCCGTTGTGAATAGACGCGATATTGCGGCCATCCCACGAGCAGCAAGACAAGCAACGCAATGCCGCCAAGTGCAGCGATGCCCATGCAACCGGTTTTCTGATCCATCGTCGAACGCCTCACCTAACCCGGCCGACCCTCACTGGCACGCCAGACACTCGTCATAATCCTTTTCCTCAAGCGCGATCTGCTTGGGCTCGGCGGTGTTGTCCGCCTCGACACCGCCGGCGAAACCGGCGCGCTGGATTGATTTCGAGCGGAGATAATAGAGCGACTTGATGCCCAGCTCCCACGCGCGGAAGTGGAGCATGAGGAGATCCCATTTCTCGACATCTGCGGGGATGAACAGGTTCAAGGACTGCGCCTGATCAATGAAGGGCGCGCGATCACCGGCGAGCTCGAGCAGCCAGCGCTGGTCGATCTCGAAGCTGGTCTTGTAGCAGTCCTTCTCCTCCTGGCTGAGGAAATCGAGATGCTGGACCGAGCCGCCCTTTTCGAGGATCGTGTTCCACACCGCATCCGAGTTCTTCGACTTTTCGATCAGCAGCTTTTCGAGATAGGGGTTCTTGATCGACCAGCTGCCCGACAGCGTCTTGTGGGTATAGATGTTGGCCGGGATCGGCTCGATGCAGGCGCTGGTGCCGCCGCAGATGATGCTGATCGACGCGGTCGGCGCGATTGCCATCTTGCAGGAAAAACGCTCCATCACACCCTGATCGGCGGCGTCGGGGCAGGCGCCGCGCTCGATCGCGAGCTGCATCGATGCTTCGTCGACCTGGCCCTTGATGTGCTTGAAGATCTGCAGGTTATACTGCTTGGCCATCGCGCCTTCGAACGCCAGTCCGCGCGCCTGCAGGAAGCTGTGGAAGCCCATGACGCCGAGGCCCACCGAGCGCTCCCGCGCGGCGGAATAAGCGGCGCGGGCCATGCCGGGTTCGGCGCGGTCGATATAATCCTGCAGCACATTGTCGAGGAAGCGCATGACGTCTTCGATGAAGCGCTTTTCGCCCTTCCACTGATCCCAGGTTTCCAGGTTCAGCGATGACAGGCAGCAGACCGCGGTGCGATCATTGCCGAGATGGTCCTTGCCCGTTGGCAGCGTGATTTCCGAACACAGATTGGAGGTCGAAACCTTCAGGCCCACATCGCGGTGATGCTTGGGCATGTTCTTGTTCACATGATCAGAGAACACGATGTAGGGCTCGCCGGTTGCAAGGCGGGTTTCGACGAGCTTCTGGAACAGCGCGCGCGCATCGACGGTGCCGCGCACCGAGCCGTCCTTGGGGCTGAGCAGGTTCCATTCGGCGCCGGCGCGGACGGCCTCCATGAAAGCGTCCGGGATCAGCACGCCGTGGTGGAGATTGAGCGCCTTGCGGTTGAAATCGCCCGAGGGTTTGCGGATTTCGAGGAATTCCTCAATCTCCGGATGGCTGATGTCGAGATAGCAGGCGGCCGAGCCACGACGGAGCGAGCCCTGGCTGATCGCGAGCGTGAGCGAATCCATCACGCGCACAAAGGGGATGATGCCGCTGGTCTTGCCGTTCAGGCCGACAGGCTCGCCGATGCCGCGGACATTGCCCCAATAGGTGCCGATGCCGCCGCCGCGCGAGGCGAGCCAGACATTTTCGTTCCAGGTCTCGACGATGCCTTCAAGACTGTCGGGCACCGAGTTCAGATAGCAGCTGATCGGCAGGCCGCGCCCGGTGCCGCCATTGGAGAGGACAGGGGTGGCGGGCATGAACCAGAGCTTGGAGATATAATCATAGATGCGCTGCGCATGCGCGGCATCATCGGCATAGGCGGACGCCACGCGGACGAACATGTCCTGATAGCTTTCACCCGGCAGCAGATAGCGGTCCTGCAGCGTGTCCTTGCCGAAATCCGTCAGCAGCGCGTCGCGGCTGTGATCGACCTCGACCGGGAAGATCTGGGGCTTGATCGAGCGCGAATCAGCCTGGGCCGCATGGGCCTTTGCCTTTTTGGCGGTCGCGGCAATGCCTGCGGTTGCCGCCTCGATTAAATCGGTTGCCATATCGTTACCCGGCTCCTGGCCATCCCTGAAATCCACAGACTCATCTCCCGTATGACGAATCACGTTCTGCACATGATGCGTCCGAATCGGGGGCGAACCCCCATGCTATCATCTGACGAGCGCAGGGGAGAACAAAAAGTGTCCATCCATGCTGGCACAAGGCACAGGGGGAGTGGTGTGCGATTTAAGGTCGCAGCAGTCGTCCTACCAGTGCTTGGGCTCGCCCCCGAACTCAACCACAACAGATTGTGCCCAATCGTCCCAGCACGCAAGACGGTAAATGACAGTTTAAGGACTCGGTTCGTCGCTATTTTGATTCGGTTGGTCGGCTCGATCGGCGACGAACAAGGCGCGACGCGTGGACTTGGGCGGGGTACACGAAAGGCAAGGGAACGAAGGGCGAACTCAAGTTTTTTTTCGCAGATCAATCACCCGCTACCGGGTAGAGATTCGATCCGTTCGCTGATGCGCAATTTTATGCCGTGATTGACGAATCACGTGCCAGGCCAGGTGCGGGCCAGCCGCCAGACTATCCGGCGGCCGGGCGGTCAGCCGGTTTTGCGCAGGTTTCGGCTGTCGGTGCCCGCGCTCAGCCGTTCCATGTTGAAGGTCTCTACAAATTCGATGCCGGCGCGCCCGTCTTCGCTCCATTTGACGCGGGCGGGGAACATCTGGACTTCGAGCAATTCGAACAGCAGGCTGACGTCTCGCGCATTGCGGCCGAAATCGATACCGTCGATCATCGCGCCGGTGGACGAGATGTTGCGGATGAGGATCTCGCCCTGGGTATCGCCGATCTGCAGCATCGCCGTGCGCATCATCGCCGACCGCTGGCTGCGGCTGACCTTGTAACCGATCGCCGTGGCCATGCCGCCGCCCTTGCCCAACACCTGCAGCACATCTTCTGCGCGCATCGGGCGGCCATAGACAAAGCCCTGGATATGGCTGCAGCCAAGATCGCGGATCAGCTCGATTTCGTCCTGCGTCTCGACGCCTTCTGCCGTGGTTTCCATGTAGAGCGTCTTGGCCAGCGTCACGATCGCCTTGATGATCGCGGCGTTGCGGTTGCCGGGCATGGCGGCGCCGCGCACGAAGCTCTGGTCGATCTTGATCTTGTCGAACGGTGCGCTGCGCAGATAGCCGAGCGACGAATAGCCGGTGCCGAAATCGTCCAGCGCCAGGCGGACGCCGATGCCTTTGAGCGCCTTGAACATCGCCTCTGACGAGGCGCTTTCATCAAGGAAAACGCCCTCGGTGATTTCGAGTTCGAGCCGATCGGGCGCAATGCCCGATTTGGCGAGCGCATTGGTGACGATGGCGGGCAGCGCCACGTTGGCAAACTGGATCGGCGACACGTTGACCGCGACGCGGACCTCGCGCGGCCAGTGCGCGGCATCAAGGCAGGCGGTGCGCAAGACCCATTCGCCGATCGATTCGATCAGCCCGCAATCCTCGGCAACGGGAATGAAATCGGCCGGCGAGATGCTGCCGCGGCTGGGATGTTCCCAGCGCAGCAACGCCTCATACCCCTTGATGCGCGCGCTTTCGGTGCAGACCACGGGCTGGTAGGCGAGGTGGAATTCGTTCTTGACCAGCGCCTGGCGCAGATCATCTTCCAGCTGCTTGCGGTTCTGCGCGCCGTGCAACAATTCTTCACGGTAGAAGCGATGGACGCCGCGCCCATCCGCCTTGGCCGCGTACAGCGCCAGATCGGCATTGCGGATCAGGGTTTCCGAATCGAGCCCGTCATGCGGGGCGATGGCGATGCCGACCGAACAGCCGATGACGATCGAGGTGCCGTCGATCGAATAAGGCTGGGACAGCGACGAAATGACGGTGCGCGCGAGATTGGAGAGGATCTCGATATCATCCTCACCGGGCAGAACGACCTGGAACTCGTCGCCGCCGAGCCGCCCGACCAGTCCCGCATCGCCGATGCTGCGCATCAACCGCTGACCGACCTGGACCAGCAGCGCATCGCCGGTCTGATGGCCGAGCGTGTCGTTGACCACCTTGAAGCGATCAAGATCGAGCAGGAACAGCGCGGTGGGCCGCCGGTTGCCGGCCGGCTGGTTGAGCGTCTGATCGAGCGAGACGCGCATCCGCTGGCGATTGGCGAGGCCGGTGAGCCCGTCGAACAAGGCAAGCCGCGTGATCTCCGCCTCTGAGCGACGCTTTTCGGTGAGATCGCTGCCGCTGCCGATAAACCCCTGAAACTTGCCGCGCTGATCAATGACCGGGCGGCCCGAAATCGACCACCAGCTATCAATCGTGCCGAGCGAGGCAGGCCGCACCGGATAATCGGCAAAGCCCGTGCGCGACGACAGGTGGAAGCCCAGCGTCCGTTCCGTGCCCGGCGACACGCTGTCCATCTGGAAAATCGCCGTCAGCATGCGGCCAACCGGTGGGCCATTCATATCGGTGACCGCTGCGGCAACCTTGGGCGACAAATAGGTAATGCAGCCCTGGCGATCGGTCTGCCAGAACCAGCCCGTGCCCTGCGATTCGAACTCGCCGACGAGCCGTGCGGCGAGCGCACCATCGCCGTGCGTCTGCGCCGTGCTGAGCGACTGGTTGAAATCCGAAAAGGCAAGCCGACGCGTGGCGATCGCCAGGCAGAGCAGATACCCCGAGGCAATCGACGTCCCGTAGCCGGGCCCCGACAGATAGGCGACCGTGGCGACGACGCCGGCGGCATAAGCAAGCATCGCCGCCCGCAACGGGTGAAGCGCCATCGCTGTGACCCCCATCGCGCCGACAATCCCGACAAAACAGGCAAGCTGCATACGATCAAGCGACAGCGCGCTTGCCTGCCAGAGCAACGCGGTGAGCCCGAGCCCGAGCCCCGCTGCGTACAGAACGGCAAGCCGCACCTGCCGAAAGGGCAGCCATGCGCGCATCGGATTGCACTTCAGCGCGATCAGCGCGAGCGTGCCGAGCACGAGGATCAGACCGCCCTGGATCGCGACCGGCAAGACCAGATCGACTCGTTCAGCAAGGACGACAGACAGCGCGACCGTTGCCACTGCGACCATCTGGACGATGAGCGCGACTGGCCAGGCGAGGCTGACCTGACCCAAATATCCTTTGAAATCAGCATCGCGAGGCAAGGTCTCGTCGCTGCTGAGCGCAAGGGCGCTCGATAAGGAGGGCTTTGATTTCGGTGAAGCAGCATCGACCATGCGCTCCTGTACAGGACGGATCGTTTAACATGCGTTAGCGCAACGCCCGCGCGAGGCGGCGGGGTGCCGCTTTTTCATGGTCGCCGGGCCGCTGGCTTTTTGCATCCACCCGCTTGGCCGCGGGGCGGGCTGGGCATATGGCAGGCCATCAACCGCGTGCCGCAGGAAACCGACATGACCGTGACCATCCGCGAAGCCGACCTGATCGACAGTGTGGCCGATGCGCTGCAGTTCATCAGCTATTACCACCCGATGGATTATATCCGCGCGCTGGGAGTTGCCTATGAGGCGGAGCAGGGCCCGGCGGCCAGGGATGCGATCGCGCAGATCCTGACCAACAGCCGGATGTGCGCGGAAGGGCACCGGCCGATCTGCCAGGATACCGGCATCGTCAATGTCTTCATCAAATGGGGCATGGAGTGCCGGTTGGACGATACCAGCCGGTCGCTCCAGGACGTGGTCGATGAAGGCGTGCGGCGCGCCTATCTGAACCCGCAGAACAAGCTGCGCGCATCAGTGCTGACCGATCCCGCCTTCACCCGGCGCAATACCAAGGACAACACGCCGTGCGTGCTGCATGTCGAGATGGTGCCGGGCAGCACGGTCTCGATCGATGTCGCGGCCAAGGGCGGCGGCAGCGAGAACAAGTCCAAGTTCAAGATGATGAACCCGAGCGATTCGATCGTCGACTGGGTGCTGGAGATGCTGCCGCAGATGGGCGCGGGCTGGTGCCCGCCGGGGATGTTGGGCATCGGCATCGGCGGTACGGCCGAGCATTGCGTGCTGCTCGCCAAGAAGGCGCTGATGGAGCCGATCGATATGGGGCCGCTCAAGGCGCGCGGCCCCAGGAACGATATCGAACGCTTGCGGATCGAGATTTTCGACAAGGTCAATGCGCTGGGCATCGGCGCGCAGGGGCTGGGCGGCCTCTCGACCATTCTCGACGTCAAGATCATGGACGCGCCGTGTCATGCGGCGGGCAAGCCGGTGGCGATGATCCCCAATTGCGCTGCCACCCGCCACGCGCATTTCACGCTCGACGGATCGGGGCCTGCTTATCTCGAAGCGCCCAAGCTCGACGAATGGCCCAAGGTCGACTGGCAGCCCGACAGCGCGGCGATCCGCGTCGATCTCGATACGCTGACGCCCGAAATCGTGCAGGGCTGGAAACAGGGTGACCGGCTGCTGCTCAACGGCAAGATGCTGACCGGTCGCGATGCAGCGCACAAGCGGATCAAGGACATGCTCGATCGCGGCGAACCGCTGCCGGTCGATTTCAAGGGCCGCGTGATCTATTATGTCGGCCCGGTCGATCCGGTCGGCGAGGAAGTGGTGGGCCCGGCCGGCCCCCCCACGGCCACGCGAATGGACAGCTTAAACCCCAAGAAGCTCGGCCAGGGGCTGCGGGCGATGGTCGGCCAGGGCGAGCGCGGCCCGGCTGCCACCAACGC
>JBBQHG010000052.1:0-13770 GCA_038323755.1 Sphingomonadales bacterium
CCTATCGCGCCATGCGGCGACCGCTGGCGACGTGTGGCTGTATGATCGCGCGCATCACCGGGTCATCGCGGGCGATCTCGTCACCTTGCCCGCCCCGTTTCTTGATACCGCCTGTCCGCAGGGCTGGCGGGCCGCGTTGGCGGATGTGGCAGCAATGCGCTTCGACACGCTGGTGCCCGGGCACGGCGCGGTGATGACCCGTGCCCAATTCAGCGCCTGGCAGTCGGCGTTCGGCGCTTTCGTCGATTGCGCGGCCAATGCCGCCAGTCCCGCGGCTGCCTGTGTCGATGGCTGGATGGCCTATGCGACGCCCCAGCTCGCCGAGGGGGATGAGCGCATGGCGCGGGGGCTGACCGGCTATTATGCCGATCTGATCCGGACGGGTGCATTGCAGAAAAACTGCCTGACATGACCAAAGCGTCGGCGGCTGCCTTTGATTATCAGGAATCGGTCAATCACCCGGGCTGGATGACGTGGACACTCAAGGATCCCACGCGGTTCAACAGCCTGTTCGGGCCATTTCTGCTCAAGGTGGAGGGCAATCTCGCCCGCGTCCGGATGCAGCCCGCGCACGTCCACACCAATTTGTCGGGCCGCATCCATGGCGGTGCGCTGCTTGGCTTTATCGATATCGCTCTGTTCGCCGCCTCGCGCGGCTTCGGCTTGATTGAGGCCGGGACGGCGGTGACGCTTGATCTCTCGACCCAGTTCATCGGTGCCGGCTCTGCCGAGACGCCGCTTGAGGCGCAGGTCGAATTGCTCAAGGAAACCGGCCGGCTGCTGTTCCTGCGCGGGCTGATCGTGCAGGCTGATAGCGATGAACCGATCGCCAGCTTTTCCGGTACGATCCGCAAGCCGACAACGCAGCGATGACATGATAGCCATACGCCAAACACCGCCGACCGCTCTTGCATCCCACCGTCGCGTGGGTGCAAATTTGGCGAGGTTGCCGCTGATATGACGTTCGTGCTGGATCGCTACAACAAGCTGGTCTCGGCAGGCGAACTGCGCCCCGATCCAGAGCAGGCCAGCGCCGCGCTCAGGCTGGCCGCGCTCGCGACTGATCTGGAGGCGACACCCAAGCGCGGCTCCGTGCTCTGGCGCGCGCTCGGCAGGCCGCCGGAGCCGCCGCGCGGGGTGTATCTATGGGGCGGGGTCGGTCGCGGCAAATCGATGCTGATGGATCTGTTTTTCAGCTGTCTCGACATCCGCCGCAAGCGCCGCGTCCATTTCCACGAATTCATGCTCGAGGTGCACCAGCGTCTGGCCGAAGAGCGCAAGAAGGAACTGGGTGATCCCATCGCCCCCGTCGCCGCCGCAATGGTTGGCGAGGCACGGCTGATCGCGTTCGACGAGATGGTCGTCAACAACACTGCCGATGCCGCCATCCTCTCGCGCCTGTTCACGGCAATGTGGGCGCGGGGGCTTACCGTGGTTGCCACCTCGAACCGCCCGCCCGTCGATCTCTACAAGGATGGCCTCAACCGCGATCTCTTCCTGCCCTTTATCGGCTTGATCGGCGAGAAGACGGATGTCGTTGGCCTCAACGGGCCGGTCGATTACCGCCGCGACCGGCTGGGCCAGATGGATATGTGGCATGTCCCCAACGGTCCGGACGCGACCAAGGCGCTGTCGGCTGCTTTTTTCCGCCTGACGGATTATCCGCCCGAAGATCGCGCTCATGTCCCCACCGACGATATTGCTCTCGGCGGCGGGCGCACACTGCATGTGCCCAAAAGCCTGAAGGGCGTCGCCGTTTTCTCGTTCAAGCGACTGTGTGGGGAGCCGCGCGGCGCGGCGGATTATCTCGCCATCGCGCGGCGCTTCCACACGGTCATGATCGTCGGCATTCCCCGGCTCGGTCCGGAAAACCGCAATGAGGCGGCCCGCTTCGTCACCTTGATCGACGCGCTTTATGAAAACAGCGTCAAGCTCATCGCCGCAGCAGATGCCGCGCCCGAGGCGCTTTACCCAAGCGGCGATGGCAGTTTCGAATTCGAACGCACCGTGTCTCGGCTGAAGGAAATGCAGTCGGACCTGTATATCGCCAAGGGGCATGGCGCGGTTTGAGACGATGCCGCACCGCAATTAAGAAGCAGTATCATTAAGCCGCATGACAGAGGATTTCGCCTGTTGCGGCGTACGGCCAAAGGGCCTAAGCCGCCCTCGCTTCGCGGGGCGTTCACGCCCCCGCCCATCGCGGAAGGATGAAGATGGCTCGCAAGAAAATCGCGTTGATCGGTGCCGGCAATATCGGCGGTACGCTCGCTCATCTCGCAGCGATGAAGGGGCTGGGCGATGTCGTCCTGTTCGACGTCGTTGAAGGCGTGCCGCAGGGCAAGGCGCTCGATCTGTCGCAATGCTCGCCCGTCGAGGGCTTCGATGCCAAGATCACCGGCACCAATGATTACAAGGATATCGCGGGCGCAGACGTCATCATCGTCACCGCAGGGGTCGCGCGCAAGCCCGGCATGAGCCGCGACGATCTGCTCGGCATCAATCTGAAGGTGATGAAGGCCGTCGGCGAAGGCATCGCCGCCAATGCGCCCGATGCGTTTGTCATCTGCATCACCAACCCGCTCGATGCGATGGTCTGGGCGCTGCGCGAATTTTCCGGCCTCCCGCACAACAAGGTCGTCGGCATGGCTGGCGTGCTCGATTCGTCGCGCTTCAGCCATTTCCTCGCCGAAGAATTCGCCGTGTCTGTCAAGGATGTCACCAGCTTCGTGCTCGGCGGCCATGGCGACACGATGGTGCCCGTCATCAGCTATTCGACGGTGTCGGGCATCCCGATCCCCGATCTGATCGCGATGGGCCGCTCGACCCAGGAAAAGATCGACGCGATCGTCCAGCGCACCCGCTCGGGCGGCGGCGAGATCGTCGCGCTCCTGAAGACCGGCTCGGCCTATTACGCCCCCGCCACCAGCGGCATCGCGATGGCCGAGGCCTATCTCTACGATCAGAAGCGCGTGCTGCCAGCAGCCGCGCACCTCACCGGCCAATACGGCGTCGATAACCTCTATGTCGGCGTGCCGGTGGTGATTGGCGCCGGCGGTGTGGAGCAAATCGTCGAGATTGCGCTGGATGGCGAGGCGAAAGCCAACCTCACCGTCTCGGTCGATGCGGTGAAGGAGTTGCTGGTGGCGTGCAAGGCGATCGATCCAAGCCTGAACTAAAGTCATTGTGCTCCCGCGAAGGCGGGAGCCCAGACTGGGTCCCCGCCTTCGCGGGGACACAAGTTTGCGGGGACACGAGGGAGTAGAGCGAAACGGTGGAGAAATGCGGCTACGTCTACATCATGGCAAGTGGGCGCAATGGCACCCTCTACATTGGTGGACGAGCGATTTGGCGAAGCGGGTTTGGGAGCATCGCGAATGTGTCGTTCCGGGTTTCACCAAACGCTATGGCTGCAAGACGCTCGTCTGGTTTGAGGCGCATGACGATATCCAGGACGCCCGCAACCGCGAGCGCCAGATGAAAAAGTGGAACCGGCTCTGGAAGCTGAGCGAGATTGAAAAGATGAACCCGGACTGGAACGATCTGTTCGAGTCGATCTGCAACTAATGTGTCCCCGCGCAGGCGGGGACCCAGTCTGGGCTCCCGCCTTCGCGGGAGCACAAGGGGAATAACGGCAAAATGAGCATCCTCGTCGACAAGAACACCAAGGTCATCACACAAGGGATGACCGGCGAAACCGGCAGCTTCCATACCCAGGCCGCGCTGGCCTACGGCACACAGATGGTCGCAGGCGTTACGCCGGGCAAGGGCGGCACAACCCATCTCGATCTGCCCGTCTACAACACGGTGCATGAGGCCGTCGCCAAGACCGGCGCGACCGCGTCGGTCATCTACGTCCCGCCCCCCTTTGCGGCGGACTCGATCCTCGAGGCGATCGACGCGCAAGTGCCGCTGATCGTTACGATTACGGAGGGCATTCCGGTGCTCGACATGGTTAAGGTCAAGCGCGCGCTTTCGGGCTCCAAATCGCGCCTCATCGGGCCCAACTGCCCCGGCGTGCTGACGCCCGGCGAGTGCAAGATCGGCATCATGCCCGGCAGCATCTTTAAAAAGGGCTCGGTCGGCGTCGTCTCGCGCTCCGGCACGCTGACCTATGAAGCCGTGTTCCAGACCTCGAACGCAGGCCTTGGCCAGACGACCGCGGTCGGCATCGGCGGTGATCCGGTCAACGGCACCAATTTCATCGATATGCTCGAACTGTTCCTCGCCGATCCCGAAACCCAGTCGATCATCATGATCGGCGAAATCGGCGGCTCGGCCGAAGAAGAAGCCGCGCAGTTCCTGAAGGACGAGGCCAAGCGTGGCCGCAAAAAGCCGATGGCAGGCTTCATCGCCGGTCGCACCGCCCCGCCCGGGCGGCGCATGGGCCATGCCGGCGCGATCGTCTCGGGCGGTCAGGGCGGCGCGGAAGACAAGATCGCAGCGATGGAAGCCGCCGGCATCCGGATGGCGGATTCGCCCAGCGAACTCGGCACCACGCTGCTCGCGGTGCTGAACGGGTAATGATTCTTGCGCTCCCGCCAACGCGGGAGCGCAGGCTGCGTAAGGACGTGCATCATGGGCTATGAAGGCCAGGATTTCGAAGCGCTTGCCGGCTCAGTCAGCCCGGCCTTCATCGACACGCTCTATGCGCGCTACAAAACCGCACCGGACAACGTCGATCCCGAATGGCGCGGCCTGTTTGAAGGGCTCGAGGGCACCGCCACTGGCCCGAGCTGGCAGCAGCCGGGCTGGCCCGCCAAGACGACGGACGATCTGACCGCCGCGCTTGACCCGAGCCAGATGGAGCCAGCGCCCAAGCCCGCCAAGGGCGGCGCACCCAAGGCCGCTTCCCCCTCTGCTGCAATCCCCTCGGCTGCGATCGACGTGACGCAGGCCGCCGCTGAGTCGATCCGCGCGATGATGCTCATCCGCACCTACCGCGTGCGCGGGCACCTTGCCGCCAATCTCGATCCGCTCGGCCTCACCAAGCGCGAACTTCCGGCCGATCTGACGCCCGAATATCACGGCTTTTCGGGGGCCGATCTCGACAAGCCCGTCTTCATCGGCGGGGCGCTTGGCCTCCAGCACGCAACGGTGCGCGAGCTCGTCGATATCCTGCGCAAGAATTACTGCGGTCCCGTCGGCCTCGAATATATGCACATCGCTGATGTCGAGGAGCGCCGCTTCCTGCAGGATCGGATGGAGGGGCAGGACAAGGCGATCGAATTCTCGCCGATGGGCAAGAAGGCGATCCTCAACAAGGTGATCGAGGCCGAACAGTGGGAGCGCTTCCTCGGCCGCAAATATGTCGGCACCAAGCGCTTTGGCTTGGATGGCGGCGAAAGCATGATCCCCGCGCTGGAAAGCGTCATCAAATATGGCGGCCAGTTCGGCATCCGGGAAATCGTCTACGGCATGGCGCATCGCGGCCGGCTGAACGTGCTCGCAAACGTGATGGCCAAGGCCTACCGCGTCATCTTCCACGAATTCGGCGGCGGCTCGGACAATCCCGATGACGTGGCGGGCTCGGGCGACGTCAAATATCATCTCGGCACCTCGACCGATCGCGAGTTCGACGGGATCAAGGTCCATATGTCGCTTGTAGCCAACCCGTCGCATCTCGAAGCCGCCGACCCGGTCGTCCTCGGCAAAATCCGCGCGATCCAGACGATCGCCGGTGATCTTGGCGAGCATACCGGCTCGCTCCCCGTGCTCATCCACGGCGATGCGGCGTTCGCGGGGCAGGGCATCGTCTGGGAGTGCCTCGGCTTCTCCGGCATCCGCGGCTATAATACCGGCGGCTGCCTGCACTTCATCATCAACAACCAGATCGGCTTCACCACCAGCCCGCAATATGCGCGCTCCTCGCCTTATCCCAGCGATGTGGCCAAGGGCGTCCAGGCCCCGATTTTCCACGTCAACGGCGATGATCCCGAAGCCGTCACCTTTGCCTGCAAGATGGCAATCGAATTCCGCCAGAAGTTCAAGCGCGATATCGTCATCGACATGTGGTGCTATCGCCGCTTCGGTCATAACGAGGGCGACGAGCCAAGCTTCACCCAGCCGCTCATGTATGATCGCATCCGCCAGCATCCGCCGGTCAGCGACATTTATGGCAAGAAGCTGATGGCAGAAGGCGTGATCGACCAGGCCTGGGTCGACGATACGATCAGCCAGTTCACCACGCTGCTGGAGGGCGAGTTTGAGGCCGGCGCCAACTACAAGCCCAACAAGGCGGACTGGTTCGCCGGTCGCTGGTCGGGCCTGCACGCGCCCGCCGATCCCGAAAGCGCACGCCGCAATATCCCGACCGGCATCGAGCCCAAATTGTTCGACAGCATCGGCCGCACGCTGACGACAGTGCCGGACAGCGTGAAGATCCACAAGACGCTCGCCCGCGTGATCGACGCCAAGCGCGAGATGTTCAAGACGGGCGAGAATTTCGATTGGGCAACGGGCGAGGCACTCGGCTTCGGCTCGCTACTCTCCGAAGGCTATGGCGTCCGCCTTTCGGGTCAGGATTCGGGCCGCGGCACCTTCAGCCAGCGCCACGCGGTCTGGGTCGATCAGACCGACGAGCATAAATATGTCCCGCTCTGGACGATCGAACATGGCAGCTTCGAAGTGCTCGACTCACCGCTTAGCGAATATGGCGTGCTCGGCTTCGAATATGGCTATGCGCTCGCCGACCCCAAGACATTGGTGCTGTGGGAGGCGCAGTTCGGTGATTTCATGAACGGCGCGCAGATCATGATCGATCAGTTCATCGCGTCGGGTGAGTCCAAATGGCTGCGCGCCAACGGCCTCGTGATGCTGCTGCCGCATGGCTATGAAGGGCAGGGGCCAGAGCATAGCTCGGCGCGCCCCGAGCGGTTCCTGCAGCTGTGCGCTGGCGATAATATGCAGGTCGCGAACTGCACCACGCCTGCCAATTACTTCCACTTGCTGCGCCGCCAGATGCACCGGCCGTTCCGTAAACCGCTCATCGTCTTCACGCCCAAGTCACTGCTCCGGCACAAGCTCGCGGTGTCGAAAGCGGCCGATTTCCAGGGCGACAGCCACTTCATGCGCATCCTGTCGGACCCTTGGGCGCCGGCCGACAAGGACGTGAAGCGGCTTGTGCTGTGCACCGGCAAGGTCGCCTATGATCTGATGGAGGCGCGCAACGCTGCCGGCGACAAGACCACCGCGATCGTCCGGATCGAACAGCTTTACCCCTTCCCCGGCGAGCCGCTGACCGTGCGGCTCAAGCGCATGACCAACCTCGAAGAGGTCGTCTGGGCGCAGGAAGAACCAAAGAACAACGGCGCATGGAGCTTTGTCGAGCCCTTCATCGAGGAAAGCCTGGCGGGCGCCGGCGGCAAGGTCGCCCGGCCGCGTTATGCGGGGCGGACAGCAGCGGCATCGCCCGCCACTGGCCTGATGAAGCGGCACCAGATGGAACAGGCCGCGCTCGTGGCTGATGCGCTGGGGCACAATGTCCGCGAGGAAATCAGGCGCAAGCGCAAGAACTGATCCCTGAAATTATACCCCCGCAAAGGCGGGGGGCCAGACTGGGCTCCCGCCTTCGTGGGGGCACAAAGGAAGCAAGAAGATATGGCAACCGAAGTCAAAGTCCCGGTCCTGGGCGAATCGATCACCGAGGCCACGCTCGGCGAATGGCTCAAGCAGCCCGGCGATGCCGTCGCGCTCGACGAGCCCGTCGCCAGCCTTGAGACCGACAAGGTCTCGATCGAAGTCGGCGCGCCTGCCGCCGGCGTCATGGGCCCGCACGCGGTGCAGGTCGGCGATACTGTCCAGGTCGGCGCGATGATCGCGACGATTGAGGCTGGCTCGGGCGCACCCGCGCCAGCCCCGGCCGCTACGCCCGCACCCGCTGCTGAAGCGGCACCGGCGAGCAGCTCGCCCGCTGCGCTCTCCCCCTCCGCGCGCCGCGCCGTGCTTGAAACCGGCGTCGATCCCTCGACTGTCACCGGCACTGGCAAGGACGGTCGCCTGACCAAGGACGATGTGCTCGCCGCCGCCTCGGCCCCCGCAGCCGCGCCGACCCCTGCACCGGCGCCAGCGCCGCTCCCCGCCGCCGCCACGACGGGCACCCGCAAGGTAGAGCGCGTCCGCATGACGCGGCTGCGCCAGACGATCGCCAAGCGGCTGAAGGAAGCGCAGAATACCGCCGCGATGCTCACCACCTTCAACGACGTCGACATGACGGCGGTGATCGAGGCGCGCAACAAGTACAAGGACCTGTTCGAAAAGAAGCACGGCGTCCGCCTCGGCTTCATGGGCTTCTTCGCCAAGGCCGCGTGCCTCGCGCTCAAGGACGTGCCCAGCGTCAACGCCTCGATCGAGGGCGACGAGATTGTCTATCACGATTATGCCGATATCTCGGTCGCGGTGTCTTCACCGGGCGGACTGGTCGTGCCCGTCGTCCGCGATGCCGATACCATGTCGGTCGCGCAGATCGAACGGACGATCGGCGATTTCGGCAAGCGTGCCAAGGACGGTACGCTCAAGATCGACGAGATGCAGGGCGGCACCTTTACGATCAGCAATGGCGGCGTGTTCGGCTCGCTGATGTCCACGCCCATCATCAACCCGCCACAGTCGGCCGTGCTGGGCTTGCACCGCATCGAGGACCGCGCGGTGGTGGTCGACGGGCAGATCGTGATCCGCCCGATGATGTACCTCGCGCTCAGCTACGACCACCGTCTGATCGACGGCCGCGAGGCAGTGACGTTCCTGGTGGCGCTGAAAAATGCTATCGAGGACCCAACGCGGATACTGATCGATTTGTGAGGGATAGCGCAGGTAACCCAACGCTCCGGCCTACGCCGGAGCACAGTATGTCGCGCTGTGCTCCGGCGTAGGCCGGAGCGTTGGGGTGAGGGTAATGAAATCGGGCTGTGTTTATCTTATGGCCAATCATCGCCGAGGCCAGACATATTTGGGCGTAACCAGTAACCTGCCGCAGCGCGCGTACCAGCATCGCAACAAGCTGATCGACGGTCACTCTAAGGACAAAGATTGCATCCTGCTTGTCTGGTTCGAATATTTCCAGGATTTGCAGGACGCGCGGGCGTGCGAATACCGGATGAAAAAATGGAAGCGAGCTTGGAAAATTCGGCTGATCGAAGAGCGCAATCCTGATTGGGCTGATTTGTACGATACGTTAACTTAGGCCGTGCTCCGGCGAAGGCCGGAGCGTTGGCGGCAAGCGGTCCGCCCGGTTATGCAGCGCTCCGGCCTTCGCCGGCGCATCCAATGAGGTTTACGATGGCTGACTATGATTTCGACGTCCTGATCATCGGCTCCGGCCCCGGCGGCTATGTCGCCGCGATCCGCGCGGCCCAGCTCGGCCTGAAAACCGCCTGCGTCGAAGCGCGCGAGACGCTCGGCGGCACCTGTCTCAACGTCGGCTGCATCCCGTCCAAGGCGATGC
Source organism: Sphingomonadales bacterium (assembly GCA_038323755.1). GTDB lineage: Bacteria > Pseudomonadota > Alphaproteobacteria > Sphingomonadales > Sphingomonadaceae > Sphingomonas. Next base: position 9,440 of record JBBQHG010000052.1, read on the forward strand.
TCCACGCGTCGGAATTCTATAACGACGCCGCCAATGGCATGATGGCCAAGCTCGGCATCAAGCTCGGCAAGGTCGAGCTCGATATGGAGGCGCTCCACGCGCAGCGGAAGGACGCGGTCAAGCAGTTGACCGGCGGCATCGCTTTCCTGTTCAAGAAGAACAAGGTCGATTGGCTCAAGGGCCATGCCAGGTTCACCGGCACCGACACGGTTGATGTTGCGGGCACCAGCTACCGCGCGAAGAACATCGTCATCGCCACCGGCTCAAGCGTCACACCGCTGCCCGGTGTCGCGGTCGATAACGACAAGCAGATCATCGTCGATTCAACCGGCGCGCTCGAGCTTGCCAAGGTGCCCGAGCATCTCGTCGTCATTGGCGGCGGCGTCATCGGGCTGGAGCTTGGCTCGGTATGGAAGCGGCTCGGCGCGAAGGTCACCTGCGTTGAGTTCCTCGACCAGATTCTGCCCGGCTTTGATGGTGAGGTCCGCAAGGAATCCAACAAGATCTTCAAGAAACAGGGGATCGAGTTCAAGCTTTCCACCAAGGTCACCGGCGTCACCGTCAAGGGCAAGAAAGCCACGATCACCGTCGAGCCCGCAGCCGGCGGCGCACCCGAAACCATTGAGGCCGATTGCGTCCTCGTCTCGATCGGCCGCAAACCCAATACCGATGGCCTGAACCTCGAAGCGGCGGGCATCACCCCCAACAAGCGCGGTCAGATCGAGATCGACCACAGTTTCAAGACGGGCGTCCCCGGCATCTGGGCGATCGGCGATGTCGTCCCCGGCCCGATGCTCGCGCACAAGGCGGAGGATGAGGGGATCGCGGTCGCCGAGAATATTGCCGGGCTGACGGGCATCGTGAACCACGATGTCATCCCCTCGGTCGTCTATACCTGGCCCGAAATCGCCGGTGTCGGCCTTACCGAGGAGCAGGCCAAGGAGCGCGGCGAGATCAAGGTCGGCAAGTTCCCGATGCTCGCCAACAGCCGCGCCAAGACCAACCACGAGCCCGACGGCTTTGTGAAGGTCATCGCCGATGCCAAGACCGATCGGGTGCTGGGCGTCTGGATGATCGCCTCGGTTGCCGGCTCGATGATCGCGCAGGCAGCGCAAGCGATGGAATTTGGCGCGACATCGGAAGACATCGCCTACACCTGCCATGCGCATCCCACGCATGCGGAGGCGTTCAAGGAAGCGGCAATGGGCGTGACCGGCAAGCCGATCCACATTTGAGCCTGTCGGCGGCGCTGCGTCCGGCGCCGCCGCCTCATCGCCGCGATGGACTGGTTGCCGTTTGGCGGGCGTGTCCTCCCGCGAACGCGGGCGCCCAGCGCCAAGGCCATGGTCCTGTGCGGCACTGGCTCCCCACATTCGCAGCAGTGCGGCGCCGCTTCAATTTGACTGAAAGCGCGACTAGTCGGGGTGCCCGTCGGTGGCTGCATGGCCGACATTATAGCGTGCGCTGAGCAGCGCGCTCACCCCGGCAATGATCTTGGCCTTGTCGACATGCCGACCCGGGCAGGTCTTGTGCGTCGTCACCGGGTCTTCCTTGTGGAGCTTGATCGTCTTGGGGTCGAGCCCGAGCGCACTTGAAAGGCTCGCCATCGCCGCGACGGCATTTTTCTGCACCGCCAGCCCGCGACCGGTATCGAACGCGTCGGTTTCATATTCGCCCAGCATTTCGATGCCCAGCGAGACCATGTTCCAGGCGGGTGAATGTCGACCCGTCGTGTTGAGCGGGGTGAACACCCAGATCTGATGATCGTCGATGAAGAGATGCGGCCCCGCGGTCCAGTGCTGCTGGTCACGGTAATAGCCGACCAGATTCTGGATATGCTGCTTGGTAAAGCCCTGCGGCCGCTGGGCCAGGTTGGGGACAGACGTGTTGTGCAGCACGATGAAGCTCGGCCGCCAACTCGGCCAGGAGAGCCCCTTGCAATAAATGTCGAACGACGCTGCGTCGAAACTCAACCCGACGATCGGCTTCCAGGTCCCCATGCTCTGTCTCCTGAATGATCGATACGCTACGCCTGCGCCACACGCTGTCGCATGAAAGGCACCGGCAAAATCCAACGTAATCGCAGATATGTAGCTGCAAAATTCTTAGGACGGGCCGGCGATTGGGTCCATTGTCGCGATCAGGATATAGCCCTTCTGATCGGCAGCGACCTGCCAGTAACTCGGATTGCCGTTGATGACCGAATGAACAATCTGGACGGGTCCATTTTGAACAGTCTTGTAGCCCGCCGCCTGATATATCGCGGCCGAATGTGTGAGATCGTCCAGCTTCGTAAAGCTCAGAATATGCGTCATTGTCATGTCGGATCTCCCTGTTACCAGCTTGCCACGGCGTCCTGAAATTTCTTCGGATCGGCATTGAAATTGTCGAGATAGGCGTCGCCAGCAATGAAATTGGCGCACACGGCCGGTGTCTTGCAGGCGGCAAGCAGGTTCTGCGGCACACCGCCGAGCATGCCTTCAAAGGCGGGCAATTTCGTCGCCAGGCTGGCTGCGTCGGCCTTGGCCACGTCTGACGCCAGAACATCACGAAGCGCCTTGTAGGCAGCAAAGAGCGGCTTGGCGTCATTCAGTTGTTGCTTGCTCGGCATCAACGCGCCGGTGGTGGCCAGCACAGGGGCATTCTGGCCGGATACTTCGGCCGCATGGCTTGATGCGACCACCGATGCGCCGCCGTTCAGCGCCAGCGTTTGCGCAGCGATGCCTGTCGAGAAATATTGCGCCACGCCGCCTGCGGCTTGTGCCTTGCCGCTTTCGGCGGTCGTCGTGAAATGCCCGCCAAAGCTCGCCAGAACAGAATAGCTGTCCAGCGCCGTCCCGTTGATCCCCACCAGCGAGCAGGGATGGACAAGATAGCCGCCGGGAACAACCGGCTGCGGCACGCCTTGGTGGACGTCATTCAGGTTGCAGGGCTCCAGCCGGTTCTTGTCGCCGCCGGTGGTTGTGACGGTCCGCCGGGTCATGCCCTTGCCGTCGCTTTCGTCGGTCGTCACCGTCTGGACTGGCTGCGACGCGACATTGGCCACCAGCGGCAAAATCACGGCCTCTTGCCGGGTAAAGCCAACCTGCACCTCGGGGATGCTCTGCGCGTTCACCCCGGCCTTGATTCCAACCACGGTATTGGTGCCAAAGATCATCATGTTGCTGTGGCGCGTCATCTGGACGCAGCCGCCCAGCGCGGGCAGCAGGATCAGGGTCGCAAGCTGTGTGTATAGTCGGCGATACATGGTTGTTGCCCCCCCAATGATTGAATGACTTTTCGCGCATTTTCTGCCTGAGCAGGTGATTTGATAATGACGATCAGCTGGCAATCTGCAGGGTTGGCGATCACCCAGTTGCCCGCCTGCCAACCAATAAAGGGCCCCGAATCCCAACCCGCCCCAAGCATTTTAACATCGACGGCAGATATCTTGCCGCGTTTGTCGGGCAACTCTACGCGAACAATACCCGCATACCATCTGGCACGGCCGTGATTCTCAATCGATACAGTGGTGCAGCCACCAAGTAACATCAAGAATACGGGTATTATTTTCAAAAAATGCCCCCATCCTTGGTTGCATGGTAGCATATTCGACGCAAAACTAACGTGGCATTCAGTCCGTATTGGTTTTATTGGGCGAGAGCCGAGCAATTGCCGGCATGAATGCTTGCGCGTTGCGCAGGTCTCACGCCGCAACGCCGCCGCCGCCCGTTGCCCGGCGCGTCAATCCATCAAGGTTGGGACGATCCGGTGCCCGCGTCCCGGTGCCCGTATCAGTGCGCCGCGATGGTGCGAATCCACCGGATCCGCAACACCGCCGGCACCGCGATAGCGGCGCCGCGCGCGTCGAGCGCGGGCCGGTAGCGGCCCCGCTCGATCAGGCTCAGGCAACTGGCGCGGTCCACGGCGCTGCTGCCACTGCTTTTTACGATCGCACAATCGGACACGCGGCCCTGCGGGTCGATCACATAGCGGACCAGCGCAAGGGAAGGCCGATTGGGGTGCGGCAGGCGCAAATTGTGAGGGGATTTTGGATCAACCCAAGCCAAAAAACGCGCTATCCTCCCCAGCGAACCCGCCTTGCGCGAAGATCGTTGGTCGGCTGGCCGTCTTTATCCAAAGCCGGCTTATACCGCGCGCGCTGCAATATGACCGCACATGCTTGCAGGTCGAGTTTGTCGACACCGCTTGATCGTACAACCCGGCAGTCGTGCGCCTTGCCATCGATACCAACGCGCCAGATGATTGTCGTAGCGCCTCTTTCGCGAGCCAACCCGGCTGGATAGTCCGATTGCTTTATATAGGCTTCATCGATCGCAACGGCTCTCGTG
>JBBQHG010000053.1:0-13664 GCA_038323755.1 Sphingomonadales bacterium
GGTCTGATGTTGGAGGAGGGTCGGTAATGCTTCTCGGTATGTTGCAAATGAGCATGGCGTTCATGATGGCGTCGGTGAACCCCAATTGGACTTATGTGTCCCAGGGCGCGCAGGGATCGATGTGGTATGTCGACACCGGCAGCCTTCAGGACCAACCCGATAATGACGGCATGACCGTCCGCCGGGCGGTGATCCGGACGCAATATGCAGCGGTCAAGACCGGCCCCGCCAAGGAAATCAAGCGTCTCGTGCTGTTCAAGTGCCGCGAGGAAATCTCCAAGACGCTATCCTACACTGAATATAATGCGCTTGGGCAGGAGACGCGGTCCTACGCGTTCCCCTTGCCTGCCTATGACGCAGTGGTCCCCGGTACCGTGCTGGCGAGCGCAATGGCAAAAGCCTGTACGACCATGCCGCAATGAAACGCATTGCCGTTTATTGCGGCTCTGCGACGCCTAAGGACCCTATCTATATCGATACCGCCCGCGCGGTGGGCCGGACGCTTGCCGAGCGCGGCATCGGCATTGTCTATGGTGGCGGCAGGCTGGGGCTGATGGGGGCGATCGCCGATTCGGCGCTGGCGGCCGGCGGCGAGGTGATCGGCATTATCCCGCAAGCGCTGGTCGACGCCGAAGTGGCGCACCGCGGGCTGACCGACCTGCATGTTTGCCGTACGATGCACGAACGCAAACAGGCGTTCACCGATCTGTCGGACGGTTTCGTCACGCTGCCCGGCGGCACCGGCACGATGGACGAATTGTGGGAAGCGTTGAGCTGGGCGCAGCTGGGCTATCACTGCAAGCCGGTGGGCGTGCTCAACGTGGCCGGCTTTTACGACGGCCTGATCGCGTTTGCCGCGAAGATGGGCGAGGTGGGCTTTATCCGCCCACAGCATCAAGGGCTGATGCTGGTGGACGCGACGCTGGATGGATTGCTGGCAAAGATGGCGGCGCATGTGCCGGTGACGACGATCGCGCAGATCGGTAGCAAGGACCTGTGAGACGCCTTAAACTGTCCGTTCGTATCGAGCGACGTCGAGACACCGTGCGCAGCGTCTGTGGCATGTTTCTCGACATCGCTCGAAACGAACGGGTTTTGATGCACTGACCTGTGGCAATCGGCCAAAGCTTCCCCTCGCGCGCGGCGATTGTCGCGACGGCGCATGAATCGATTGCGCGCGGTTCCAAGAGCTTTGCCGCAGCGAGCCGATTGTTCGCGCCCGAAACACGCGAGCGGGCCTGGCTGCTTTATGCCTGGTGCCGGGCGTGCGACGATTTGGCCGATGGGCAGGACCATGGCCACGGGATGACGGTGGTGGACGATCCGCATGCACGGCTTGCGCTGCTGACCGATCGGACGCAGGCGGCTCTCGCGGGCGAATGGGTCGGCGACCCCGCGTTCGATGCACTGCGCTTCGTCGCTGCCGAGACCGGCCTGCCGCATCACTTTACCCGCGATCATATCGCCGGGTTCGCGCTCGACGCTGACGACTGGCGGCCGCTGACCGAGGATGACCTGATGCGCTATTGCTATCATGTCGCGGGCGTTGTCGGCTGCATGATGGCGGTGGTGATGGGGGTCGATCCGCAGGACGAGGCGACGCTCGACCGCGCATGCGACCTGGGCATGGCATTTCAGCTCGCCAATATCGCGCGCGATATCGAGGAGGATGACCGGGTCGGGCGCTGCTATCTGCCGGTCGAATGGCTGGTGGAGATGGATATCCCGCCGGGCCAGCACATGAAGCCGCCGTTTCGCCAGCGGCTGGCGGTGCTGGCGCAGCGGCTGGCCGACCGGGCGGCGGGGTTTGAGGCCAGTGCGCGGTTCGGCACCCCGGCGCTCGGCTTTCGCTCGGCCTGGGCTATTTTGGCCGCGGCGGCGATTTACGGGGCGATCGGGCGGACGGTTGCCGAGCGCGGCGAAAAGGCGTGGGATCACCGGGTGACGACGTCGACGCTCCAGAAGCTGGGATTCATGTGGCAAGCGCGGGGGATGGCGAGCAAGCGGGCAAAACTTTTCCCGGCGTCGCCCCGTCCTGCCGATCTTTGGACGCGACCGCGCGGTGGCTGATCAGCCGGCTGTGCGACCGCGCGCGGGGCGACGATCGGCGATGGTAGCGCCGGTTGACTTGCATGACGCACTGATGACCGGGAAGGCAAGATCGCTATTGCGCATCAGTGCTGCCGGCATGGCCGCCTGGCAGGCCTGCGCCGTGCGATAGCGGGCGGGTTCGACACGGGCTTCGGCGCACATTGTGCTGCCATCGGCACAGCCCATGATCGCCATGACGTATAATAGCGGCTCCATCATCGTCTCCCGGCGTTCGCGTTTCAGTCAAGGCTTCAATCGACGAACCGGGTAAAGAGTTCCGCGAAATGCTTTCCCCGAGCGGCTTGCGCCCCTACATGGAATGACAATGCCGCCTGATACATCCTCCACCACCGACCGTCCCGAGCCGCCCCTATGGCCGATGCTGCGGCGTTTTCTGCCTTATCTGTGGCCCAAGGATCAGCCCGCGCTGCGCCTGCGGATCGTGATCGCGCTGCTGCTGGTGGTCGCGTCCAAGCTGGTGCAGGTTTACGGCGCGCCGTTCGCGCTGCAGGGCGTGGTCAACGACATGGCCGCCGGCGACCGGAGCGCCACCACGCTGATTCTGGCGCTGGTGGTGGGCTATGCCGCCGCGCGGTTCGGATCGGTGTTGTTCGATAATCTGCGCAACGCGGTGTTCGAACGCGTCGGACAGGATGCGACCCGGCGGCTGGCGGCAACAGTGTTTCGGCACCTTCACCAATTGTCGCTGCGCTTTCACCTGGAGCGGCGCACCGGCGCCGTCACCAAGGTGGTCGAGCGCGGGACCAAGAGCATCGATACGATGCTGTATTTCCTGCTGTTCAACATCGCGCCGACGGTACTGGAACTCGGGCTGGTGCTGCAGATCTTCTATTCGAAATTCGGGTTGTGGCTGGTGCTGGGCACCGTCGCGATGGTTGCCGTCTACATCACCTTTACCCGCATCGTCACCGATTGGCGCAATGCGTTGCGGGCGCAGATGAACGATCTCGACACCGGCGCGGTCGCGCATGCAGTCGATTCGCTGCTGAATTTCGAGACGGTCAAATATTTCGGCGCCGAAGAGCGCGAGGCGACGCGTTATGACGGCGCGATGGCGGCTTATGCGACGGCTGCGGTGCGCAACCAGAATTCGCTCGCCTGGCTCAATATCGGGCAATCGCTGATCACCAATTTGATGATGGCGGGCGGCATGGCGCTGGTCGTCTGGGGCTGGAGCCAAGGGCAGTTCAACGCCGGGAACGTGGTGCTTGTGTCGACGCTGCTGGCGCAGCTGTTCCGCCCGCTCGACCTGCTCGGCATGGTGTACCGGACGATCCGGCAGGGCGTGATCGACATGGCGGCGATGTTCGACCTGATCGATGCGCCTGCCGAAGTGACAGATGCCCCCGGCGCGCCCGATCTGGTGGTCGGCAAAGGCCATGTCCGCTTCGAAAATGTCGTCTTCGATTATGATCCGGCACGGCGGATTTTGAAGGGCATCGATCTGGATATCCCAGCTGGCCACACGCTCGCCGTGGTGGGCCCATCGGGCGCGGGCAAATCGACGCTCGCGCGGCTAATGTACCGGTTTTATGACCTGACTGGCGGGCGGATCACGATCGACGGGCAGGATATCTCTGAAGTTTCGCAGACGAGCTTGCGCGCGGCGATCGGCATCGTGCCCCAGGATACCGTGCTGTTCAACGACACGATCGGTTACAATATCGGCTATGGCCGCGCGGGCGCGACCCAGGCCGAGATCGAGGAAGCCGCGCGCGGCGCGCAGATCGCCGATTTCATTGCGCGTCAGCCGGGCCATTATAACGCCCGGGTCGGCGAGCGCGGGCTGAAGCTGTCGGGCGGCGAGAAACAGCGCGTGGCGATTGCGCGCACCTTGCTCAAGAACCCGCCGATCCTGATCCTCGATGAGGCGACCAGCGCGCTCGACAGCCGGACCGAAAGCGATATTCAGGACACGCTCGAAGCGATCGGCAAGGGCCGCACCACCATCGTCATCGCGCACCGCCTGTCGACCGTGGTCAATGCCGATGAGATCGTGGTGCTGGAGGCGGGCGAAGTGGTCGAGCGCGGATCGCACCAGGCGCTGCTGCGCAAGGGCGGGTTGTATGCGGATATGTGGAACCGCCAGGCGCAGGAACGCGCCGAGGAAGAAGGCGCGCTGGCGGCGGAGTGAGGCCGTAGACGCTCAGGCGCAGCTGAGCGTGATCGTCTTGGCGCGCTTGTCATAAGTGATCGAGGAGCAGCGATCGAGCTGCTCGCGACCGATGATGAGGACGTCCCGGCCGCTGCGCTTCTTGCCTGCAGTGACGACGATTTCGTCCGGATCGGCATCGGCATCGGGAATGCCCGAGATCGAGCCACCATCCGCAATCCGCACCGACAGCGAATCGATTCGCAGCGGGCCGACCATGAGGGGCGCCGCCAGCTTCAGCGTGCGGACCGGGCGATCGATGCCGAAGGCGATTTCCGCCTTGCCCTGCCCGCTCGTCAATTGGCCGCCATTGGCGGCGGCGATCTGAGCGCCCGCTCCCGCGGTCGCCAGCGTGCGGACATGTTGCGGATCGAACAGGATGTTGAGTGGTTTGCCGCGCACCATCACCCGCGTGAAGGTCGGCAGGAACAGGCTCTGGACCATCGGCATCACGACCTGGCGCTCGCCCGGCTGGGGGCTCCGGAGATCGAAGCGGATGACGTCTGCCGGGACGCCGCCAGGGCCGATCGCGCCGTCGGCACCGGCATCATAGCGGCGTTCAAACCAGACCACGCGGCGCTTGAAATCGAACCCGCCAAAAGCAAGCTTCGTCACGTCGGTCTTGCCCGGCACCTTGACCGGGCCGACCTTGAGCGCAAAGCCGAACCAGCCCCCCTTGAGACCGACGCGGCTCGCGATATCCGGGTTGAGGATCGGCGCTGGCGGCGCCCAGGGCGTGATGCGGATGCGACCGGGCTGGCCGCCGATGCGCGCGGGCATGACGCCATCGCCGGAGACCACAAAGCTGCCGGGCCGCGGCTTGGCAGCCTGCACGGCGATGAAGGGGATCACCGCCAGCACAGGCACAAGGCCATAAGCGGCAAGGCGGCGTGATCGCTTGGGCATGGGGCGTTCCTGATGGGGCAGCGGTGACAGATATACAAGCGTGCGCGGATGGCCAAAACAAGGCGGAACGGCGCTAGCCCGGTGACGCAGCGGAGCCGGCGAGCAGGCCGCCGTCAATATCGAATTCGCTGCCGGTGATATAGGTGGCTTCGTCAGAGGCCAGAAACACCACCATCGCTGCAACCTCTTCTGGCCTGCCGAAGCGCTGGAGCGGGGTGTCCCTGGTCAGCGCGGCCATCCGATCGGCGCGGTCTGGCCCTTCGCCGAGCATCGGCTCCCAGATGCCGGTCAGGATCGCGGCGGGGTGAATGGAGTTGCAACGCACCGTCATGCCCTGCTGCGCGCACCAGAGCGCAACCGACTTGGTATGGTTGCGGATTGCCGCCTTGGACGAAGCATAGGCGGCGGCACCCGGGATGCCGACCAGCCCAGAGCGCGACGACATGTTGATGATCGCGCCGGTGCCGTGCGCTCGCATGGCGCGGATGGCATAGCGGCAGCCCAGAAAAGTGCCGTCGAGATTGACGCGGTGGACCCGGTGCCATTCGGCGAGCGAGGCATGTTCGGGATCATGTGGACCGGTGCTGTCCTCAAAGCCCGTGATGCCGGCATTGTTGACGAGGATATCGAGCCGGCGATCGCGCTTCAGGAGTGCCGCCATGACGTCTTCCCAGTCGCTCTCATCGCCCACATCGAGCGGCAGGAACCGCGTATTGCCGCCGATTTCATTTGCAAGCGCTGCGCCCGCCTCGCCATCGATATCGGTGATCCACACTGTCGCCCCTTCAGCGACAAAGGCACGGACGATGGCCGCCCCGATGCCGCGCGCCGCGCCGGTGACGAGCGCGATCTTGCCGTGGAGGCGATCGGAATGGGCATTATTGCCAGTCATATGGTATGCTCCCTTGCGGTGATGGGCGCTTCACCGGTAGCGCATCGATTATGCCCTCAACGCTCGACACGCTACAAAAGACCTTTGGCTTTCCGGCCTTTCGCGGGGTGCAGGGCGATGTCGTCGCGCGCGTGATGGCAGGCGAGAATACGCTGGCGGTGATGCCAACGGGCGCGGGCAAGTCGCTCTGCTATCAGCTGCCGTCCGTGGTGCTGGAGGGGACATGCGTCGTTGTCTCGCCGTTGATAGCGCTGATGCATGATCAGCTCCGCGCCGCCGACGCGATCGGCATTCGCGCCGCCACCTTGACGTCAGTTGATACCAACCAGGCGGAAACGGTCGCGCGGTTCCGGCGCGGCGCGCTTGATCTGCTCTATGTCGCGCCCGAGCGCGCCTCGAACGACTCGTTCCGCACCCTGCTGCGCCAGGCGCCGCTCGCGCTGTTCGCGATTGATGAGGCGCATTGTGTGAGCGAATGGGGGCATGATTTCCGCCCCGATTACCGCCTGCTGCGGCCCTTGCTCGACGAATTCGGCGATGTCCCCCGGCTCGCACTGACCGCGACCGCCGACGCGCATACCCGCGCCGACATTCTCGATCAGCTTGGTATTCCCAAGGACGGGCTGATCATCGCCGGATTCGACCGCCCTAATATCCGCTACATGATTTCCCCACGCGACAACACCGCGCGCCAGATCATCGAGGTGATCCGCGACACGCCGGGGCCCGGCATCGTCTATGCCCAGACCCGCGCCGCGACTGAACGACTCGCCGAGCAGCTGGCCAGCACCGGGCGGCCGACACGCGCCTATCATGCCGGGCTCGATCCGGCGGTGCGGGCGCGCAACCAGGAGGCGTTCGTGGCGAGCGAGGACATGGTGATCTGCGCGACGATCGCGTTCGGCATGGGCATCGACAAGCCCGATGTCCGGTTCGTCGCGCATGCCGGGCTGCCGAAGTCGATCGAGGCCTATTATCAGGAAACGGGGCGCGCGGGGCGAGATGGCGACCCAAGCGTTGCGCATCTCTTCTGGGGGGCGGAAGACTTTGCGCGCGCGCAGCAGCGCATTGCGGAGGTCGAGCCCGAGCGGCAGGCAGTGTCACGGGCGCAGTTGCAGGCGCTGTCGGCACTGGTCGAGACGGGCAGCTGCCGCCGGGCGATGCTGCTGCGCCATTTCGGCGAGGATCCGCCCGCTGAGTGCGGCAATTGCGATAACTGTCTGTCGAAACCCGCGCTGATCGATGCGACCGAACTCGCGCGTAAATTTCTCTCGGCGGTGTACCGCACCGGGCAAAGCTTTGGCGTGGGGCATCTCGAAAAAGTACTGACGGGGGCGACCGATGAGCGGGTCGAGAAGCTGGGGCATGACCGGCTGAGTGTGTTCGGCATCGTTTCAGGCGCGGAGGCGGCGCTGCTGCGGCCCCTGTCACGGGCGTTGCAGGCGCGCGGGCTGCTGACGACGACCGAGCATGGCGGGCTAAGCCTTGGCGGCGATGCACGCGCGGTGCTGAAGGGCGAGGCAGCGGTACAGATCGTCGCGCCGCCGCTGAAAAAGGCGGGCGGCAGGCGGCGCGCGGCCAGCGCCGATATGCCCAATGATCCGCTGTTCGAGGCGCTGCGCACCAAGCGGCGCGAGCTCGCCACCGAGGCCAAGGTGCCGCCCTATGTGATCTTCCACGATTCGGTGTTGCGCGAGATGGCGACGCTGAAGCCATCGTCGCGGGTCGCGCTGGGACAGATTACGGGGATTGGCGCGCGCAAGATGGAGGCTTACGGTGATGCCTTTCTGGCCGTGATCCGGGAGTCACAATGATCCGCCCCCTTAATCCTGACTTTGCCGTCGCCCCCCAGATCGAGGTCGATGACCTGGCCGAGATTGCCGGCGCCGGCTTCGTCGCCGTCATCAACAACCGCCCCGAAGATGAGGAAGCCGGCCAGCCCGCTGGCGCTGGACTCGAGGCGGCGGCTGCCGCCAGCGGGCTCAGCTATGTTGCGATCCCCGTTGGCCATGCCGGTATTGGCCATCCCCAACTTGAAGCGATGGCCGAGGCACTGGCGCGTGCGACCGGGCCTGTGCTCGCCTTTTGCCGATCCGGCACGCGATCATGCCATCTCTGGGCGCTGACGATGGCCAGGGGCGGTGCCGATCCCGAAACATTGGTGCGCCAGGCGGCAGGGGCCGGCTATGACCTGTCGGGCATCCGCCCCACGTTGGACGCGCTGGCGGCCGGGGCATGACCGCGCGATGACCCTGACCCAAGTGATCATCTCGGTCGTCGGCGTACTTGGCCTTGCGCTGCTCGCGCGGCTATTGCGGCTTGGCGAGGGCAAGATCGCCAGCGCGGACGAGGCGTGCCTGATTGCCGAGGAGATGCTCGCCGGGTTCGAGGCGCGGCGCGCGATCGTCAGCAAGGATGGCAATGCCGCCCTTGTGGCCGGCAACGGCACGGTCGCGGTCCTCAAGCGGCACGGCGCCAAGGTCGCGGCGCGCCGGCTGGTGCCCCCCATTGCCATGCGCGACGCGGTGGAAGGCGTGACGATCGATACCGGCGAAAAGCTGTTCGGGAGCGTTACCCTGATCAACGTCTTTCCCGATGATGCACGGGCACTGGCAGCACCACTGACACTGGTGTAAGCAAGCGCCATGACCTTGCCCGATCCCGTCCAATATGCCGTCCCCGTCTTCATCATTCTGGTGCTGGCGGAAATGCTGGTGGCCTGGGCGCGCGACAAGACCCGCTATGAGCCGAAGGACACGCTGACCTCGCTGTCGCTGGGGTTCGGTAGCACGGTGGCAGGGGTGATCGTTGGCGGCACGGCGTTTGCGATCGCGATGTGGGCGTGGCAGTTCCGGCTCTTCGATGTCGGCTGGAAATGGTATTGGTTCGTCATCGCCTTCCTGCTCGACGACCTGTTCTATTACGCCTTTCACCGCGCGGCACACCGCGTGCGCTGGTTTTGGGCGAGCCATGTCATCCACCATTCCAGCCAGCATTATAACCTGTCGACCGCGCTCAGGCAGACCTGGACGGGATTTATCTCGCTGGGCTTTCTGTTCCGCCTGCCGCTGGTGCTGATCGGCTTTCACCCGGCGATGCTGCTGTTCGTCGGCGGCATCAACCTGATCTATCAATTCTGGATCCATACCGAGGTGATCGACCGGATGCCGCGCTGGTTTGAGGCGGTGATGAACACCCCGTCGCACCACCGCGCGCACCACGCCACCAACCCGCGTTATCTCGACAGCAACTATGCCGGGGTGTTCATCATCTGGGACAGGATGTTCGGGACATTCGTGGCCGAACGCGATGATGATCGGCCGCGCTATGGCATCGTCAGGCAGCTTGGCAGCTTCAATGTGCTGTGGGCGGCGTTCCACGAATGGATCGGCATTGCCAAAGATGTGTGGGCAGCGCCGGGCTTGCGTGCCAAGATCGGCTATATCGTGATGCCGCCGGGATGGAGCCATGACGGTAGCCGGGAAACGTCGGAATCGATCAAGCAGCACTGGCGTGACCGCCAGGCACACCGAGGGGAAGAGACTTGGAAGAAGCCGATATCGTCGTCGTCGGGGGTGGATCAGGCGGGAGCGCCGTCGCCGGCCGGCTGAGCGAGGGCGGCAAGTACAAGGTCGTCGTGCTGGAAGCCGGAGGCAACAATACCGGGCTTCGTACCCGCGTACCGGGGTTTGTCGCGTTCCAGACCCCCAAGACCAATTGGGGCTTCGAAACAGTGCCGCAACCCGGCCTGAACGGGAGACGGGGCTATCAGCCGCGCGGCAAGGGCATGGGCGGCTCATCCGCCGTCAACGGCATGGTCTATATCCGCGGCAATAAATGGGATTACGACAATTGGGCGGCAACCGGATGCCCGGGTTGGTCCTATGACGAGGTTCTCCCCTATTTCAAACGATCAGAAGGCAATGTCCACGGCGCCAGCGACTATCATGGCGGCGATGGCCCGCTGTGCGTCAGCGATCAGGTTTCCCCCAATCCCGGGTCGCTCGATTTCGTCGAGGCGGGTGCCAATCTGCAGATTCCGCGCAACGATGATTTCAACGGCGCGCGGCAGGAAGGGGTTGGCCTGTTTCAGGTAACCCAGAAGAATGCAGAGCGCTGGAGTGCCTCACGCGCCTATATCGAGCCGCACAAGGACCGGGCCAATCTTCAGATCATCACCAATGTGACCGCCGAACGCGTGTTGTTCGACGACAAGCGCGCTTGGGGTGTTGCCTATACCCAGGATGGCGAACCGCGCGAGATTAGAGCGAGGCGCGCCGTCGTGCTGGCGGGCGGTGCGTTCGGCACGCCGCAATTGCTGATGCTGTCTGGCATCGGCCCGGCCGCCCACTTGCGCGACATGGGCATTGCCGTGCGCGTCGATCGCCCCGATGTCGGTGGCAATCTGCAGGATCATCTCGATTATTCCGCCGCTTACGAATGCGACGACACGCGTTTCATCGGTCAGTCGCTGACCGGACTCGTCAATTCGGCGATCGGCGTGATCCAGTGGTTCCGCAAGCGCCAGGGATCAATGACGACAAACTATGCCGAGGCAGGCGGTTTCCTGAAGATCGACCCCGATGCCCCCGCGCCCGACATCCAGCTGCATTTTTTCCCGGTGGCGCTTGAGGATCATGGCCGCACCGTGGTGAAGGCGCATGGCTATTCGGGGCATGTCTGCGTGCTGCGACCCGAAAGCAAGGGAACGGTCCGTCTGGCCTCCATCGATGCGCGCGCAGCACCGCTGATCGACCCGCAATTTTTGAGCGACCCGCGCGACATCGCACTGCTGAAAAAGGGCGTAAAGGCGATGTACCGGATCATGGAAACGCCGCCGCTCACCAAGTACAAGGGGCGCGACCGCAACCCCATCGACCTCGACGACGACGATGCGCTCGACCGGCTGATCCGCGCGCGCGCGGATACAATCTATCACCCGGTCGGCACTGCCCGGATGGGATCAGACGACGGCGCGGTGTGCGACCCGAAGCTGCGCGTGCGCGGGGTGGAGGGGCTGTATATCGCCGATGCCTCGATCATGCCCAAGCTGGTATCGGGTAACACGAATGCACCGTCGATCATGATCGGCGAGCGCTGTGCCGATTTCATACTGGCGGACCTTGCCTGATCGCCTAAAGCACGGGCGTGGATAGAAAAGACTGGAACCGGATCGGCCTTGTCGCCGCCGCCCTGCTGGTGCCGGGGGGCTTTCTGCTCGGCGCGACCGTGCTGGCGCGGCGTGCGGGCAAAGGGCCTGACATACCGGCACCCGCCGAGGACCCGGCGGCCATGGCAGCGTCCCTGCAAACCCCGCCGTCTGCCAGCGAAGCCCATGAGCCCGAGGCGAACGGGTGATCAGGGTAGCGTGGGCGCGAGCCAGCAATTCCTGGCCGAAGCGGTGAAACTGGTGGCACCCTGCTGCCAATGCGTGGCAGCATGGGCTATGCTTCGGCATTGCCAGGAGTGCCGCCACCATGTCTCGAACACAGCGCCTGCTCGACCTTGTTCAGTTGCTGCGACGGCATCGGCGCGCAGTGGCGGGCGCCGCGCTGGCTGAAGAGCTCGGCGTGTCGTTGCGGACCCTCTACCGCGACATCGACACCTTGCGGGCGCAAGGCGCGCCCATCGATGGCGAAGCGGGCGTGGGCTATGTACTGCGCCCGGGTTTCATGCTGCCGCCATTGATGTTCTCCGAGGAGGAAATCGAGGCGCTGGTGCTTGGCTCGCGCTGGGTTTCGGAAAGAGCGGACGGATCGCTGGGCAAGGCGGCGCGCAATGTGCTGGCCAAGATTGGCGCGGTGCTGCCCGACGACCTTAGGGATAGCATCGATGCGTCGGGCCTGCTGATCGGCCCCGGTGCACCAATCGCGGCCGGTGATGCCGAGCTCACCACGATCCGCGAGGCGATCCGGTTCGAGCGCAAGATGCAAATCGCCTATGCTGATGAACAAGGGAACAGCACCGAGCGGACGATATGGCCGTTTGTGCTAGCCTTTTATGATCGGGTGCGCGTCGTCGTCGCCTGGTGCGCGTTGCGCCAGGGCTATCGCCATTTCAGGACCGACCGGATCACCGCGCTGGATGTCATAACCGAGCGATACCCGCGGCGGCGGGCGGCGTTGCTCAAGGAGTGGCGCACGCTGCAGGGCATCCCCGACCAATAGCCTGGGGTGATGGCTGCTGACATAAACTGACAGCATGGCGGAGTAGTTGATTCCTCGCCGGCGCCCAACCCCGGGCACCGCCGATCCGAGGAGACCGACCATGTCAGACTTCAGCTTTCTGCTCTTGCACGTTGCAGACCATGCAGCCAGCGCGCAACTCTACACCGCCTTGCTCGACATTCCGATCGTCGATCAAAAGCCCGACATTGCCCTGCTGCCGCTCAGGGACGGCGTGATGCTCGGTCTATGGTCGAAAGAGACTGTCGAGCCGACGAGCAGCGGCCAGACCGGCGCCAGTGAGATCGCCTTCACCGTTGCCGATGCAGCGGCGGTTGAGGCGACGCATGCCGACTGGAAGCGGCGCGGTTTGACGATCGCGCAGGCGCCGACACGGATGAGCTTTGGTACCACCTTCGTTGCGGTCGACCCTGATGGTCACCGGCTCCGCGTATTTGCGCCGGACGCCGCTTGAGCGAGCTGGCGAGTGGCGTTGCGATGTCACCGCGTTCCGCAAAAAAAGGGCCGGTGCGTTGCCGCACCGGCCTGAGGATGTTCGCAGGAGGAACCTGGGTGGGGGTGCAGTCTTGGCTGCACCCCGATCTTGTCAGTAGTTATAGGCACGCTCGCCATGTTCGCTGATATCGAGGCCATCGGCTTCGACTTCGGCTGAGGGACGAAGGCCAATCGTGAACTTGAGGAGCAGGAACAGGATCAGCGAGACGCCGCCCGACCAGCCCAGGGTGATCCCAACAGCCTGCGCCTGAACCCATAGCTGCGCGACCATGTCGTACTGCTCAGGATGAAACGCGGCCGGTGTCACGGTATAGTCGAAATAGCCCTGGCCACCGAGCGATGGCGCGGCGCAGACGGCGGTGCCGAGCGCGCCGACGATCCCGCCGATGCAGTGGACACCGAACACGTCAAGCGAGTCGTCGTATTTCAGCACCTTCTTCACCGTTGTCACGAAGAAGAAGCAGACGATCGACACGACAAAGCCGAGCACGATCGACGTCATCGGCGCGGCATAGCCCGAGGCCGGGGTGATCGCGACGAGGCCGGCAACCGCGCCGGTTGCCGCACCCAGCAGGGACGGCTTCTTGTGGACGATCTGTTCGATGATCGCCCATGCAATCGCCGCAGCGGCCGTCGCGACATAGGTGTTGATGAAGGCAACGGTGGTGACGCCATTGGCTTCCAGGTTGGACCCGGCATTGAAGCCGAACCAGCCGACCCACAGCAGCGAAGCACCGATCATCGTCATTGTCAGCGAGTGCGGTGGCATCGGCTCCTTGTTGAAGCCAAGCCGTGGTCCGATCACCAAGCAGCCCATCAGACCGGCGATACCGGCATTGATGTGGACGACGGTGCCGCCAGCAAAATCAAGCGCGCCTTTGCCCCAAAGATAGCCTGTGTCAGTCGGGTTGGCGGGCAGGAA
>JBBQHG010000054.1:0-13513 GCA_038323755.1 Sphingomonadales bacterium
AACGACAGCGAATTGCCCGTCAACAACAGCGCGACTAGCCCGCCAAACGTCCCCAGCGGCACCACGCCTGCCACCACTGCGGTTTCCTTGAACCGCCCGAACTCCAGCACCAGCACGCCGATGATGCCGAATGTCGCGAGCAGGATGATCGGCCCAAGCCCGGAGAAGTTGCGCGATGCCGCCTCCGCCTCGCCGCCCAGGCTCAGCGAATAGCCATCGGGCAGATCGATATTCTTGAAGCGCTTCTCGACCTCTGTCGTCAGCTTGGACGTCAGCATGCCGGGCTGGTTATATGCGGTAATCGTCACCGTGCGCTGCAGCTTGTAGCGGGTGATCTGCGGCGGCACGCTTTTCAGCCTGGGGCTGGCAATCTCGAGCAGCGGAATGCTGCCGCCCGCCAGCGTGGGCACATAGACCTGGCCAAGCGCCGACACCGGCTGGTTGCCCGGCAGCGGCAGTCGGACGGTGACCGGCCAACTATCGCCCTCATTGTCGCGCAGGCGGCTTGCCTGTTCACCGCTGATGGCGAGGCGCACCGCGCGCCGCGCCTCGCCCGGCGCCACGCCGAGCAGCCCCGCCTTGGCATTATCAAGGCCCAGATCCATGTCGACCCGGTCATACGCCACCGGGCTGTCGATATCGCGCAGGCCCTTGACCTGCTCTAGCTGGGCGATGACCTTGTCGGACAGTTGCTTGAGCACCTTCAGGTCTGGCCCGCGCACGCGCACCGCAACGGGCGCCTCGACAGGCGGACCATTTTCGAAATTCACCACTGTCACCCGCGCATCGGGGAAGGTGGCGAGCTTTTCGCGCAGCCGCCGCAGCATCAGCGGGCTGTCGCGCACGTCCCAATCCTTCATTGTCACGAAGATGTCGCCGTAGCGGGCGCGCTCCTCACGCGGGAAGATGTTGTAAAAGATCTGCGGGTTGCCGCGCCCGGCATTCTCCATCCGGTTCACCACGGCGCCTTCGCGGGCGATGATCGCGGAGACATCCTTCACCGCCTTGTCGGTGGCCGCGATGCTGCTGCCCTCAGGCGTCTCCACCCGCGCCAGGAAATAGGGCGTCTCGGCTGAGGGAAACAGACTGAGACCCAGCACCGGCACCAGCCCGAACGCGCCGATGCACAGGATCAGCGCCCCCCAGAACCAGATACGCGGCCGGTTGAGGGCTGCGTGCAGCAGCGGCGAATACAGGGTCTGGATGCCGCCCATGATGCCGCGCAGCAGCACATTGCCCTCCGCCGCATGAGGTTTCAGCAGCCGGCTGGCGATGAAGGGAATGATCGTCAGCGACACGATCAGCGAACTGGCGACTGTCACGATCACCGCCATCGGCAGACCGCGCACAAAGTCCCCCGCGCCTTCGGGCAGAAAGGTGAGCGGCAGGAAGGCGAACAGCAGCACGCCGGTCGCGCCCAGCACTGCCGCGCCAATCTCCCGCGTACCGTTGACCGCGGCGGTGATCGGCGGATCGCCGTCGCGAATGTGGCGTTCGATATTTTCGGTCACCACGATCGAATCGTCGACCAGCAGACCAAGCGATATGATGAAGCCCGATATGCTGATCTGGTTGAGCGAATAGCCCAGCAGGTATAGCAGCAGCACGCCCATCGCCAGGCTCAACGGAATCGAGATCATCACGATCAACGAAGGGCGGAACCCCAGCGGGAAGATGGTGATCAGCACCAACGCCAGCGCAATCCCAAAGTCGCGCGCCAGCTGCGCCAGCTTCTTGGCGATGTCACGGCTCTGGTCGAAGGCAACTTCCAGCTTGATATCCGGCGGCAAATTCGCCTTGTACTCGTCAACCGCCGACACGAGCGCGTTGCGCAGCGTGCCAGCGTCGACCTCGTCCTTCTGCCGCACCGTCACCCACAGCGCGCGGTGGCCGTTGAAGCGCGCAATCTGCAGCCGCTCGGCCTCCGCCCAATCGACCTTGGCGATGTCACCCACGCGCAGCAGCCGCCCGTCGCTCGCGCGCACCGTCACGTTGCGAACGGCATCGACGCTGCGATAGGCGCCGCCCGCATCGATGTTGAAGCGCCGGCCCGCGCCCGTTACCGCCCCCGCCGGCAGATCTATGCCACCCTGCGTGATCGCATTGGCCACCGCAGAGGCGGGCAAGCGCGCCTCGGCGAGCCGCCCCGCATCGATCGCGACGCGCACCTCGGGCCTCGCAAGCGCATCGACTGTCGTGGAGCGAACCCCCGGCACCACGTTCAGCTTGTCGCGCAGATCGTCGGCGTACTTGGCCATGCGCAGCCAGCTTGCGTCATCGCTGACGAGCGCGAGCTGCAGCACCCCGGCCTCAGTCGTGCGCGGGCGGCGAAAGGCGATGCGCTGGATGCCCTGCGGCAGCTGATCGCGCACCGCATTCACTTCGCGCACGACGCGGTCGAGCGACTGCTCGGCATCGGTGCCATGTTCAAAGTTCACCGTCACCACGGCTGCCCCGTCGGTGCTGGTGGAATTGATGTCGCGAACGTGATCAAGCCCCTGCAGCACGTCTTCCAATGGCTTGGCGATCGTCTCCTCGACATCGGCCGCGTCCGCGCCCGGCAGAATCACCGTCACGACCGTCGCGGAAATCGGAAAATGCGGATCGACCGATCGCGGGATCGACAGGAAGGCGGACAGGCCCAGCGTGATCAGCAGCAGGAACACCAGCAGCGTCACCTGCCAGCGCCTGACGGCGAATTCGGTGATATTCATCGCGCCTGGCCGATCGGCGCGATCGTCATGCCGTCTTTCAGCCGGTCGATTCGTGAGGTTGCGATCAGTTCGCCGCGCGCAAGCCCGCCCGTCACCTCGATCCCGGCATCGGTCGCCTCGTTGATCGAGATGCGGCGCAGATGCACCTGGCGCTTGGCGCGATCAACGACATAGACGAACGCTTCGCCTGCGCGGGCGGCAAACACAGCGGTAGCAGGCACGTTCAGGCGCGACACCGTCTGGCCGGTCGCAGTGATCGTCGCTTCGCCAATCTGGCCTGAACGCAGCCGCGGATCGTTCGGCAGCGCGATCTCGACGACGAAGGTCCCCGTCGCCCGGTCACCGCGCCCGGCAATCTCGATCACGCGACCGGCAATCGGCTCGTTGCCCATCGCGGCCAGCGTCACCGTTGCCGGTACACCGTCTGCCAGGCGCGTCGCATCACGGTCAGACAGCGGCACGCGCAGCACATAGCCGCTCGCCACTTCGCCAATGACGAGCACGGGCGTGCCCGCCGCAACCACCTGCCCCGGTTCGGCCAGCCGCGCGAGGACGATGCCGTTGCCCGGCGCCGTAATCGTCGCATTGGATCGCTGGAACTGGGCAGCGCTGACATTCGCATCGGCGGCCTGGAGCGAGGCCTGCGCATTTTCCAGCCGTGGCCGGGTAATCCAGCCCTGCGCCATCAGGCTGCTGCTGCGGCGATACTCGGCCGCTGCCCGCACCCGCTCTGCCTGCGCCCGCGCCAGATCGGCCGAAACCGTGGTCGTATCGAGCGAGGCCAGCAGCTGGCCCGCGCGCACCCGGTCCCCCTCATTCACCGTCAGTCGGGCAATCCGGCCCGGGCTGGTAAAGCCAAGCGATGCCTCGCGCCTGAGCGCCACCGTGCCGACGCCGCTGATCATCGCCGCCTGCTGATCACCGCCGACGGTGGCGACACGGACCTGCGGCGGTGCGGCTTGCGCTTCCGCCCTGGGTGCGGTGTTGGAACAGGCGGATAATGCACTGGCCGCAGCCAAAATCGCCAATGTCATCCCCGCGCGCATCGCCATCTCCCGCCTTGTTACGGCAGCATAGCGATATAAGTATTGATTTGAAACCTATATTTTGCGGCGTTGCGGGCGCTTAGTTTTTGAGCTTCCAGCCCGATCGCAGCAGCTGATAGCAGAGCAGCGCGAGGAAAATATCGATCATCAGGATGACGATGCCGCCGATCAGCACGTTTGAATCGGCGTTGAGCAGGAAGCCATACCGGAACCCGGAGATGATGTAGAAAAACGGGTTGATGTGGCTGAATGCGCGGAATGCCGGGGCAAGCTTGTCGACCGAATAAAAGGTGCCCGACAGCAGGGTGAGCGGCGCGATCAGGAAATTCTGGACCGCCGCTGCATGGTCGAACTTCTCAGCCCACATCGATGTCAGCACGCCGACCAGCGCGAGAAAGGCCGAGCCCAGCAACCCAAACCACAAAATAGCCAGCGGATGCATCGGCACCAGATGGACGCCCGGCCAGAATTGCATCGCCAGGAATACCGCCAGGCCAACGCAGACCGCGCGCGTCACCGCGCCGCCAACCATTGCCGCCAGCAATTCGCCCGTCGACAGGGGCGGCATCAGATAATCGACGATCGTGCCCTGGATTTTGCCCACGAGCAGCGAGAAGCTGGCATTGGCAAAGCTGTTCTGCAGCATGCCCATCACGATCAGCCCCGGCGCCAGGAAATCGGCGAAGGGCACATCGACGCCAGCGACGCTCACCGGCCTTTTTCCGCCGGTCGCGACGGTGAAAATCACCAGAAACAGCAAGGTGGTGATCGCCGGCGCCCAGATGGTTTGCAGCTGCACCTTGAAGAAACGCCGCACCTCCTTGATATAGAGGGTGCGAAGCCCGCCCCAATTGACGTTCCGAATGGTCGGCACGCCCGGGGCATTCGCAACCGCTGACGGCCTGTCGCTGGAAGAGGGCTGGATGCTCATGGTATTGGCGCGTAATCGCTGCCGCTGCCGCCTGCAACCGGCAACTGTTTTAAGGCCGGCAAAACTGTTTAAGGCCAAAACTGCTTTAAGGATTGTGAATGAGCTGGACTGACGAGCGTATCGATACGCTGAAGACGATGTGGGAAAAGGGCCTGACCGCCAGCCAGATCGCCGAATCGCTGGGCGGCGTCAGCCGCAACGCTGTGATCGGCAAGGCGCATCGGCTGGGGCTGCAGGCGCGCCCGTCACCGGTGAAGGCCAATGATGGAGAGCCAAAGGCAGCCGCAGCACCCAAGCCTGCGGCGGCACCGGCTGCGGCCAAGCCCGCGCCCGCCCCGCGTGCAGCACCGGCACCCGCCGCCGCTGCCGCACCGGTCGCACCGCCGCCCGCCCCAGTGGCTGCAAGCGCTGCTGCAACGGTTGCTGTCCCTGCCGACCCGGTCGAGCCTGCCGAAGCCGAAGTGGTGGAAAAGGCGCCGACCGTCATCATGCGTTCGGTTGGCCCCGGTGGTTTCCTCCGCCAGGCACCCGGCGAGCAGCAGGCACCGATCACGCCCGCCCCGCCGCGCCGGCTCGTGCCCGCCAAGCCGTCCGCCGATATGGCGGGCAAGACCACGCTGCTCGATCTCAACGATCGCATCTGCAAATGGCCGCTCGGCCATCCTGGTGAGCCCGATTTCCACTTTTGCGGGGAAAAGGTGAACCCCGGCTTCCCTTATTGCATCGGGCATTGCAGCCACGCCTATCAGGCACAGCTGCCGCGCCGCGATCGCCGTCCGCCGCCGCCACTGCCCTTTGGCGGTCCCCGCGTCCGCTAACCACCCTGGCCTGGTGCAACACCACGGACGAACGAAAAAAGGGCGACGGTGGATGATCCACCGTCGCCCTTCTTCATTGCCACAAGGCCGATCGCTCAGAAGCGATAGGCGATCGTTGCGCGCATCGTGTGGTAGCGGAAATAATCATATGACCGTGCCAGATCGGTGCCGCCAGCGCCGCCGAGCGTGAACGGGCTCGTCGCCGGGCCGCCCGAAACGCGGACGCGGTAGTCCTTGTCCTGCAGGCGTGTGAACAGATATTCCACGCCAAGCGACAGATGCTTGGAGATCTTCTGCTCGATGCCGCCGCCAACGCCAAAGCCAAAGGCGTTGGTGTCGCCATTGGTGGTGAAAGTGTTGACTGTGTTCGTCGTGCGGAAATAATTGTTCACGCGCGCATAGGCGCCGCCGCCGGTTGCGTAGAACAAGGTGTGGTCAGCCGCATAGCCAATCCGGGCGCGAAGACCGGCATTGTAATGGATTTCGCGGTTGAGCGTGTAGCTGGCTGGCGTGATGCTGAACGCCGTGACCGAATCGCGGATCTGGCTCTTGCCGACTTCGCCGACGAGACCGACGACGATGTGGCCATATTGGCGATCAAAACCCACCCGGCCCGAATAGGCGAGCGAGTTGCGATCGTTGATGCAGCCCGGGGTCCGCGTCGCACCGCGTGCCTGACCGTTGCAGAAACCCGGCGAAAAAGCGTCGGCACCGCCAGCAGTGGTGACGGTATCGCCAAAATTGCCATCGAGGTTGCGGTCGAACGAGACGGCTTCACCCACATCATTCGGCTGAAGATCATAGCCGACCGTGGCGCCGACATACAGGCCGTCGAAGGGCTTGTCCTCGGTCTGGGCCGAAGCCGGGGCCGCGATGGCCATCGCCGCGATACCGGTGGACAGGGCGATGAGGAACTGGGAACGCATAAGCTTACTCCGTACAGGGGTGTTGACGGAGCTACAGACGCTTGAGCGCGGCTTTGTATGCATCGCACTGCAACAAATGCGCGCGCGCGTGACATTCATGTCACAGCACGTCGCTTCCACCGCCCGCCTGCAATGGATATAGCCGCTCTCATGTCCGATGATCTGTTCGCCGCCGCGCCCAAGAGTTCCACCGATTACGATGCCTCCTCGATCGAAGTGCTGGAAGGGCTTGAGCCTGTCCGGCGCAGGCCCGGCATGTATGTCGGCGGCACTGACGAGCGCGCGCTGCACCATCTCGCCGCCGAAGTGCTCGATAATGCGATGGACGAAGCAGTGGCGGGGCACGCGACCCGGATCGAAGTCACGCTCGAGCCCGGCAACCGCCTGACCATCATCGATAATGGCCGCGGCATCCCGGTCGATCCGCACCCCAAATTCCCCGATAAATCGGCGCTGGAGGTGATCCTCTCGACGCTCCATTCGGGCGGCAAGTTCGACGGCAAGGCTTATGCCACCAGCGGCGGTCTGCACGGCGTCGGCGTCAGCGTCGTCAACGCCTTGTCGTCAGACACGGTGGTGGAAGTCGCGCGCAACAAGGAGCTGTATCGCCAGCGCTTTTCGCGCGGCATCACGCAGGGCCCGCTCGAACATATCGGCCCCACCCCCAACCGGCGCGGCACATCGGTCAGCTTCGTGCCCGATGACCAGATTTTCGGGCCAGAGCTGCATTTCAAACCGGCGCGACTGTACAAGCTCGCCCGCTCCAAGGCCTATCTGTTCGCGGGCGTCGAGATCCGCTGGAAGTGCAGCCCCGCGTTGATCAGCGACGACACCCCGGCCGAGGCGGTGTTCCAGTTCCCCGGCGGCCTTGCCGATCACTTACGCGAACAGATCGCGGCCCGCGAATGCGCGACTGCCGACTTTTTCTCCGGCTCGCAGGATTTCCCCGATGGCCCCGGCGGCATCAAGATGGGCCGCGTCGAATGGGCAGTCTCATGGCCGCTATGGAGCGACGGCAGCTATAGCTGGTATTGCAACACCATCCCCACACCCGATGGCGGCACGCACGAGGCGGGCCTGCGCGCTGCGTTGGTCAAGGGCATTCGCGGCTATGGCGAGATGGTCAGCCAGAAAAAGGCCAAGGACATCACCGCCGAAGACATCATGACCGGCAGCGAGCTGATGCTCAGCGTCTTCATTCGCGACCCGCAATTCCAGAGCCAAACCAAGGACCGCCTCACCAGCCCCGACGCCGCGCTCCTCGTCGAAAAGGCGGTGCGCGACCATTTCGACCATTTCCTGAGCAACAATACCGAACGCGGCAAGGCGTTGCTCGCTTATGTGCTCGAACGCATGGACGAGCGGCTCGCGCGCAAGGCCGAGCGCGAAGTGAAGCGCAAAACAGCGACGTCCGCCCGCAAGCTCAGACTCCCTGGCAAGTTGACGGATTGTTCCTCGGACGATCCCAAGGGCACAGAGATCTTCATCGTCGAGGGCGACAGTGCAGGCGGCTCCGCCAAGCAGGCGCGCGACCGCAAAACCCAGGCAATCCTCCCCATCCGCGGCAAGATATTGAACGTGGCCTCTGCCACCGCCGCCAAGATCGGCGCGAATTCAGAAATTGCCGATCTCATCCAGGCGCTCGGCTGCGGCACCCGCAAGGACTGCGTGCCCGACAATCTGCGCTACGAACGCATCGTGATCATGACCGACGCCGATGTCGACGGCGCGCACATCGCCACGCTGCTGATGACCTTCTTCTTTCAGGAAATGCCGGAGCTTGTCCGGCGCGGGCATCTCTACCTCGCCCAGCCGCCGCTCTATCGACTGACCGTGGGCGCGAAATCGCTCTATGCGATGGACGACGCGCACCGCGCCGAGATTGAGGCCGGGCCGTTCAAAGGCAAGACTGTCGACGTCTCGCGCTTCAAGGGCCTCGGCGAGATGAACCCGATGCAGCTGCGCGAAACGACGATGGACCCCAAGACCCGCCAGATGATCCGCATCACCCTGCCGCAGGAATATGAGGAGCGCGCGGGCGTGAAGGACCTGGTTGATCGGCTGATGGGCAACAACCCCGCCCACCGTTTCGCCTTCATCCAGGAAAATGCGGCACGGGTGGACGAGGACGCTATCGACGCCTGAGCGCACGACATAGCCCCAACAACTGATGGTAAAATGCTGTTGTTAGCGTATTAAATGCTTGTCTGGTCGTGTTCGGGAGAACGTCATCGTGTCTAGCCTTGGTCGCCGAATGTTGCTTTCACTGTTGCTGGCTGCGTCACCCGGCCTGGTTGCCGCCCAGGAACCGGTCAAGACCCCCGCTGAGGCCGAGGGCGCCATTGTCGTCACCGGTGAGCGGCTGGCCGATACCGAAGCCGCGTTGAAGAACTGCATCGCCCGGGGCTGCCCACCGCGCGAAGATATCGACGCCACGCTGCGCCATGTCGAAAACCTGTTCGTTTCCGGCGATTACAAGCTCGCACGAACGACCATGCTCGCATCGCTTGGACGTAATCGCCGCTTCGCCGCCCAATATCCCACCGATGTCGCCGATCTGCTGCGGGCCAACGGCCGGGTCGCTGTTCATTTGGGCGAAGGCAGCGCGTATCAAAGCGCGGTGGTCGACGTCCTTCGGGTCCTGCGCCAGGGTTACGGCAAAAATGATCCGCGGACTCTCGAGGCCGAACTAGACCTGGCCGACAGCTATGCCCGCTTCGGCCGTCCTGACGAAGCCGCGCGCGCCTTTGCCCGCGTGGCGAGCCGGGCGCATGACCTTGGTTTGCCGATGGTCGAAGGGCAGGCGCTCTTACGAACGGCGATTCTCTACGGCCAATATGCAGAAGTTAGCCCGGGCATTTACGCCCCGTTGGCCGCCCGGGCGATTGCCACGCTGACCAGCAACGCCGATCCCCGCATGGCCTCCTACGCCAAGACCGCGCGGCTCCTCCAGGTGCGCCTGCTGATGAAACAGGGCGACACCAGTGGCGCAGAAACAATCATTGCCTCGCTCAAGGCTGATCCAACCGCGACCACGCCGGTTCTGGTTTATGCCCCGCTGATCGACCTGCCCGAGCGCAGCAACCAGCTCGACACCAGCAACGTGGCGCGATTGGGCGTCAATACGGTCGACAAGCAATGGGTCGATATCAGCTTCTGGGTCGCGCCAGACGGTCGCGTCACCGAAGCCGGCGTTCTGCGACAAAGCCCGACGCTGTCTGGCAATTGGGTCAAACCCGTGCTGACAGCCATCAACGGGCGCCGTTATGCCCCATTGGCGCTTGCGCCGTCGGATCCGGGAATCCTGCGGGTCGAGCGCTATACCTTCACCGCCCGCTGGACGTCCCTCACCGGATCGCACATCCGCAGCCGCTCACCCCAGCCACGGATCGAAGTGCTCGATTTGTCGACGGACGGTCTGCCCCCGCGCGGCGCGGCGCTTTAATGGCCAGCTGATCCTTCAGGCGCGCGCCAGTCCCGCGCGCCGGGCCGAGGCCACCGCGATGGCAAAGCACCCTGCCAGCAAGCCGGCGTCCTTGAGCAGGAACTGCGCGATGCCGCCAATGAATGGCGCGCCATAGCCCGGCTCCCAGAGCGGCGCGCCGAGCAGGAAGCTCAGCGTGATCAGGAAGGTGCACATGCCCATCAGCCCGCCGAGCAGGCTGATTCGCGCCGACCACGCGCCGATGGCGAGCGCGGCGGCGGTGGCCAGTTCGATCGTACCGATGACATTGCTGGCGCCCCGGGCACCCCAGAGGGAATACATCCAGGCGAACAGCGGATAGTGGCTGGCGATCTTGGCAACGCCTTCGGCCTCGTAGGTGGCGAACTTTGCGACGCCGAAGAACAGGAAGATCAGCACGAGCGACCAGCGCAGCGCAGCGGTAGCAGCGGCGTCACTGGGAACGGCAAGACGATTGGTCATAACGAAGGCCCCTTTGGCAAATGAATTGCCAGCCATTCGTCAGCGTCGCGGCAATCGTTACAGCGGCGTTTTCCATTCGCTGCGCAGCAACCCCCAAATGAAGCTGTCGCGCACCCCGATATGCGTCTCCCATTCGCCGCGCAGCCGCCCCTCCAGCGTAAAGCCAAGTCGCTTCAGCAGGCTATTCGAGGCGACATTATCCGGATCGGTATCGGCGAAAACACGGCGATGCCCCTCCACTTCGAATAGATAATCGATCATCAGGGCCACCGCTTCCCGCGCGATGCCGCGCCCCCAATGAACGCGGGCAAGCGAATAGCCAATCTCCACCACGCCGCCCTGCCGTTTTTCGTGCGCGCCCAAGGTTCCGATCGCGCTGTCATCCCCGGCCAGCGTGATAGCCCAGCGATACCAATCATCGGCCGCCACGGTCTTCTGTACCCGGTCCAGTGTCTGCTCCAACCGCTCATGCGGCGGGTGCGACCACCAGGTCATCAGTTCGACATCGCTGTAGATCGCGTGGAGCGCATCAGCATCCTCGATCACCAGCGGGCGCAGCCGCACCCGCGCGCCGGCGATCACCGGCGTCTCAGTCACCGCGCGAGCGCCTCGACCAGCGCCTTGACCTTTTTCTGCCGCCATTGCGGCAGCGGGGCGACCAGCCAATAGCCCATCCGGTAGGGCTTGGGCTCGCCGATCACGACCACCCGCCCCGCCGCGATGTCCCGCGCGGCGATCAGTTCGGGCACCGTCGCGCGCCCCAGCCCCTGCGCCGCCGCGTCGATCGCGAGCCCGGCATCGCCCACCTGCACCAGCGACACCGCTGGATCGTTGAGGCAGCCCGGCCAGGAGATGCGCGTGTCCGCCCCGCCGCCGGGTCGCTCGACGGTGATCATCCCGTCTGATTCGAGCGCCTCGCCCTCATGCTCGCCCGGCCCCTCGCCCCAGCGCACCGCCAGATCGAGATTGGCTTCGGTAAAGTCGATCGCCTCATCGGCGTTGATCAGCACGAAGCGCAGTTCGGGGTCTTCGCGCGCAATCTCCGCCAGCCGCGGCAGCAGCCACTTCTCGGAAAAATCGCGTGGCGCCGCGATCGTCAGTGATTTGGAGGTCTGGCCCGCCTGCATTGCGCGCACAGCTTCCTCGAACTCCAGAAACCCCTGCCGCAGCGCCGCCAGCCCCGCCGCGCCCTCGGGCGTCAGCTCCAGCCCCTTGGTGGTGCGGCGGAACAGCACCGTCCCCAGCGTATCCTCCAGCGCGCGGATCTGCTGGCCGACCGCCGCCGGCGTCACCGCCAGCTCGTCAGCCGCGCGCGTAAAGCTCAAATGGCGCGCGGCAGCATCAAGCACACGCAGGCCGTTCAAAGGCAGATGCGTCCGCTTCATCCCATCACCGCCGGTGCGATCAGCGCGAATTTGGGGATGTCGACATCGAACCCCGCCCCGTCCTCGCCCATCATGTGATAGCTGCCCTGCATCGATCCTGCCGGCGTCGGCAGCGGGCAGCCCGACACATAATCGAAGCTCGCGCCCGGTTCGATCAGCGGCTGTTCGCCGACCACACCCTCGCCCTCCACCGAATGGCGTTGCCCGCGCCCGTCGGTGATGATCCAGTGCCGCGTCAGCAGCTGCACCGCAAACGCGCCCTCATTCTCCAGCCGGATATGATAGGCCCAGAACCAGCGCCCGCGTGCCGGATCGGACTGTTCGGGCAGATAGCTGACCGAGACGCGCACGATCACCCCGCGCGTTTCAGCGACATGCGGGAACAGCGCTTTCATGGCAACCTGCTCCGTTGTGCTCCTGCCAAGGCAGGAGCCCTGGGTTGCAGGTGTCGCGCGTCATAATGCGGCGCTCCTGCATTCGCAGGAGCACAAGGGGGCAGCATCCTCAAAGCCCCACCGCCGTCAGCGCCTGATCGAGATCGTCGATCACATCCGCCGGGTCCTCAAGCCCCACATTCAGCCGCAGCAGATTCTCGGTCACGCCCATCTCGATCCGCTTTTCCTCGGCCACGCCGTAATGCGTGGTAGAGGCAGGGTGCGTCATCAGCGACCGCGAATCGCCGATATTGTTGGAGATATCGACCAGCGCCAGCGCATCGAGCAGGCCGTGCGCCTGCGTGCGCCCGCCAGCCACCTCGAACGCGAAGATCGGTCCGCACGCCTCCATCTGGCTCATCGCCAGATTATGCTGCGGGTGGCTCGGCAGCCCCGGATGCAGGATGCGCGGCACGCGGCTTTCCAGGAAACGCCCCACCTTCAGCGCATTCTCGCTCTGCCGTCGGATGCGCAGGTCCAGCGTCTCCAGCCCTTTCAGCACCACCCAGGCGTTGAACGCGGAGAGCGTGGGCCCGGTGTTGCGCGTGAAGGGCAGCAGCGTGCCATTGATCCACTCCGCGGTGCCACAGACCGCGCCCGCCAGCACCCGCCCCTGCCCGTCCATCATCTTGGTCGCGGAATAGGCAACGACATCGGCGCCATAGTCCAACGGCCGCTGCAGTGCTGGCGTGGCAAAGGCATTGTCGACCACTGATGTGATGCCATTGGCCCGCGCAATCCCGCAAACCGCTTTTAAATCAACGATATCCATCGTCGGGTTGGCAGGCGTTTCGAAGAAGAACACCTTGGTATTGGGCTGTCGCGCATCCTCGAATGCCTGCGGGTCGCGCGCATCGACTACCGTCGTCTGAATGCCGAACTTGGGCAGCAGCGTATCGACCAGCCAGCGGCACGAGCCGAACGCCGCGCGCCCCGCCACGACATGGTCGCCCTGCTCGAGCTGGCAAAGCAGCGCCGCCGTCATCGCCGCCATACCTGTCGCCATCGTCCGACAAGCCTCTGCGCCCTCCATCAGTGCGATCCGCTCCTCGAGCATTTCGACCGTGGGGTTCTGCAGCCGCGAATAGGTCATGCCCTGCTGTTCGCCGGCAAAGCGCGCGGCGGCATCGGCCGCACAATCATAGGCATAGCCGGAGGTCAGGAACAGCGCCTCGGAGGTCTCCCCCCATTCGGAACGCGCGGTCCCGCCACGCACGGCCTGAGTCGCTGGCCGCCAGGTGCGGGTGATGCTGCGGTCTTGTCCGGTACGGCGTTTCATGCACGCAGCTTTGCCGGGTGGAGGCGCGCTCCGTCAATGGCTTCGTCTGTCCCCG
>JBBQHG010000055.1:0-13370 GCA_038323755.1 Sphingomonadales bacterium
GACCTGGAGACTGCCGCCGATCCGGCCGCCGCAGCCCCTGCCACCTTCCTTGCAATCGCTTGAAGGGCGCCGTGCGTCTTCAGCCTTCCACGTCGAAAGTGTGCCACTGTAATTGCCGAAATAGCTGATCTTGCCGTGGAAATTATCCGGCAGGCTGTCAGCCCTCGACTCGACCTGCGGCGAGTTATCCTGTGCGGCGGCATCGACCGCGGGGAGGGCGATGAGCGCCAGCAACAAAGCCGTGGGCAAGCCAATCCGATGCATGCTGATTTCCTCAGATCTTGTCGGCGCCCAACATAGCACCGGTCTAATGGTTAAGCGATATCATGACGTCATTGACGGTATTTCCGCGATTGTCGACGCGGGCCACGCGTTCGCCCGCCAGCGATTCAAGCAGGGCTCGTTCTGTCCGGCGCGATCTGCCCGGATTCCAGCGGCTTCGGTATTTCAGCTATTCTCCCTGCTCGATCCGTGAAAAAGTGACGTCATGACGCCGACCCGGCGAATCGGAGTGCCCCCCGATGAAAATGTTCATGCTGTTTCTCGTGCTCATTGGCCTTGGCGGCTGTGATTGGTACCGAAACGCGGGCTATGCGCGCGACGCTGAACAGCGCAGCTATGAGCGCCGCCAAAACGACGCTCGGCTTGCACGTCAGCGGGCGGAGCAAGACCGCCAACGTATCGCCGCGATGAAGCGGGATAATCACCTGAGTTATGCCGACGAGATTCCGCCACCCGATGGTTGGCTATCACTCGATTTTGCCTGTTCGGGCGCTCTTCGTCGCGCGCAATGGCTGGTCTGCGAGCATGAAGAACTGGGGCAGCTACACCGTCGGCTCGCGCTGCAATGGGAAGCGGCATATCGGAGTGCATCGCCCGAGCGCCTCAGCGTCTTGTCGGCACAGCAGAATGCCTTTGTCGGCGAGCGCAACGCCTGCGAAGACGTCGGTTGCGTGGCCGCGGCGTATCATCGCTATCTCGACGGCTATCAGAAGCAGGCTGCGCCTTGGTACCCGCCTGCCAAGCGCTGGCAGCATGAGCCCTGGCGCCAACGCCACAACCATGGGCGCGCTGGCATCAAGGTGATCGTCGAGCGCGATGGCGACCGCGGCTACCGCAGCCATGACCGCTTCACACCAGGCATTCCGATCTCGCGCAGCTGCTTGAGCGAGATCGGCTTTGCCTCGGCCCAGCGGCTAGGTGAAAAGTGCGATGCGGTAACGCCCGGGCTGAGCTCGCTATGCAGCGTGCACAACAGCTGCGGCGGTATTCGCGTCCAGATCGACCGCGGTTGTGGCCTGAGCAGCGATAAGCCGGATTTTTGCCGACATTATTGAGGAAGTCTGCGCGCTGTTCAGGCGGCGGTAGTTTTTCCGTCCGATACGGCTGACAGTCAGTTGACACTCCTCGCACCGCGCATCGGTCGCCCATTGCTCTTCAGATTCAATCGTGATCACTAAGTCGTGAAGTGGGGGCCGCAGGTTCGGATCCTGCAAGCGCACCACAGTTGCAAATTATGAACTCTTGTTAGCGCGCAGCCGAGGCGCCCAGCCTTGTAGCGGTGGATGCTGGTCCGGGGCTTCCGTGGCCCGGGCTAGAATGAGCCATCGATCAGACCGTTGAGGGGGGGGCGTCAAACGCGCGAACTTGGCGTCGATTCTGCGCCTGGCCGCGGCAACTTTGATCTACAAAAGCGCTCTTGAACGGCCAACGCGGTTGGCTTTTCAAGCTTCCGGAAGGGAAATGGCAGCGTTAAGCTACACAGAGTTTTGCCGACACTGCTGCGGCGGTAGTGCACGCCACAGTTGATCAAGCGGCTGCCGATCATGCCGCCATACAATGATGAATCGGCAAGTGATGTCGTCTGGTCAAATCTCGCGTGATCCATCGGGCGCTTTGCAGGCCAATGACGCGAATTGGAGCGATCAGAACAGCCCAAGCGCCTTTAGATCGACCGCCGCAGCGGCCAACTCCGCTTTTGCGACAATTTGACGATAGGTGGCATCAAGCTGGCGAACGCTAGCGTCGGCTGCCGCTTCTTCACGCACATTGACCAGGAAAAAGTCGCTTGCACCGAGAGTGAAGCGGCGGCGTTCGGCCTGCGCCATGGTGGCCGCGCGGTCTTGCTCAGCTTCGGCAAGAATTCGGAGCTTTTCGGTTGCGCGAACATCAATGGTGAGCGCGTCCAGCGCGTTGATGATCGCTTCCTCAGTCTGCTGGCGGCGGCGTTTCAGAGCGTCGATCTCCGCAGTCGTCGACTCGATCCGCCCCTTGGCCACGCGGCGTTGCAGCGGCACGGTGAAGCTTAGCCCCATCTTTGTTTCTGTGCCGACCCGTGAGCGGCCGCCGGCACCGACGGCGCCAATGTCCTGCGAAGCCTCAACCTTCAGGTCGAGCCGGGGCCGCATGGCGTTGCGATCGAGCTCGAGTCGCATCGAGGATTGGCTGAGTCTCAGGTCGATCTGGGCAAGATCTGGTCGCGCGGCGAGCGATGCGCGAGGGTCGCTGACCCGGGTGGGTATCTCGGCAAAGCGACCGGGCAACCGCGCCGGTTCGGGCTGCAACGGTGCGCCCTCC
Organism: Sphingomonadales bacterium; assembly: GCA_038323755.1. Classification (GTDB taxonomy): domain Bacteria; phylum Pseudomonadota; class Alphaproteobacteria; order Sphingomonadales; family Sphingomonadaceae; genus Sphingomonas. The sequence continues at coordinate 2,578 of JBBQHG010000055.1, forward strand.
GTGTCGCGCCAGAACAGCGACAGGGCATTGGCCGATGCCGCAAGATCCTGCTCGGCACGGGCGACGAGGGTCTCGCGGCGAAGAATGTTTTGTTCGTTTTCGGTCAGGATGATGCGTGGTCGCGCACCGAGTGCGACCTGCCGCTCGAAGCCAGTTTGGCGCTCCCGCGCAAGTGCCAGCAGGTCGCGGTAAATGTTGAGCCGCAGCCCCGCTGCAACCCATTGGTTATAGGCGCCGATCGCGCGGCGTTGCACGGCAATGGCGGTTAGCAGCCGCTCGGTCTCGGCGATGTCGACATCGCTGCGGGCGAGCAGCCGGGCCCCGCGCCGGTCGTCGATCGCCCGATCGCGGAGCAGCGACAAGACCGCGCCGACCTTGATCTCGCCCAGCTGATTGGTGAAGTTTTCATCCTCATAGATCGGGAAGCGCCCGCGCGACACGCGGTAGCCACCATAGAGGCTACCGCCCCAATTTTCGATCGGACGGGAGATCGTGCCGCCGGCATAGCTGCCGTCATAATATCCGGTGAGGCGGGTTTCCGCCTCACCCTTGACGATCGTGTCGAACGCGCCTTCTGCCGACAAAGCCTTGCCCTCAGCTTGGCGCACTTTCGCCACCGCTTCCAGGATCTGGGGGGCGTGGCGGCGCGAGGATTGCAGCACTTCATCAAGCGTCAGCGGAGTCTGGGCGGCAGCGGCCATCGGGAGCAACAGCGTGATGACGACCGCGAGCAGGCCAGCGGCGCTATTTCGCATCGAACTTGTCCTTCGCCTTGGACACCGGCTTGTCCTTTGCAGGCGTTGGCCGCTCATATTGGAGCGGGAAGTCGTTGAGCTGTCGCCACAGTTCGTATCCTGCCGGCACTGTGTCCATCAGCACCCAGCCGCGCACCTTTGCTCCCAGTCGGACGAAAGGCTCCTGCGGCCAGGGATCGCGATCGGGCGCGGGTTCAATGAGGATCCGGAACAGGCCGTTGTCAGAAGCCGACAGGTCGATGGCGCGGACCCTGCCATCGAACATCCCTTTGGCGACCGAGGGCCAGCCACTGAACTGGATCGCTGGCCACCCCTCAAATGCAAGGCGCACGCGCCGCCCGGCCCTTATCAGCGGCACATCGCGGCCATCGACATATAACGCGACAACCCGCGCCGATTCCTCGGGCGCAAAGGTGGCGAGCATATCGCCCTGCTTGACCATTGTGGCACTGTCGCCGGCGTTGATCGTCATGATCCGCCCGGCCCGCGGGGCGCGGACGATCTGCGCCGACTGGCGGCTGAGATCGATGTCGACCTTGTTGATTGCCGCCCGGCTCGCCGCAATCTTGGCATTGTAATCGGCAACCTTGATTTGCGCGGCTTCATAATCGCGCCGGGCCGCCAGCCCCTCGCGGAACAGCGATCCAGTACGGTCGACATCGAGCATCGCAGTGCGCGCTGCCTGTTCTGCGGCGGCAATCTCGGCCAGCTTCTGCGCCCGTTCAGCGCGGATGCGATCGAGCAGCATCGGGTCGTTGTCGACGATCCGCGCGATCGGATCGCCCCGCTTGACCAGGCTGCCATCCGTCACGAACCACGCATCAATCCGGCCGCCAACCAGCGCAGTCACATTCTGAACCCGGTCGCGCGGGTCGAGTGCGATTACCGAGCCTGTGCCCGGCGCGGTCTGCACCCATGGAATATAGATCAGCCCCCCGATCGACAGGACGATGCCCAGCACAAGCATGACCGCCAGCGAGCGCACGACATGGGGGGTCTGCAGCTCGCGCAGGGTTTTGAAGCGAGAGAGCTCTTCAGCGTGCGGTTGCACAATGGCCCTCATTTCCGTGGCGCAGTGCGTTGAACGCGGCCAGGTCCGGTGTGATTTGCTGGGTGTCCCGGCCCAACCAAAGATAGCCGTCGAGCGATGGGGGTAGCTTCCGGTTGGTGAAATAGACGATGCTGCCGGGCAAATGTCGCATTGCGTCAAACAATTGCTGCAGCGTATCGCTCGCAATCATGTCGAACAGTGGCGACATGACCAGCAATTTGGGCCGCGCCAGGATGGCACCGGCGAGCTTCAGCCGCATCATTTCAGGGATCGATAGCGGCCAGCCGGTGGCAGCAATCACGGTGTCCAGTCCATTTGGCAGCGCACCGATCCGCTGATCGAGTCCGACCATCGCCATCACTTCGATCATCCCGTGGTGGCCCCCATCGGGTGCACACAGTTCGAGATAATCGCGGATCGAACATTCGACGATCGTTGGCCGGTCGAGCACGATGACATCGCTGCGTAGCTGATAGGCATCGAGCGCGCCCAATTCGACGCCACCTAGCGTGATGAAACCGCGATCGGGTACGCGGTGCCGCTTCAGCAGCAGTGCAAAGGCGCGTTGTGTTTCCGGATCGGCATCGGCGACAAGGCGCGCGCGCTGTGGGACCGTGCAACCAAGCGCGATGTCGTCCAGTCGCACCTCGGAGAATATCAGATCGCCCGACGTCTCGCCGGTACCGGTGAGCCGCCCGGGTGTTTCCTGGGGAATCGCGTAAAGCAGACCCAGTTCTTCGACCGCAACAACCATGTCGTAGAAGATGTCGAGATAGGGCCCCAGCTGGGAGAAACCGTAGAAAATGCTGGACAGGATCAGCTCGGCAGCAACCAGCTGCCCGATCGACAACTGGCCCTGGATGACCAGCCATCCACCCATCGCGAGCAGACCCGCGCTCGCCACCGCATAAAGCACCAGATAGGCCACTGCTTGGGTGAAGCTGTAGCGCATGTGCCGACGATATGCAGTGACATAGCGTGCGGTCTGTGATTCGGACCGGTCAATGGCGTAGCTCAAATGGCGGCTCGATTTGTAAAAGCCGTTCGACGCGCCGACGCTCTCCAGCCAATGGGCGGTTTCATATTTGGCATGACTGATTGCCACCGCTGTCGTCATCGCGCCGCGCGACCAGAACCGCCAGATCGCCCAGGCAACCAGGATGAATAGCAGATTGAAGCCAAGGAAAAACGGGTGGTAGAAGGACGTGACGACAAAACCGACCCCGGATTGCAACAGGATCGTAAACAGCCCGATCAGCAGTGACGGCACCGCCTTTTGCAGGTTCATCACCTCGAAATAGCGATTGAACAGGTCGCCCTTTCGATCGTCGCCGAAAAATGGGTTGCGGGCATGGACGGCCCGCAGGGTGATCTCGGCTACCAGCTGCGCAAAGATGCGCTGGCGAAACAATTCCATCAGAAAAATTCGCAGCGCGCTGAGCAATCCAGACAGCATGAGCAGGACAAACAGAATGGCCGCGAGCGTGAACAAGGGGGCGGGCAGCGCGGTATTCGCCACACTGTTGATCAGCATCTGCACCGAAATGGGTGTTGCCAGCGACAACAGACTGATGCCGACGCCATAGATGATCGCGAGCGCAAAAAAGCGCTGGTGCGACCCCAGGATCGGGATCGCCCACTGGACAACATCTCGAAGGCGCACCGATCCGGTAGCGTTACCAGCCATGAAGAACGCCGAAAGCGCAGTTGATTGGACTCACACCCAGCATCACGTTCCCGCATCCGGCGCACCAATGGCGCTGCGCAACAAGGATTTCATACTCGTAATTTTTGTGTAGGTGGCTGATAATCATGGAAATAGGCGCAAGCGGCCACGCCGCTCACGCCCCAATTCCAACGAGATCAGCGTGTTCGATTAGCCGGCAGGCTTTGGGCTGTCGGCCAATGCCTCGCGGACTTGCCGATCACGGCGGCGCTGCGCAACGCCGTCATTTTGGTCCGTGCAACGGATCGCCTTCGTGATGGCACCCTTGGGGCCTGAGGGAAGCGCGAGCTTATGCCAGTCGCAACGGTTGGAGGAGGCCATCCCGGCGGAGTTTTGGGCCTGATTGTTGGTATCAACTTGCGCCGAAGACATCAGGAAGACTGGTGCAAGTATGGCGAGCAAGCTCATCAATATTTCCTTTCAACAGGGCAGGGATGCCCGTCTGACAGGGCGCCTAAATAACTGCGCCGCGTTGCCCGCGTGTCGCTGTTTTGTGACAAATCGTTGCTGCGCGACGGTCCCTCGCCACCCGCGTTGACGGGATGAATCAGCGGACTTACCACAGGGCGATGACAACTGGGCCGACCATCATTCTCGTTGAGGACGACCCGGGCCTGCGCACGTTGACGGCGCGAGCGCTGCAGGAAAACGGCTATCTTGTGCGCACGGCGGCGGCGGCGCCCGAAATGTGGCTGGCGTTGGAGGCCGGGCCGGTCGATCTGATCCTGCTCGACATCATGCTTCCCGGAACCGATGGCTTGGAACTCTGCCGTCGGCTGCGCCAGACCACCGATGTGCCGATTATCTTCATCAGTGCGCGTGGGACCGAAGCCGACCGGGTCGTCGGGCTCGAAATCGGGGCGGACGATTACCTGAGCAAGCCATTCGGAACACGGGAGCTGATTGCGCGGGTCCGCGCGCTGTTGCGGCGCTCTGCAGCCGAGCCGCGCGAGCAGCAACGCGGCAAGGGGTTGATCCGGTTCGACGGCTGGACAGTGGCGCTTGCCCGCCGCGAACTCTTGTCGCCCACCGATGCGTCGGTCGAGCTTACTGGCGCTGAATTCGACCTGCTTACCAGTTTGATCGATTATGCTGGGCGCGTTGTTGCGCGCGAACGGCTGATCGAATTGTCGCGGACCCGCATTGGCGACAGTTCGGATCGCAGCATCGACGTGCTGGTAAGCCGATTGCGCCGCAAATTGTCGATAGCGGGGCATGAGGCGCCGATCGTCACCGTGCGCGGTATAGGCTATATGTTCAACACCACTGTCACCCGGGAATGATCCGCTTCGGCGTTCGTCCGCTCGGGCTGATCGGACGGATCGTCGTCATCCTGCTGATTGCCGTTGTTGCGGAATTTGCGGCGAGCACTCTGCTGTACGAGCGGGCAAGCGAATTATCGATCCGTGATGACGAAGCGCGCCGCCTGGGCGAGCATCTGGTTGTCGCCCGTCAGCTGCTGGAAAAGGCGGCGCCCGAGCGGCGACCGGCCATCGCCGAAGCACTGACGACCGAGCATTATCAGACCGGCTGGGCGCCTGTACCTCCTGCGCCGTCGGGGGAAGCACTCACACTGACGCGTCGCCAGATTGTCGCCTGGGAGCCCTCGCTCGCTGCGGCCGACCTTCGCATGAGCCGCAGTGCCAATGGACTGGGCACGCGCATCACCGGCGGACTCATGCTCGCCGACGGCAGTTGGCTGTCCTTCAAGACGTTGCGTGGCGTGGGGAACAGCGAATGGTGGCGCGGACGGGTCCTGCTGGCGGCGGTCCTGGCCCTGATGGTGATCGGGTCGGCGAGCATGGTGGTGCGAACGACGCTGAGCCCGTTGCGGCGACTGGCGCATGCAGCCGACCGGTTCGGCGCAGTTGACCCAGAACCGATCCATGAGGCCGGCCCGATCGAAATCCGCCAAGTCATTGCGGCCTTCAATCGGATGCAATCCAGAATCCGACGCCTGATTGCCGAGCGAACGGAGGCGCTGGCCGCTGTCGGGCACGATCTCCGCACGCCGCTGGCACGGATGCGCTTACGCACCGACGGCGTGGCCGACACCGATTTGCGCGCGACACTCAATAACGACATTTCGGAAATGGAGGCCATGGTCACTTCTCTGCTCGCCTATCTGGGCGGGGAGAATGACCCTGAGACGCCGACGTTGACAGACATCGCGGTGTTGTGCGCGACCTTGGCAGACGATGCAGCCGATCAGGGGCATCTCGTCGATTACCGCGGCCCGGATCACTGCGAAGTGACGGTTCGACGAGGCAGCCTGAAGCGGGCGGTTGCGAACCTCCTGGAGAACGCGCTCCATTACGGGGCGTCGATATCGATCACGCTTCATCTGCGCGACGATGCTGTCATCGTTACGGTCGATGATGACGGCCCCGGCATCCCCGAAGAATCGCTTCAATATGTGTCCCAGCCGTTCGTCCGGCTCGATACGGCGCGGCGGCGCGATACCGTTGGACTTGGCCTTGGTCTTGCCATCGTCACTCGTGTCGTCGCGGCAGAGGAAGGATCGTTGACCCTGTCCAATCGACCCGAGGGCGGCTTGCGTGCCGCCATCAGCTTGCCGCGAACGGCGATAGATTAAGTATGCTCGATTCCATCAATCAGATGTCGGTTTTCGCTTAAACATAACAATATCGCTACACATCCTACGGGCAGTAAATATAATAAATCTTCCGTAGGATCGGCCAGCTTGATTATATGACCAAGCCAGAACGGCTAAATTATGAATTTATTTTAGATTTTTGTTCAATGTTCAAAATCTGATCGGTGGCATCAACCAATTTTCCAGCATGGGTTACCAGAATTCGATTGGCTGATCGGATAGTCTCCATCCGATGAGCGATGATTACCCGGGTAATGCCGAGCTGAGCTACTGCGGCATTCACCATTTGCTCGCGAGCCGGGTCGAGGTGGGATGTCCCTTCGTCCATCACCAGTAACCGGGGTTGTCGGTATAAAGCGCGAGCCATCAGCAGGCGTTGTTTCTGCCCACCCGACAGCGATGATCCCATGTCGCCGACCAGCGTTTCAAATCCCATCGGCATCGCGGCAATGTCTTCATGCAAGGCAGCCAACGCGGCGGATTGGACGACCCGTTCCATGTCCGGCACCTCATCGAACAGGGCAATGTTGTCGACGAGCGAGCCGGCAAAGACGCTGTCGTCCTGAAGCACAGCGCCGACCTGCTCATGGAAATTCTTATGCCCAAAGCGTGCCATCGGAATACCGTCGACCAGCACTTCGCCTTCGGTCGGTTCGACCAGCCCGAGCATGATCCGGACAAGGGTTGATTTTCCTCCGCCCGAAGGCCCCGTGATTGCGATGTGGTCGCCTGGCTCGACGACGAGGTTGACGCCACACAGTACGAGCGGATCGGTCGGGCTGTAGCGAAAGCTGACATTGCGGAGTTCGATCCGCCCAGTGAGTGGGCGCATGATCTGCTCCTGCTCGTCAAAGCTGACGTCCTGATCAGCCAGCGCGATGTCGGAGAGGCGCTCCAGGTGCAATCCGAGCATCCGAAAGGCAATTCCCTGATCGATCAACGAAGCGGAGCGTTGCAGAAACTGGGTCTTATAGGCCGCAAACGCGAAGACCATCCCGACGCTGAAGCCGCCATCCAGTACAAGCCGGATTGCAAGCCAGGTCGACACGATCGTCTCCAGCCCAAAGATCAGCGTGTTCGCCGTGGTCTGCCAGGCGTTGATCCGGGCCAGCCCGATTCCGGCATTGACTGAATCGGTCAGCCTCGTTTGCCAAAGCGCGTGTCGTGCCGTCTCGCGATTGAACAGGCGCAGCGTCACAATGCCCCGCAACGATTCGATCATGGTCGATTGTTCGCGACCCGACATCATGATCGTCTCTTCCTGCGCGTTGCGTTGCGCGGAAAAGGACACCAGCCGGACGAGACCATAAAGTGCGAAGGCAAGCAGCGCGATCAAGGTCAATGCCGGGCTGTAGAAAAACATGACCGCCAGGATGAAAATCGCCAGGCTGCCGTCGAGCACGGTGCCGACTGCACCCTCGGTCAAAAACTGGCGGATCGGGCCAATCGACTGAAACCGCGACAGCACATCGCCGACATGGCGTTTCTCGAACCAGGAAATGGGCAGCCGAAACAGCCGACGCGCTACGTTGGCGGTGATGCCATAGCCAAGCGACGTGCCTGCCGAAAGCAGCACGAAGGACCGCAGCAGCGTCGCCCCCGCATTGATGAGCGTAAACAAGCCGAAGCCGATCGCCAGCACCGTCAGAAGATCGCGATCGAGCGCGGGCAGCACGCTGTCGAGCGCGATCTGCATATAATAGGGAGATGCAAGCACAAAGCCCTGCAGCACCAGGCTCAGCACCAAAGTCTGCACAAGCGCGCGTTTCAGCCCGGTGATGCGTTGCCACAATTGTGACAGGCGCAGGCGGGCTCGCGCGCTGATCGGCTCGAAATTGTCGGCCGGGCGCAGCTCCAGTGCGACGCCGGTAAAGTGATGGGACACCTCCGACAGCGACAGCCATTGCGACCGCCCCTCAGGGTTGTGGATCAGCGCCCGGTCGCCGCGCACACTATCTAGCACCACATAATGATTGAGGTCCCAGTGGAGGATTGCCGGGCAATGGAGGTTGCATAGCTGCTCGAGCGGCAACTTGACGGCGCGCGGCGTCAGTCCAAGCTGATCTGCCATCGTCATGATCGTGCGCAGCGCAGCGCCGCGCTGCGATGGTTGGAAGCGACGCCGCAACGTCCCCAGGTCCACGTCCATGCCATGGAAATTGGCGATCATCGCCAACGAGGCCAGCCCACATTCCGCGACTTCCGTCTGCCGGATAAGGCGAACCTTCCGATGCCGCAGCATGCCGAGCTGTAGATCGATACTCACCGGTTACGCACCGCAAATAGGGGCTCGAACAGCCATTCAAGCAAACTGCGTTCTTCGGTAACGATCCGCGCGGTCAGCGTCATGCCGGGGACCAGCGGCTGGGCACGGCCAAATGCCATCACCGATGCGCGCGGCAGATCAACCGTCACCAGATAGACAGGGATCGGCCCGTTGGCGGATTGACGCGCGATCGCCGCGCTCGAGATCGACACGATCTGACCGGCAATCGTGCCGAAACGTTGATAGGGAAAAGCATCAACCGCCAGGTGAACTTGCTGACCCGGTGCGAGGAAACCGGCAGCGACGGTTGGGACATATAGCTCGGCGCGCGCACGGGCGTTACCCGGCACCACCAGCATCAATGGCTGGTCGCTGGATGTCGCCTGACCCAGCCTGGCCGTCAGCGCCGTGACCACGCCATCGACTGGCGCCGTGAGCGCATAACCGCGCGCGAGATCTGCCTGCGCCAGTTGCTGGCCTAACTGGGCGCGGCTCGATTCCGTATTGGCGACCTGGGCCTGGGCGGTGGCGGCGGCTTGTGACATGCTGCGCTGCGCTTCGATCAATTGGGTCCGCTTGGCTGTCCGCAGTTGCTCGATTTGCGCCAGTTGTTGTCGGCGCGAAATCAATGTTGCCTCGCGTGCCTCGATATCGCGTCGGCTGATGAAACCGCTCGATGCAATCTTGTTGACCTCGGCCAACTCAGCGGCCGCTGCCTTCACCAGTCGCTGCTGGTCGGCGATCTGTCCGTCAAGGCTGGCAATCTCTTCGATTGCCCCATCCATTTGGGAGCGAACCCTCGCTGCGTCAGCGCGCGATGCCTCGATGATGAGCGCGCTTTGCGCCTTCAGCCGTTCATCCTGAGCGGCCAGCGCCGAGGCAATACGATCGGGCGCGGTCTGCCCACCGAGCATGTCCTCTTCTGAGCGGATGCGAGCGAGGACATCGCCGGCATGGACGGCCTGACCTTCGCGCACGGGCAGCGCGCGGACGACGCCTGGTCGGGTCGCGACAATCGATGCGACGCCCTTGTCGAGCGTGATGGCACCCCCGGCGGTTTCGACCCGAGCATATGTTCCGAAAGCGAGGAAAACGATCGCCGCAATCAGCGCCGCAAGCAGCAGAAATCCAATGATTTGCCATGAAATCGGGGTCGCCAGGCCAACGCTGCCCTGCAGGCGGTCAGCTCGAAAATTGATTACTTCACGCCGGAACAGCGGCGTCGCTTGTACATTCACAACAGCGACTCATTATGTAATTGATACGCTACACTGTTAAGCTGTGCGACCTGTTCGCGGAGGTCAATAGCCCGAAAAATCCATGGGCGGTATCTTATCGTCCAGCAACCGAGCGCAAAGCCATCTTCATTCGCGAAATAATTTGAACCAAGTTGAATTTGAATTTTTCAACATTGCTAGCGCCAAGGCAACAATGCCTAGTTGTTGTTCACTAACAACTATTAACCCATGGGCTGATTAAGGCCTTTGGCCGGCGATTTTGCGCGATCTTCGAGCCCGACCACCATCGTTGGCCAGCAGACGCGATCGGCCAGGATGCAAGCGGATGATGCGCGATCTTCAGATCGATTGGGTGCCGTATCCGCCGCCGCCCGGCGTTTCGATCACGATGGCGTCTCCGGGCATCATTTCAACGCTGGCGCATGAAGGCAAAATCTCGATCGTCCCATCCGCGCGCTCAAGCGAAGTCCGGCCGCACATGCCATCCTGCCCGCCGGCAAGGCCAAAGGGCGCGATTCGGCGGCGGTTGGCGAGAATTGTGGCGGTCATGGCTTCGCGAAACTGGAGCCGACGGATCGTGCCATCACCGCCGGCGTGCGCGCCTGCGCCGCCCGATCCGCGGCGGATGGCGAACCGCTCGACCAGCACGGGAAAGCGTTGCTCGATCACTTCGGGGTCAGTGATGCGGCTATTGGTCATATGGGTCTGAACCGCTGCCGCCCCGGCAAATCCCGGGCCGGCCCCTGACCCGCCGGCAATGGTTTCGTAATATTGCCGCTCGCCATCGCCAAAAGTGAAGTTGTTCATCGTTCCCTGCGCTGCGGCCATCGCGCCGAACGCACCAAACAGGGCATCGGTCACTACCTGACTGGTCTCGACATTGCCCGCGACGACTGCTGCTGGCCATTTGGGATTGAGCATCGACTGTTCGGGCAACACGATCTCGAACGGCTCAAGGCAACCATCATTGAGCGGGATCGGCTGATCGACCAGCACGCGCACGACGTATAGCAAGGCGGCCTTGGCAATCGAGGCGGGCGCGTTGAAATTGTCGTCCCGTTGCGCGCTTGTGCCGGTAAAATCGACGACCGCGCTGCGCGTCGCCTGATCGATCTTGATGCTGACGGCGATCACCGCCCC
>JBBQHG010000056.1:0-13257 GCA_038323755.1 Sphingomonadales bacterium
TAAATCCTTGTTGGGTAACGATGTTCACGATTGCGGGACGAGCGCCTCGACACGGGCGATGGCGCGGATGACGGCGGGGCGCGCTTCGATGGCGGCGACCCAGCGCGAGAGGTTCGGTAGGCCGGTGATATCCACCTCGGCAAAGGCGCGGCGCCACAGCCAGCCGAAATGCGCGATGTCGGCGATGGTGAAATCGTCACCCGCGACAAATGCATGGCGGCCAAGCAGCGCATCAAGCACAGCGGCGGTCCGCGCCGCTTCGGCCTCGAACCGGGCGATGGCGATTGGCAGCGGCTCGGCGGCCTGTTTCTTGAAGAAACCCGCCTGCCCGAAGGCAGGGCCGAGGCCCGACGCGTGGAAGAAGAGCTGCTCGAAAACGCGCGCCCGGCCCTCGCCCGTTGCAGGAAGGAGCTTGCCGGTCTTTTCGGCCAGATAGACCAGGATCGCAGCGGATTCGGTCAGCACCAATGGGCCGTCGACCAGCACCGGTACCTTCGCGTTCGAGTTGAGTGCAATAAAGTCGGGCGCTTTCTGTTCGCCCTTGCGCACGTTGATCCCGTGCAGTGTGTAGTCGAGCCCGAGTTCTTCGAGCGCGATCGGCACCTTGACGCTGTTGGGCGTGGCGAATGCGTATACTTTGATCATCGTTGGTCTCCCTGATCAGCGGCGAAAGGCGCGGCGCGCAATCGGCGATGCGGCGACAAGGATTGCGGTCGCGACGCTGCCGGTTACTTGCAGTGTGATCAGCGCATCTTGAAAAGCTTGTCGTAGCATCGTCGTCGCTCCTGCCCTGTTGCAGCGGACAATCCGCTGGCCTGTTGAGCGACAGATGATCGATTGCGGCGCGACAGAGCAGACCGCTTGTGGCACTATCATTCATTCCGGAGGGGAATGACGATGGACCGATTCCAAGCGATGACCACTTTCATCCGCGTGGTCGATACCGGGTCGTTCTCGGCAGCGGCGCGCCAGATCAATGTCGGCCAGCCGGCCGTGTCGAAGCTGATCGCGCAGCTCGAGGAGCGGCTTGGCGTTCGCCTGATCACGCGCACGACGCGCGGTCTGTCGCCGACCGAGGCGGGGCAGCGCTTCTATGAACGCGCGCTGCGGGCGCTCGACGAAGCCGACGAGGCCGAGCTTTCCGCACGCGGTGCCGGGCGCGGGCTGACGGGTCGGCTACGGATATCGGCGGCGACGACTTTTGCGCGCCTGCACATCGTGCCCCGGCTCCCTGAATTTCTTGCCGAGCATCCCGAGCTCGATCTGGAGGTTATCATGGACGACCGCGTGATCGACATGGTCGAGGAGGGGGTCGACGTGTCGCTGAGGATGGGGGATCTGGCTGATTCGACCGCAACCGCGCGAAAGCTCGCCACAGGCCGGCGATCGCTGGTGGCGACGCCCGCCTATCTCGCGCGCGCCGGGGTGCCCCAGACGCCGGCTGAGGTCGCGGGGCACGAAGCGGTGGTCTATACCCATTACAATGCGCGCAACTGGACCTTTCGCAATGCAGCAGGGGGCGAGGCATCGGTCAGCGTTGGCGGGCGGCTGCGCGTGACGGCAGCCGAGGGGCTGCGCGCTGCGGTGCTTGCCGATATCGGCCTGGCGGTGGCGTCGGAGTGGATGTTCACGCGCGAGCTGGCGAGCGGTGCGGTCGTCCGCGTGCTCGAGGACTGGGCGCTGTCGCCGATCGACCTGTGGGCGGTGTTCCCGACCGGTCGGCTCGCCAGCGCCAAGGCGCGGAGCTTTGCCGATTTCGTGGCGACAGCGCTGCGGGAAGCGTGAGGGTGCGCGAACCGCTCAAGCGCGCCGGAGTGTAGCTGCGATGCCGCCGATGATGAGCAGTGCGGCCAGCGCCAAACGCCATGTCAGCGGCTCGCTGAGCAGAACCGCCGCCGCAACGGCGGCCACCACCGGTGTCGCGAGCTGGACGGCGCCAACCGTCGCAGGCGGCAGTCGCGGCACCACTTTGTACCATGCCACATAGCCCAGGCCTGAGGTGATCGCGCCTGATGCGATGGCCAGTATCACGCCGCTCGCCGTGATGGCGTGTCCTCCGTCGAGCAGCGGCAGCGGTGCCGAATACAGCGCGGCGAGCAGGAAATTGCCGGCCGTCCGGCGCGCCGGATCGACGGTCGACCGACCCATCACCGAATAAAGTCCCCACGCTATACCCGCCACGATCATGCTCAGCATTGCGAGGATGGGGCCAGGCGCAGCACGAGCACCCAGCAGGATCCCGACCCCCGCCATCGCCAGCATGACACCGACAATATCGATGGTACGGATGCGGTTGCCCGCAAGGAACGAAGCGGCGAGAATGGTGATCTGCACGGCCGCAAACAGCACCATTGCGCCTGTCGCCGCGTTCAGTTCGACATAGGCGAAGGAGAAGGCGCCACAATAGACGAAGAGCGCGAACGCCCCGCGCCAGCTTGGCCACTCGTCTGCGCCGCGCAGCAGCCACGGCAGCAGGACCACCGCGCCGACGGCAAGCCGGATCGCGGTGAAACTACCTGGACCTATCTGCCCGCCAGCCAGCGCTGCGCGCGCCAGCAGCGAATTGCCGGCAAAGGCCATGATTGACAGCACCGCCAAGACGACAGTGGTGAGGTGCGGGGTTGTCGGGCGCATTGGCCGGGCTAACCCAGCCCCCTGCCGGCTTCAATCAGCAAACGGATAGTCGGTATAGCCATCCGCGCCGCCGCTATAGATTCTTTCGGCATTGAGCGGGTTCATCGGCAGGTCCTCCGCCAGCCGCCGCGGCAGATCGGGGTTGGCGATGAACAGGCGGCCGAACGAGGCGGCGTCGATCTCGCCCGCCTCCAGCGCGGCGCGGGCGCGGGGGCCGGTATAGCTGCCATTGGCGATGTAATTGCCACCGAACGCGCGGCGGACGATCTGCGGGTCGACGATGCGGTCGAACGGGTCGCCGCGCGGGTTGCTGGGCTCGACGCAGTGGAGATAGGCCATACCGCGCTTGCCGAGCTGCTCGGCGAGATAGCCGAACAGGGGCGCGGGGTTGCTGTCGCTCATGCCGTTGATCGTGAGGGATGGCGACAGGCGGATGCCGACGCGGTCGGCGCCCCACACGCTGATGACGGCATCGGTCACTTCGAGCGTCAGACGGGTGCGGTTCTCGATGCTGCCGCCATAGCTGTCGGTGCGGTGATTGGTGCCGTCGCGCAGGAATTGATCGAGCAGATAGGCATTGGCGCTATGGACCTCGACGCCGTCGAACCCGGCCGCCTTGGCGTTGATCGCGGCCTGGCGGTAATCCTCAATGATGCCGGGGATCTCGTCGATCTCGAGCGCGCGCGGCACCGGAAAGTCCTGGGGCCCTTCATAGGTGAAGGCGTGGCCCTCAAGCCCAACCGCGCTGGGCGCGACCGGCAGGCCACCACCGGGCTGCAGCGACGGGTGCGAAAGCCGACCGACATGCCACAACTGCAGCATCATCCGTCCACCGGCGGCATGCACCGCTTGCGTCACGCCGCGCCACGCATCGACCTGGGTCTGGCTATGGATGCCGGGTGCACCGGCATAGCCCTTGCCCTGCTGCGAGATGTGGGTCGCTTCGGAGACGATCAGCCCGGCGGTGGCGCGCTGAGTGTAATAGGTCTGCTGCAACTGGTGTGGGGCGTCGTCGCTGTTGGCGCGGGTGCGGGTGAGCGGGGCCATGACGATGCGGTTGGGGGCCTCGATTGCGCCGTAACGGATCGGCTGGAACAGGGGATCGTTGGTCATGGGGATTATCCTTTTGCAAGAATGAGCGGGCGGACGGGGGTGAAAATCGGGCGGAGGAGACCGATCGCAGTCATCAGACCGAGCGTTGCCAACGCCGCGCCGGTCCATTCGAACATGGTCGGCATGACGCCCGTCAGGACGGTGCCGACAATCAGCGTGGCGGCGGGGACGATCGCCGGAAACAGGCCAGCCTTCGCCGCACCGAGTTGGCGCACGGCCACACCAAAGGCGATCACGGCGACCACGCCCGAAAACGCGCCCTGAACGATCAGTTGCGCCGCCAGCGTCTCGAGGGGCAATGCTGTAATGCGTCCCGTGTCGCCAAAGATCAGCATCGCAGGCACGACGACGATGGCCGACACGGTCGATATCGCTGCAGTCACTGCGAACGCGCCGAGTTCCCAGCGTTTGATCAGGATGGTGAAACCGGTCCAACTGAGGCCCGCTGCCACAAACAGCAGATCACCGATCCAGACAGGGCCCCCGCCCATCGCGCTTGCGTGGCTGGCGATGACCGCGAGCCCGGCGATGATGAGGCCGACACCGATGAGCTTGTCGCGCGTCAGCCGTTCCTTCAGCAGGAAAGCCGCTGCAAACATCGAAGCGAGCGTGATGGTGGAAGGCTGGATGACCGCGCCATGCGCGAGCGGTGCGAAGGCATAACCGGCGGTGCCGAGCAGGATGAAAGGCGGGCCAGCGAGCAAGGTCAGCACGATCGCGCGCCGCCAGCCGATGCCGGCGAGCGTCAGCGGATCGTGGCGCAACAGCCAGGGCAGCATGATCAATGCCGCGGTACCAAAGCGGAGCAGCACGAAATCCTGCGGCATCAGGCCGCCGGCGGTGCCCGATTTGGCGAAAACCAGATAGGTCGCCCAGATGGCCGCCGCGGCGATCCCAGCGGCGATGCCGGTCGCGGCAGGCGACGGGGCAAAGAGAGCCCCGCCACGCTGCATGCTCCGGGGGGGATGAGATGCGGACATGGCAGGGCTCCAGGTGATGGCCCGACGTCGAAGGGGGGAGACGACGCCGGGCCGGGGGGACGGGGTGTTTACGCGGCGAGCTCGACGTTCAGGGCCGGAGCCGCCGGGAAGTCGACCGGCACGCGGGTCGTTGCGTGGAGGTAGTTGGTGACGGTCTTGTCGCCGATCGTGACGATGACATCGACCAGGTTTTCCTTGGTCCAGCCGGCAGCGAAGAACGCGTCGACCAGTGCCTGATCGGCATGGCCGCGATTGACGGCGATCGAGCGGGTCAGCTTGGCGAGTGCGTCGAGCTTGGCATCGAATGCAGCATTGCCGGCGCGGATGTCGAGGATCTGGCCATCGGTAAAGCCGTTCATCTTGCCGAGCGCGGTGTGCGCAGCGAGGCAATATTCGCACTCATTGACCTGGCTGACGACCAGATTGACGACTTCGCGCGACTTGGCGTTGATCGACGACTTGGCCGACTGCAGCGCCAGATAGGTGCCGAGTGCATTCTCGGAATGAGCGAGCGTTGCATAAAGATTGGGAACGAAGCCGAGCTGGCCCTTGAGGGCGTCGAACAGGCCCTGGTTGGCGGGGCTGACGGTGTCGCGGGTAGGAACGTTGATGGCGGTCATGGGAACATCCTTTGGTTGGGACGGCGGGGATGCCGTGCCAACCAAATGGCTCATGACGCAGACGATTGGCAGACCGCCATTGGCGATAGCTCCCATGCCTGCAGGGAATAACCGGCCCACAGGCGATGCGTGAATCACATCCACCCTGGGCGATACATATGATCAGCATCGACATGGAAATCAGGCGGGTTGGCAATCTGCGACGTTAATCACATGATCGAAAGGATGATTTTCTGTCGATCATAACCCAGCGTAATGATGATCGATAAGGCAGTGCCCAATCAACTGCCAGAATCATGTATTCGATTTGCGCAGGCAATGTGCGTCGATCGGCTCATCAGGGATGAATTGATCAGCACCTTCACGGCAATATCATTCGACTGCGATTGTGTGCAACGAAGCTTGGTAGGCACAACGCCACACATTTCGCTGACCCGGGCTTCGGTCCGCAGTGTGATCAACTTTTCAGAAGAGGCTATCTTTTCACGATGGTGCGGGCGGTCGGAATCGAACCGACACTCCTTTCGGAACCGGATTTTGAGTCCGGCGCGTCTACCAGTTCCACCACGCCCGCAACGCCGTGCTCGCTAGACCAAGCCGGGCCGCTTCGCAAGACTGGCGCGGCTTGACGGGATATTGTTGTGCTGCCGCTGCGTTGACGCGCATATGCACTGCATGAAGGAAAAATCATGAGCGTCGCATTTCGCCGGGAAAGCGATGAGGAACACCTCGAGCCCAAGTTCGAGTTACCGATTCCCCCGGGGCCCAATCTGGTGACGGCCGCCGGCCTCGCGATCATCGAGACGAAGCTGGCAGCGACGGAGGCACTGATCGCCAGCGCGCCCGACGACTTGATCCGCGCCGATGCAAAACGGCAATGGCGCTATTGGATCACGCGCAAGACCAGCGCGCAGCTGGCGCCCCTGCCCCCGATCGACCGGGTCGCATTCGGGTCACGAGTCCATTTCACGCTGGGCGGCGCCCCCCGAGTCGCAGTGCTGGTCGGCAGCGACGAAGCCGATGCGGCGGCAGGGAAGATTCCCTTTACTGCCCCGCTTGCCCGTGCCCTGATCGGCGGCGAGGTGGGCGAATTGCTGGATTTCGCGGGCAAGACCGATGCCATTGCCATCACCGCCATCGAGCGGCCAGGTGGTGACGATACGGCGTCCGGCGACCAGCAAGCTTAGCGCGGCACGGCGGGCGCGGCCTTTTCGCGCTGCCAGCCCTTCGCCTTGGCCGCCGCCTCCGCTGCCGCATCGAGCGGATCGCCTGCCATCATCGATTGCGCGTCCGCCATCAGCGCGGCGTCCGTAGAGCCGGCCTGGCGAAATTCAGTCTGCGCATCAGGCAGGCCGCCGCGTGTTTCCCGCAAGACCCAATGCTGATCATCCCTGCACGCAATGCCGCTGATGGCAGCGCCGGAAAAACTGCGACACACATCGCCAGACTGGTTGCGAAAACTGACGAGGATTCGAAGTGGTGCGTCGCCCGGCTGGGCCGAGGCAAGCTGCGTATCGAGCGTGCGCGCCAGCTGGCCCGCAGCGATGAGCGCGCCGCCGCGCGTTACCACCGGCCCCTCGCCCATCCGCTGGCCGATCATCAACCCCAGCACCAGGCTGGCCGCGATTGCACCACCTGTGCCCCAGGCCCGCCAGCCGCGCGGGCGAGCCGACGCGGTGCGATCCGCCCGGACGCTGGCCAGATCGATCACGGGCGTTGCCGGTACCAATTGCCGGATCGCATCCGGCACGGGAGCAGCCGCCACCGGCGCGAAGCTGGCTTCGAGCATCGCACGCAACTGGCGCTGTTGCGCAACCTCATCGGCAAGCGAGGGGTCGTTGGCAATCGCCCGCTCGACCCGCTTCGCGCTGATCGGGTCCAGCTCGCCATCTGCATAGGCCATCAGCATTGCCGACAGGTCTTCTGGCTCAATCGTCACGCCGCTTCTCCCAATTTCGCCATCAGCGCCTCGCGGCCGCGCACCAACCGGGAGGTCAGCGTTCCCATTGGAACACTCAAAATGTCGGCGGCCTCTTTATAGGCGAATCCTTCGACCAGGACGAGCGCGATCGCCTCGCGCTGCTCGGCGGGCAGGGATTGCATCGCGCGCCCGACATTGCCGAGCTCGATCGCAGCTTCGATCTGCCGATCCCCGCTATTACCCACCGCCAAGCCAGCGTCTTCATCGACAAATGTCTGGCCGTGGCGCGATCGAGCACGTGTCGTGTCAATCCAGGCATTGCGCATGATGCGGTACATCCAACTATCCATCCTTGTGCCCGCCGCCAGCTGATCTCGCGCCTTCAGCGCCCGTTCAACCGATGCCTGGCAAAGATCGTCCGCGTCCGCCGGGCTCCGCGCAAGCGCATGGGCAAAGCGCCGCAATCGCGGCAACAGCGCCAGCAACTCGCTTTCAAAGCTCACCTCGGATCGGTCCTTTCGGCCAGCGGCCATTGCTTTCTGTTGGATGAAACGGCTGATCCCGCGCGTTTCATCCACCAGATGACATAATTTTCTTTCTGGCTAGGGTAATTGCATGTTTCGCCGGTCTGCCTTCCTTGTCGCGCTGTTGCTGCCGGTTGCAGCCATCGCCCAGTTGCTGCCCAATGTGGGCGCGCCGGGTTTGCCGCCGCTGGGCGATACCTTGGCGATCGTGCCACGCAATCTGGGTGAGGCAGCCGATCTGTCGCGGGCCGCCACGGCCCTTGCCCGCGACCGCATCAACCGACTGACAGGCCTGGTGCGCGACCACCGGGATATGATTGCGCTCGACGACAAGGGCGATCCCGCGCGCGCTGGTGAAATTTTGGTGGACGATCCCGATGATCAGCTGGTCGCCGATGCCGCGGTCCACGGCTTCCAACTCATCGAGCGGGGGGACATCGCCGGCACGGACATTGGCTTTGCACGTTTCGCCAGCCCTGCCGGTCAAAAACTGCCCGCGGCCATCAAGGCGATGCGCCGCATTGCCGGCAAGCGATCCGTCAGTGCAGATCAGCTGCATTTTGAAAGCGGCGCAACATTGCCCGGCGACGCCCGGGAGGCCAACGCTGCGCCAGCCGCCGCAAAAGGGCTGCGCATCGGGATGATCGATGGCGGTGTAACAGCGTCCGCCGATGCCCAGGCCCGAATAACGCGCCAGGGATTTGCGCGCGGCGCGCCGGGGGCGAGCAATCACGGCAGCGCCGTTGCCTCGCTGATCGTCGGTAGCGGAACGGTCCGCGGCGCCGCAGCCGGCGCGGCTTTATGGGCTGCCGATGTCTATGGGAGCGATCCTGCAGGTGGCAATGCCAGCGCAATCGCCAAGGCGCTCGGCTGGCTGAGTGCCGAACATGTGCCCGTCGTCGTCATCAGCCTTGTCGGGCCCGCAAACCCCCTGCTCGCGCGCGTCGTGCAGGCAGTGGAGGCTCGTGGCACGATGATTGTCGCTGCGGTCGGCAATGATGGCCCCGCAGCGCCGGCTGGCTATCCTGCCTCCTACCCCGGCGTGATTGCGGTGACGGGCGTCGATGCAAAGGGACGCGCGCTGATCGAAGCTGGCCACGCGCTGCATCTCGATTATGCGGCACCGGGTGCGGATATGCTTGCGGCCAACGCCGCTGGATCAGCCGTCGCCGTGCGCGGCACATCATTCGCCGCACCACTTGCGGCGGCGCGGATCGCGCATTTCTACACGCGTGTCGATCCCGGGGCGATGAATGACGCGATCATTGCTGCCAATCGCGAAGCGACCGATCTGGGCAAGCGCGGCCCGGATTCGCGCTATGGTCGCGGCCTGCTGTGCGGCACCTGCGCGACAGCCACGCGGTAGCTTTTAAAAAAATTTGGGGCGGAGGGATTAAATGCCGTCGCCGATCCGTTTTCCCGACGAGCCCGCCGCACAGCCGGCGCGCCCAATATTTTCAATCGGGAAAGGAAACGCATCATGTACAAGTTTTTGATCGGCTCGACCGCGATGGCCATTGCACTGGCAGTGGCGCCCGCCTCGGCGCAGGTTTTGGGCGGCGGCCTTGGTGGCGGCATCGGCGGCGGCCTTGGTGGCGGCCTGGGTGGCAGCCTGGGTAGCATGACTACGCAACTGCCCACGGCGACACGCCTGCCCTCAACCATCGACAGTGCATCGTCAATCGCTCACCGCTCCACCGGCAGCATCAAGAGCGAGCGCAAGGTCGACACCCGCAAAGGCAATGTCGCGACCAGCAATTCGGCCGATGGCTCGATCGAGGGCTCGCTCGCCAACGGCAGCAACCTCGCCAACCAGCCGCTCTCGGGTTCGCTCGACGGTGCAGCTGCCGGGTCGATGAACGCCAATGGCAATGCGCAACTGATCGGGACGGACGCGGTGCGCAGCACCGCCGGCACCGTCCGCGATCGGGCAACGACCGCCACGGGTGCCGCGCGGGACCGCGCCACCAATGCCGTCAGCACCGCGCGTGACCGTGCAGCGTCGGCCGCTGGCGCGGCGCGTGATCGTGCAACGGGCACCGTCGCTACGGTGCGCGACCGTGCCGGCACACTGACCAATGCCACCGGCAGCGCAGCAGGCGCCGCAGCGGGCAGTGCGAACGGTGCAGCAAGCGCAGGCATGCTGACAGGCTCGGCCAATGGCAGCACCAATGGATCGGCCAGTGCCACCGGGACCGGCCCTGCGCTTCCGGCGCTTTCGCCTGCGGGCACGGTGGGCGCGCTGCGCTCGACGACCGGGCAGGCAGTGAGCAACACGCGCAACCGGGCAACCAATGCGGCCGGGGGAGTGCGTGACCGGGCGGGCATGCTCCACACACCCGCCCTGCCCATTCCGGCGCTGCCGCAGGCAGGCATTGTTGCCGGCAGCTTGACCGGCGGCGCCAATGGCAACGCCGCGGGCAATGCCAGCGGCGGGCTGGGCCAGTTGGCTCTGGCCGGGAGCAAGGCGGCACGTGGCGCGGGCATGTTTGCGGTCATGCCGGGGATGCCCGTTACGGACACCAAGGGCCGCGTGATCGGCACGGTTCAGTCGGTGCGCAACAACGCAAAGGGCCGGATCGACGCGATCAAGATGACGGTTGGCGATCGACTGGCGACGGTGCCGGCATCCAACTTCAATGGCGAGGGCAACGTCCTCGTCTCGGCGATGGGCAAGGGTGCGCTGAAAAAGACAGCCAGCGCACAGTAAGTCCATCCAGCCACGAAGCGCGCGCCCCGGAGCCCCCACCGCGAACCGGCGCCCTGCTGTGTGTTATTCACCAGACGAGCCAAGGCCCCGCCGTCCCGCGCGGAGTGAGACACCGGCCCACCGGGTTACACAAAGCCGGAGCCGGCGGGGCGGCTGCTTACTTCTTGCCGCTGAGCGGGGCGACCGCCTCTTTGCCGAACTGCACGATCAGATCGCCGATTTCGCGGGCCTGGGTCATGCTGCGGCTGCCCTGTTCGCGCAGGAAATCGCCCTGGACTTTCATTACCTCAGTCAGGTCCTTGGCCTTGGCAGCGGCGCGCATCGCGGCGAAGGCCTGGCGCGTGTTTTCCTCGGCCTGGTCAAGCATCTTCATGCCTACGGTCGAGCCGCCCTCGGCCAGTTTGGCGCCCGAAGACTTCATCGCTTCACCAGCCTTTTTGGCGGGTTCGACGACCTTCTCATTGATCGTGTCCTTGACCTTGTCGGCGGTCTTCTTGGTGTCGGCCATCATGCGATCTCCTTCGATTTGGTTGCCGGCTTGCGGGCCGGTGTGGGTTTGGATGCGGGTGCCTTCTTCGCTGCTGGCTTTGCCGGCGCACGCTTTGCTGGCGCTGGCTTTACTGCAGGCACTGGTTTCGCTGCAACGGGAGAAGCAGCGGCTGCCTTCAATTCCTCAAAGGACGATCGCAGCGCGGCGGCATAGGCATCAGGATCGGGCATCATCACCCGATCACTGGTGAAGGAAATGGCGATGGTGTCGGTATAGCTATAGATCGTATTGATCAGGCCCATCGAATCAAACACGGGGCCAAGGCCGTACATCGCCACCATCTTCGCGCCGCAGAAAAACAGCGGCACCCGGCTGCCCGGCACATTGGTGACGACACAGTTGAATACCGGCGCGTGAGCGTTGGCAGCACCCACCCGGGTGTAGAGCCGCGCCGCGAGACCTGCGAGGTCCGACGGGATGAGCTGGCTGTAATCGGTCAACGTGCGGGCGCCGACCGCACCGGTCATCGCCTTGGAATTGGCCGCTTCTGCATGAACATGCGCGAGGCGTTCGATTGGGTCGGCAATGTGGGTGCCAAGGCCGACCACCATTGCCGAGACAAGATTGCCAAGCGACGCCTTTTCGCCTTCCGCCCGCACCGAAATCGGCGCCATTGCGGTCAGCGATTCGGGTGGCAGCTCGCCCTTGGCGTCGAGATACGCCCGCAGGCCGCCACCGACGATGGCGAGGATCACATCGTTGACGGTCGCCCCCGGCACCGCATCCTTGATCGCGCGGATGTCCTTCAAGGGGAACGGCGCCGCATCGAACACGCGGTGCGCGGCGACCTTGCCGTTGAAGCGCGTCTTGGGCGCAAGCTTGGTGTTCGCGATGCTGATTTCGCCCTTGCTCACGCTCATCGTCAGCTTGGCCATGCCGGGCAGCGAGCGGCCGATCGTCTCCGCCACCCGCATCGGCTGGCGAAGCGAGTTGAAGTAGCTGCGCATGAGGAGCTCGGCGACATTGGGCATGCTCTCGGGCGACCAGGCGTCCTTCACCTCGCGCGGAGTCATTGCCGCATCGAGATCATGGACGGCAGCGGACATTTCGACGCCAGACATGCCGTCGATTGCAGCGTGGTGCACTTTCGAGACGAGCGCGAAGCAGCCTGGCGGCAGCCCCTCCACATTGTCGAGCCCCTCGACGATCGTGAATTCCCACAAGGGCTTGTTGAGATCCATCGGCCGCGAATGCAACCGCGCGACCTGAATGCAAAGCTGGCGCCAGTCGCCGGGCTTGGGCAGCGCGATGTGGCGGACGTGGAATTCGATATCGAATTCCGGGTCCTCGATCCAATAGGGATGATCGAGATCGAACGGCACCCGCACCAGCCGCTGGCGGAATGAGCGGGCGCCACCGAGGCGGCTTTCGATGAACTTCAGAATGTCCTTGAAGCGCACGAACCCGCCCGGCGCGGTCGAGGGATCATAGATGCCGACCGAGCCGATATGCATCGGCGTATGCGGCGTTTCCAGATAGACGAACGACGCGTCCTGGCCTGACAATTGTAGCATGGTTCTCTCCTCGGTCCTGACGTCTTCGCGCGTTGGCAACATCGTGGACCGGCGCGCGCGTCAGGACAAGAGGTCGATATGGGCCCCTTAGGCGACGCGACGGCATCCGGCGCTGTAACGGCGCGGTGATTTTCGCCGAATTACAAGGACGCTTGGCGTTTCCACCATCCGCCACGGGAGAAGCATATGATCGATCGCCGCCAGTTCACGAATCTAATGCTTTCCACACCGCTCGCCGCAGCGGGCTGCGCTGCTTCCCCAATGGCGCGGACCGGAACGTCCACCGGCACCTTTTCATATCAGCCGGGCATCACGACCCGCGCCCGGCTCATTGCCCCCTCCGGCCGGCCGATCAAAGTCGCGTTCGCCATCAATCCCGGCGTGCAGGTCATTGACGTCGGGGGAACATGGGAAACCTTCCAGGACACCTATGTCCCGAGCGAGGCGTCGGAACCTGCCTTTTCGCTTTATACCGTATCCGAAACGATCAAGCCGGTCCGTGGATCGGGCGGGCTGATGATCGTACCCGATTTCACGATCGACAATGCGCCGGTGCCCGACATCATCGTCGTACCGCACTTTGACTATCCCAGCCCGTTCACGCGCGAGACCTCGGCAATCCACCAATGGATCAAAGCGACCCATCCGCAAACGGCGCTGACCATGTCGATCTGCACCGGCGCGTTTCAGC
>JBBQHG010000057.1:0-13176 GCA_038323755.1 Sphingomonadales bacterium
CTATGGCAGCCTGGCGGGGGTGATGATCACGCTGATCTTCTTCTTTCTGGTCGGGCTTGGCCTTGTCGTCGGCGCACAACTCAACGCGGCACTGGCGGAAGCCGATGATGAAGGAGTAGAGGGGGCCGACGAAGCAATAGAGGCGATAGGCGTGTGACGGGATTGATGGCGGGGAAGCGCGGGCTCATCATGGGGCTCGCCAATGATCGGTCGCTGGCATGGGGCATTGCCAAGAAGCTGAGCGAAGCAGGCGCGGAACTCGCCTTCAGCTATCAGGGCGAGGCGATGGAAAAGCGCGTGCGCCCGCTCGCCGAAAGCCTGGGCGCGCAGAATTTGTTCGATTGCGACGTGAGCGACATGGCCTCGCTCGATGCACTGTTCGCGGGCCTGAAGACGCGCTGGGAGACGATCGACTTCCTCGTCCACGCGATCGGCTTTTCGGACAAGAACGAGCTGCGCGGCGGCTATGTCGATACCAGCCTCGACAATTTCCTGATGACGATGAACATCAGCGTCTATTCCTTCGTTGCCGCCGCCAAGCGCGCGTCGGCGATGATGCCCAATGGCGGATCGCTGCTGACGCTGAGCTATTACGGCGCGGAAAAGGTGATCCCGCATTACAATGTGATGGGCGTCGCCAAGGCAGCGCTCGAGACGAGCGTGCAGTATCTGAGCGTCGATCTCGGCCGCGACAATATCCGCGTCAACGCAATTTCGGCGGGGCCTATCAAGACATTGGCGGCAAGCGGCATCGGCGATTTCCGGCTGATCCTGAAGTGGAACGAATATAACTCGCCGCTCAAACGCAATGTGACGATCGAGGATGTTGGCGGCTCTGCGCTCTACCTGCTCAGCGATCTTTCGAGCGGGGTGACGGGCGAGACGCACCATGTCGATGCTGGCTACAACGTCATCGGCATGAAGGCGGAGGATGCGCCGGATATTACGCTGGGATGAGCGGGCCTGCGCTGCTTTCCCTAGCTATTTTGGCTTTGACTCCCAATCCGATGGCAGCTGCGCAAACTGTACCGGAAGGCATTCATTCTGACGGCAAAGGAACGCCTGACGTTTGCGGGCTGACGGCACCGACGGTGGTTGAATTGGAAGCAGCAATGCGAGCGCGGCCCGACGCCGAGCCATTGCAAGGCAACGATGAATACACAGCTATCGCCACGTCAGCAGGCGGCATGAGAGTCTTGACGTTTACTACGCCCAAGAACCGAGCACATCCGGCGGTGGCTTGCCGCCAAGTCGTGGATAACCCCGGTGGCGGTTCCACAATTCAAACATCAATTGCCTGTTTCAACAGCAGGGAAAACTGTGACTGGCTGTACCGTCAGTTCGAAGAGCTAAATGATCGCACCATCAAGTCGATGGAAGGGCAGAAGTGAGCCACAACAGCTTCGGCCATCTGTTCCGCTTCACCACTTGGGGTGAGAGCCACGGCCCGGCAATCGGTGCGGTCGTTGACGGTTGCCCGCCAGGTCTGGCGCTGAGCGAGGCCGATATCCAGCCTTTCCTCGACAAGCGCCGCCCGGGCACATCGCGCTTTACCACGCAGCGGCAGGAGCCGGATCAGGTCCGCATCCTTTCCGGCGTATTTGAGGGGCGCACCACGGGCACGCCGATCAGCCTGATGATCGACAATGTCGACCAGCGATCCAAGGATTATTCGGACGTCGCCAAGGCCTATCGCCCCGGCCATGCCGATTATGCCTATGACGCGAAATACGGGTTTCGCGATTATCGCGGCGGCGGGCGGTCTTCGGCTCGTGAGACGGCGTCAAGGGTCGCAGCAGGTGCGGTGGCGCGGCTGGTGATTCCCGAGGTGAAGATCACCGCCTGGGTCGAGGCGATTGGCGGCGACGCAATCGACCCCGCCAATTTCGACGCAGCAGAAATCGACCGCAACCCGTTCTTCTGCCCCGATGCGATCGCCGCTGCACGCTGGGAAAAGCTGGTCGATGATGCGCGCAAGGCCGGCTCCTCGCTTGGCGCAGTGATCGCGTGCGAGGCAGTCGGCGTGCCCGCCGGTTGGGGCGCACCGCTTTACGCCAAGCTCGACGCCGATCTGGCAAGCGCCTGCATGAGCATCAACGCGGTCAAGGGCGTCGAGATCGGCGACGGTTTCAGCGCCGCACTGTTGCGTGGTGAAGACAATGCCGATGCGATGCGCCCCGGCGCAGACGGTCCGAAATTCCTGGCAAATCATGCGGGCGGCATTGCGGGCGGCATTTCCACCGGCCAGCCCGTGCTGGTCCGCGTGGCCTTCAAACCGACCAGTTCGATCCTGACGCCTGTCGAGACAATCGACCGAGCAGGCAATGCAACCGAGATTATGACCAAAGGCCGCCATGACCCCTGTGTCGGTATCCGCGGGGCACCAGTGGTCGAGGCGATGGTCGCGCTGGTGCTCGCCGATCACAAATTGCGGCACCGCGGGCAGGTCGGATAGAGCGCACCTGATGCTTCCTCGTCACCCCGGACTTGATCCGGGGTCCCGCTTCTGCGCGATCGGAGACGAAGCGGGACCCCGGGTCGAGCCCGTGGTGACGGCAAGGGGATCGGTTGAGCGCTCAATCCGCGAACGGGTCGCGTACTAATATCGTGTCCTCGCGCTCGGGACTGGTCGACACCAGCGCCACCGGGCAACGGATCAGCTCCTCGATCCGCTTGATATATTTGATCGCTGCTGCCGGCAGATCGGCCCAGCTGCGCGCTCCTGCGGTCGATTCGTGCCAGCCCGGTAGCGTCTCGTAGATTGGCTCGACGGCGGCCTGATCTGCATAATGCGCGGGGAAATAATCGAGTTCAGCACCGTTCAATCGGTATCCGGTGCAGATCTTCACCTCGTCAAACCCATCGAGCACGTCAATCTTGGTCAGCGCGATGCCAGTGATGCCGCCGACCGCTGCCGACTGCCGCACCAGCACGGCATCGAACCAGCCACAGCGACGCTTGCGCCCGGTGACGGTGCCGAACTCATGCCCGCGCTCGCCCAGCCGCTCGCCGGTCGCATCGGCGAGTTCTGTCGGGAAGGGGCCGCTGCCCACGCGCGTCGTATAGGCCTTGGCGATGCCCAGCACGAAGCCGACCGCGCTTGGCCCCAGTCCTGAGCCACCCGCCGCCGTGCCCGCAATCGTGTTCGAAGAGGTGACGAACGGATAGGTGCCGTGATCGACGTCGAGCAGCACGCCCTGCGCGCCTTCGAACAGGATTCGCTTGCCGGCCGAGCGTGCCTCGCCCAGCATGCGCCAGACAGGCTGGGCATAGGGAAGCACGAAAGCGGCGATCTCGCGTAATTCCTCAATCAGTTGCGCCCGATCGATCGGCGGCTCACCGAACCCGGCGCGCAGTGCATCATGATGCGCGGTAAGCCGGTCAAGCTGCGGCCCCAGATCGTCGAGATGCCCCAGGTCGCACAGCCGGATCGCGCGCCTGCCGACCTTGTCTTCATAGGCAGGACCAATCCCGCGCCGGGTAGTACCGATCTTCCCTTCGCCGCTGGCATCTTCTCGCAAACTGTCCAGATCGCGGTGGAGCGGCAGGATCAGCGCGCAATTGTCGGCGACCATCAGCGTATCCGGGGTGATGGTCACGCCCTGGCCGCGCAGTTTTTCCACCTCGGCCTTCAGCGCCCAGGGATCGAGCACTACGCCGTTGCCGATGACACTCGGCGTACCGCGCACGATGCCTGAGGGCAGCAGCGACAGCTTGTAGACCTTGTCGCCCACGACGAGCGTATGTCCGGCATTGTGCCCGCCTTGGAAACGTACGACGACATCAGCGCGCTCGGCGAGCCAGTCGACGATCTTGCCCTTGCCCTCATCGCCCCATTGGGCACCGATCACTGCTACGTTTGCCAATTCACCTGCCCGTTCAAAATTACGCTTAGTTTCCCTAACCGCCGTTCGTGTCGAGCGAAGTCGAGGGACATGCCGC
The DNA here is from genome assembly GCA_038323755.1 of Sphingomonadales bacterium. GTDB lineage: Bacteria > Pseudomonadota > Alphaproteobacteria > Sphingomonadales > Sphingomonadaceae > Sphingomonas. The sequence goes on from JBBQHG010000057.1 coordinate 3,943, forward strand.
ATGCGCTGCGCAGCGTGTCTCGACTTCGCTCGACACGAACGGTGAGGGGAATGTGGCTATCCCTAGAGTTGCTGCGGGCCGCCTGCCACCAAAATATGCGTGCATAATTGCGCCTCTGGCGTGTCGACATCGTTCAGCGCCGCCACCGTCACCCAGCCCGCGCCACGCATCTGTGCTGCCAGCGCCGCATCGCTGCCGACGGGCACGAACAGTCGCCGCCGTTCGGTCGGGGCCAGACCGCCATCGACGATGGCATCGGCATAGAGCGAAAAGCCGATCGCGGGCTCTTCGCTGCCATCCTCGTGCATCACGGTGTAGCTGCCGCCGCGCCCGATTTCGCCGCGTACCCCCCCGGCGAAAATCGAAAAACCGATCCAGCTTTGATATTCGAAGCCGTGGCGTTCGGTCGGGTCGAGCGTGAGCGCGACCTTACCCTTCAGGCTCTGTGCAATCGCCCACAGCCCGTCGAGCCGCGAGGTAAGCGCGCCGCCGGTGGCAAAGGCGCACAGCCGGTCATGTGCTGCCTCGAATGGACCCGCCGCCTCGATCAACGGCAGATAGGCCGGTGCAAGCGCGGCGACGGCGCCGGCGTCCTTGGCATCAAGCCGGTCCTTCAGCATTTCAATTTGGTCGGCAGCGACGGGGAACGGGCCGGCTGCAAGAATATCGACAAGATCGGGCAGGGTGAAGTCGATTGAAATGTCGGCGACGCCCGCCGCCACAAGCGCCTCGACTGCAACACCGACGATTTCCTTTGCCGCCGCCACGCTGTCGAGCCCGATCAGTTCGCAGCCCATCTGGCGCTGCTCGCGTTCGGGGGCGAGTTCGGAGGCGCGCAGCTTTACCACCGGCCCGGCATAGCTCAGCCGCACCGGGCGCGGGTGGTGTGCCATCCGCGTCGCGGCAATCCGCCCGACCTGCGCCGTCATATCGGGCCGGATCGCCAGCGTGCGCTGCGACACCGGATCGACATAGCGGACCGCATCGATCGTGCGCGATGCCTTCAGCCGCTGGGCGAGCCCTTCGAAGAATTCGACCAGCGGCGGATCGATCCGCTCATAACCATGCGCAAACGCGGCCTCGAGCACGTGCGCCTCCAGCCGCGCCGCGACATCGGCGAAGGGCGGGAGGCGATCGTGAAAGCCTTCGGGGAGGAGGGAAAAGGTCATGCCTGCCCCTTAGCCATCTCAGAAGCTCAATCCCATCACCGTTTTTACGCCTGGCAGTGCGCGGACATTGGCGATCAGCTCATTGGTTACAGCCTCGTCGACCGACAGCAGCACGATCGCCTCGCCGCCTGCCGATCGACGCCCGAGGTGGAAGGTGCCGATGTTGACGCCCGATTCGCCAAGCGTCGTGCCGAGCCGGCCGATGAAGCCCGGTGCGTCCTCATTGACGACATAGAGCATGTGCCCGGCCAGGTCGGCTTCCACTTTGATGCCGAACAGCTCGACCAGGCGCGGGGCGGCGTCGCCGAACAAGGTACCTGCCACCGACTTGTCGCCAGCGTCGGTCTTCACGGTCACGCGGACCATTGTGTGGTAATCGCCCTCGCGGTCATGCCGGATTTCGCGCACATCGATGCCGCGTTCCTTCGCCAGGAAGGGCGCGTTGACCATGTTCACGATGTCCGAATGAACGCGCATCATGCCGGCGAGCACTGCCGACGTGATCGGCTTCTGGTTGAGCTGAGCAGCGGCGCCCTCCACCTCGACCGAAATGCCCGACAGCGCGCCGTGCGCCAGCTGGCCCACCAGCGAGCCGAGCTTTTCGGCAAGTGCCATATATGGCTTCAACTTGGGCGCTTCTTCTGCCGACAGCGATGGCACGTTGAGCGCGTTGGTGATGCCGCCGGTGACGAGGAAATCGGCCATCTGCTCGGCCACCTGCAGCGCAACGTTTACCTGCGCTTCGGTGGTGGATGCACCGAGATGCGGGGTCGAGACAAAGCCCGGCGTGCCGAACAGCGGCGAGTCCTTCGCGGGCTCGGTCTGGAACACGTCAAGCGCCGCGCCGCCGATATGCCCCGAATCGAGGCCCGCCTTCAGCGCCGCCTCGTCGATCAGCCCGCCGCGCGCGCAATTGATGATCCGCACGCCCTTCTTGGTTTTGGCGAGGTTGTCCTCGGACAGGATGTTGCGGGTCTGGTCGGTCAGCGGCGTGTGCAGCGTGATGAAATCGGCGCGCGCGAGCAGCTCGTCGAGCGTCACCTTTTCCACGCCCATTTCGAGCGCACGTTCGGGGGTGAGGAAGGGATCATAGGCGATGACCTTCATCTTGAGCCCCAATGCGCGGTCCGCCACGATCGAACCGATATTGCCCGCACCGATCAGCCCGAGCGTCTTGCTGGTCAGCTCGACGCCCATGAAGCGGTTCTTTTCCCACTTGCCGGCCTGGGTCGACGCATCTGCCTCGGGCAACTGCCGAGCGAGCGCGAACATCAGCGCGATCGCGTGTTCGGCGGTGGTGATCGAGTTGCCGAACGGGGTGTTCATGACGACCACACCCTTGGCGCTTGCGGCAGGGATATCGACATTGTCGACGCCAATCCCGGCGCGGCCGATGACCTTCAAATTGGTCGCGTGTTCGAGGATCGCCTTGGTGACCTTGGTCGAGCTGCGGATCGCGAGGCCGTCATATTGGCCGATGATCGCCATCAGTTCTTCAGGCGTCTGGCCGGTGATTTCATCGACCTCGACCCCGCGAGCGCGGAAGATGGCGGCGGCGTTGGGGTCCATTTTGTCGGAAATGAGGACTTTGGGCATGGGAGTGGGTTCCTAACGAAAAGGGGATGTTCTCCCGCGAAGGCGGGAGTCCAGACTGGGTCCCCGCCTTCGCGGGGACACATTGAATTTAAGCAGCCTTCGCCGTTGCATAGGCCCAGTCGAGCCACGGGCCGAGCGCTACAATATCGGCGGTATCGACCGTCGCCCCGCACCAGATGCGCAAGCCCGGCGGGGCGTCGCGGTAGCCCGCCACGTCGAACGCTGCGCCTTCCTTTTCAAGCGCACCCGCCATCGTCTTGATGAAGGCCTCGTCCGAACCCTCCACCGTCAGGCAGACGCTGGTCTTCGACCGGCTTGCCGGATCGGCGGCGAGATGGCCCAGCCACGACCGTTCCTCGACAATCTTGTCGAGCGCCGCGGCGTTGGCATCGGAGCGGGCCATCAGCTCGGTGAGGCCGCCGATGCTTTCCGCCCATTCGAGCGCGAAGATCACGTCCTCGACAGCGAGCATCGAGGGGGTGTTGATGGTTTCGCCCTTGAACACGCCCTCAGCAAGCGCGCCCTTTGATACCAACCGGAAAATCTTCGGCAGCGGCCAGGCGGGCGTGTAGCTTTCGAGCCGCTCGACCGCGCGGGGCCCCAGGATGATCACCCCGTGCGCACCTTCGCCGCCCAGCACCTTCTGCCAGGAAAAGGTCGTTACATCGAGCTTGTCCCACGGCATGTCATAGGCGAACACCGCCGACGTCGCGTCATTGAAGCTCAGCCCTTCGCGGTCGTCAGCGATCCAGTCGCCATTCGGCACGCGGACGCCGCTGGTTGTGCCGTTCCAGGTAAAGAGAACGTCGTTCGTCCAATCGAGCGCGTCCAGATCGGGCAATTGGCCATAATCGGCGCGGATCACGGTCGGGTCGAGCTTCAGCTGCTTGACCGCGTCGGTCACCCAGCCCTCGCCAAAGCTTTCCCAGGCCAGCGTCGTGACGGCGCGCGCGCCCAGCATCGTCCACATCGCCATTTCATAGGCGCCAGTGTCGGACGCAGGCACAATGCCGATGCGGTGCGTGTCGGGCACGCCCAGAATCTTGCGGATCAGGTCGATCGCCAGCTGCAGCCGCGCCTTGCCGATCTTGGAGCGGTGCGAGCGTCCCAGCGAATCGGTCGCGAGCTTGGCAGCGTCCCAGCCCGGCGGCTTGGCGCACGGACCCGACGAGAAAAACGGTCGAGCGGGTTTGGTTTGGGGTTTCGCAGGCGCAGTCGTGGCGTCAAGCGCAGTCGTATCAGTCATATAGTCTCTCCTCACAGAGAGCACGCGCGGCGTTGGGACCGCGTGGCCCGTCGGCCGCCCTATAGATGGCGTCGCAACTGTCAAGCCGATTGCGATCTCGGCTGATCGCTGCCTGCCTCGCGCTTTAACGGGCGATTTACCATGTTTGGCTAGCGGTGCAGACCATGTATCAGCGCCTCGCTCTTTGCCTGCTGCTTGCCTTTTGCCTCGGCGGTTGCCTGTTCGGCGGTGGCGATGATCGGCCGCCGCCACGCCCCTCGGGCTCGTCTGCAGCTAGCGTGCCCATCCCCAGCGACCGCGAGACGCAGGCCTGTTTTGCCGATCTGAACCGGGACCGGATCCGCTTCTCGCCCATTCCCAATCAAAATTTCGGCGCTGGCTGCTCCATCATCGGTGCGGTGCAGCTGATCGATATCGGCGTGCCAGTCACTGCGCTGAAAGGCATGCGCTGCGGCCTCGCGGCGGCCTTTGCCGGCTGGGCGCGCAATGCGGTCGCCCCCGCCGCCCACCAGATATTGGGCAGCGACCTCGTGCGAATCGAAAGCTATGGCACCTATGTCTGTCGCAACGTGATCGGCAATCCGGCGTCGGCGGGGCGGCGATCGGGTCATGCCATTGCCAATGCCGTCGATATCGCCGGGTTCATCCTGGCCGATGGTCGGCGGATCACGATCCAAGACGGGTGGCGATCGAGCGACCCCGATGAACGTCGCTTTCTCGAGGTTATTCACCGCTCGGCCTGCAAACGTTTCGGCACGGTATTAAGCCCTGATTACAATGCGGCGCATTATAATCATTTTCATCTCGAAGATGATCACGCAGGGTTTTGCCGCTGACGATTGTTTCGGCTAGGGGCCGGGGATGACAGATACAAAAGTCCCCTCACGCGTCTTTGCACGTGCCGCCCAGGATGCCGCCACCGCCAAGGGGCAGGTCTCAACCCCGCAGACCGAGCATCCTTCCTATGCCCTTGCGTTTCAGGACATGGATTTCCTGCTGCGTGAAGATTTGCGCCCGGTTCGCTTCCAGCTCGAATTGCTGAAGCCCGAGCTGGTATTTCAGGAAGCCAATATCGGCTCCACCTTTGTGTTTTACGGCTCCGCGCGGATCCCGGAGCCTGAAAAGGCGCAGGCCCTGCTCGACAAGGCCGAAGGCGAAGACGCAAGGCGGATTGCGCAGAGCCTTGTCGACAAGTCAAAATATTATGATGTGGCGCGCTCGCTCGCCCGGCTCGTCAGCGAATGTCCGCATGATCTGAACGGCATGCGCCAGTTCGTGGTGTGTTCAGGCGGCGGCCCGTCGATCATGGAAGCGGCGAATCGCGGTGCGGCCGATGTCGGTGCCGAATCGATCGGTCTCAATATCGTGCTGCCGCATGAGCAGGCACCAAACATTTATGTGACGCCCAGCCTCAGCCTGCAGTTCCACTATTTCGCGCTGCGCAAGATGCACTTCCTGCTCCATGCACGCGCGCTGGCGGCTTTCCCGGGCGGTTTCGGTACCTTTGACGAATTGTTCGAGCTGCTCACGCTCATCCAAACGGGCAAGATTCAGCCAATTCCGGTGCTGCTGTTCGGGAAGGCATTCTGGAACCGGGTCGTGAATTTCGACGCGTTGGTCGAAGAAGGCGTCATTTCGGCGCGCGACTTGAAGCTGTTCACCTTTGTCGAAACCGCTGAGGAAGCATGGGACGTGGTCCAGCAATTCTATCGCGACCGGCAGGTGACCGAGGCCTGAGCCGACAACGGACAGCCTTTAAACGAGAAAGGGACCGGTTCTGCCGCTTTGGCGGGCGAACCAGTCCCCAACAGCGGTCGAAGCCGTCGCTTATTTCGCGGCAGGTGCCGCTTCATTCGCAGCCGCCGGCGCGGCAGCGTTGCCGTCAAGCGGCGGATCGCTCGGCGTCGTCAGCGTGTTGGCAGCCGCAGCAGCCGGCACGGGCGGTAGCGGAATGTTTGATCCTTGCGCGTTCAGATAAGCGATCACATTCGCCCGCGCTGCCGGATCGGCGAGACCGGCAAAGCTCATCTTGGTGCCCGACGCAAATTTGCGCGGGTTGGTAATCCATTCGTTGAGGCTTGCGAAATCCCACTTGCCGCCCTTGGCCTTCAGCGCGTCGGAAAAGGGATAGCCAGCCTTGCCCTGGGCAATTGCCTCGCCAACGGTTGCCCACAAATTGGGGCCAATACCGTTCGGCCCGCCCTGCGTGATCGTGTGGCATGAGGCGCACTTCTTGAACACTTCGGCGCCCTTCGACACATCGGCGCTCGCCATCATCACTTCGATGGGCACTTCGGGTGCAGCGGGGCCGGCGGCGCCAGCTTCGACCGCGCCCTCGATCGGGAAACCTGGCTTTTCGAGCGGCTCGGACTTGAAATACAGGTGACTGAGATTGCCCAGGCCAAGCGCGACAAACAGCGCGGCGAGAATCCAGCCGAGAATTGTATTGGTCCGAATGTCCATCTTGGGGTCACGCCTCGATCTTGAAAAGTGGCCCCCCTTTAGTTTCGCAAGTGCAGCACCGCAAGCACGCTTGCCGATATGCTTGCGCGTCGATAGGCGCGGCCCCCATGGAAAATTTCGCCGCGCCCGCCCGCCCTATCGTTACGCGCATGACCGATGCCGCCGCCAGCGCACCCATGCGCGCGGTTGCCTTTCAAGGCGCACCCGGCGCCAATTCACATGTGGCGGCGAGCCAGGCCTTCCCGCAAGGGCTGCCGCTGCCGTGTTTCGATTTCGCCGATGCGATCGAGGCGGTGCAGGATGGCCGCGCCGATTGCGCGATCATCCCGATCGAAAATTCGCTGCACGGCCGCGTCGCCGACATGCATTTCCTGCTACCCGAATCGGGGCTGGTCATTACCGGCGAGCATTTTTTGCCGATCCGCCACGCGTTGATGGGGACAGGCGCCCGCGACGATGTGCGCGAGGCGATGAGCCACCCGCAGGCACTCGGCCAGTGCCGCCATTGGTTGCGCGAGCATGGCATCGCCCCGATTGCCTATCCCGACACGGCAGGCGCGGCAGCAGTGGTGGCCGAGCGCGCCGATCCGTCGCTGGCAGCGCTGGCGCCGCCTGGTGCTGCCGCCATCTACGGCCTCAACCTGCTGGCCGAGGACATTGCCGATGCCGATCACAACACCACGCGCTTCGTGGTACTGGCGCGCGCCGGGCGCCCGGTGGAGGGCGACGGGCCGTTCATGACGACCCTGGTGTTCGAAGTGAAGAACGTCCCCGCCGCGCTCTACAAGGCGCTGGGCGGCTTTGCGACCAATGGCGTCAACATGACCAAGCTAGAAAGCTACCAGCGCGGCGGCAGCTTTGCCGCGACCGAATTCTATGCCGATATCGTCGGCAAGCCCGGCGATCCGGCAGTCGACCGCGCGCTCGAAGAGCTTGGCTTCCACTCGAAATGGGTGCGGTTGCTGGGGACGTACCGACAGGCACGGGCACGGGGGTAGTTCCCCGCCGCGTTCTACCAAGTCTCATCGCCCAAAAACGATCAGTTGTTGCTGCGTTTGATGAGCCGATGCCACGGCATGTGCGCAATATGGGTGTTGCTAGATCGACACTTGCCCATTCGACAACATGGTTCGCGAAAATGTCCTCTCAAATGAAATGGTTGCGGGCAGGCCGCAACCATTTCTCATGCACATCGATCAGCCGTAATATGTATCGGCCAAGCTGAGTCCGATGCTGAGCAGCCCCATGGCGGCGGCGACGGTTCCGAATGCCACCGCCCCCGGGCCCGTAATCATCGCCGCCGACCCCGCAGCGACCCCAAGCACCCCAGCCGTCGCGGCCGCGCCAGCGAGCTTGCCTCCGGCCGAAATTTCGTTGACTTCGTCAATTGTAAGGTCAGTTATCTTGAATTATCCAAAATTGAGTTTGATCCAAAATTCTATAGCTGATGATTAAGAAGAGATCGTCGAAGCGCCCACATAGCAACGCCCACAATCTCAATAATACATAGTAACATTATGGAAATGCCATTAATCGATCTCAAATTTTCCGTTGCGATAATGTAGAGATAAAATAAAATTGGAATCATGATCATTGCAATATAGATCGATCTATAAACAAAATTGTTTGTCATGACGCGCCTCAGTTTTGCATGCCATTCAAAAAAAGCATGCAATATATTTTGTGTCAAATGCATAAACAGCAAAAATGCATACATCTGTCGGATGCCCTGCCAATGGTTCTACCGAGCCAGATCCCCTGTCAATACAGCCCAAAGTAGTGCAATGCTCATTGAAGCATTAATCCGATGTAATCATTGTCGGCCGCCCGCAGACCGCGCTACGACCACGGGTGCGCTGAGTCGACTATCGACTATCGACTATTGTGGTCGGCCCAAGCACTCAGCAACGTATGCGCAATCGCATAAGGCGGAGGCGGCAGGAACGGGCCGGGCTCGCCGCCCAGCACGGCCTGGACGACCTCGCGCTCGACCCAGATGGCGTCCTCCAGTTCATGCGTGTCGAGCGTGATCGCGTCGTCCTCGGCCTCGGCGACACAGGCGATCATCAGCGATGACGGGAAGGGCCAGGGCTGGCTGGCGATATAGCGCACGTTGGATACGCGCACGCCCGCTTCCTCAAAAATCTCACGCGCAACGGCTTCTTCCATCGATTCGCCCGGTTCGAGAAAACCGGCAAGCGCTGAATAGCGCCCTGCAGGCCAGGCTGGCTGGCGGCCGAGCAAGGCGCGGCCCTGATGCTCGGCGATCATGATGACGACAGGGTCGACGCGCGGGAAATGTTCCGCGCCGCAATGGCCGCATTGTCGTCCCCAGCCAGCGCGGAACATCGTCGTCTGCGTGCCGCAATTGGGGCAGAACTGGTGGCGGCTGTGCCAATCGAGCAAGCTGCGCGCCGCCGCATAGGTCGCCGCCTCGCCCTCGGCGAAGCGGTCGAGCATCGCAAACAGGCGCATCGACCGGCCCGGCGGCGCCTTCATTCCCGGCAGAAATGCCGCAAAATGCGGGCGATCGCCCTCCAGGCCGATGAGCAACAGTTCGGCCTCTTCGGGGACATCGGCTAGGCTCCCCCAGCTCAGCTTGCCCTCATGCGTCAGCTCGGGATCGAAATTGTCGAGCTTCAGCACGCGGGCGCGCCAGTCGCTCATCGCCGCTGCCAACGCTTCGGCATCATGGCGCAGGCGATCAGCGCGGTCGAGCAAGCCGCCTGTAAACCCGGGGATCATCGCCGCGCCGCTTAT
>JBBQHG010000058.1:0-13134 GCA_038323755.1 Sphingomonadales bacterium
GGATAGCCTTGCTCGCCAAGCATCTCGAAATAGGAACTGTGATAGGCGCGGGCATGGTCTTCCTCGGGCGTCCGCTCGATTGATATGTTGCTGCCCGTGCCCTCTACCTTGATCGTCTCGAACCGCACATGGTTCTGGCGATAGGCTTCGAACCCCCCGCCAAAGGGATGCGTCTTGGCGTAGTCGATCGTCCATTTCCACACCGCCACCCGGGTGGAGGCAGAGGTATCGGCCTGGTGGTTCTGGATGGTCTGCATACGCTCAAGAAAAGCCGTGGGCAGAAAGGGCAGCGAGACGATCGGCACCGCGACCATCAATGCCAGATACAGTATCCGCCGCTTGGAATCGCGCAGCATCAGCAGCGCCATCAGCCCGATGCACACCAGCCCGGTGCGCGCCGATGTGCCGACCGGGATCAGCAGGCAGGAAAAGGCAAGCGCATAGCAGAAGGTCTTCACCTTCCAGTCGGGGCGAAAGATCGTGCCGTGCTTGCTGAACCACAGGATCAGCGGCACGATGCACACCGCAACGGTGGAGATGATGCTCCCTTCGTACAGGCCGCTATTGTTGGAAACCATCAGGTTCAGCTCGCCGTAGCCGCCGCCCGAAAAAAGCGTCTTGATGCCGCCGACGATGATGATCGACGCGGCTGACAGGATCATGAACAGCAACAGCGCCTCGATCCGCAGCCGCGTGCGCAATGTCAGCGGCAGGAAGATGGCAAAGGCGAGCGCCTTCCACACCCAATCCCATTTCTCCAGCGCTTCGACCGGGAAGTCGGCGCTGCGCGTCGTCACCGCGCAATAGATGAGGAGCAGCAGCAGCAGAAACTGGCGCGGCGCCAGCCGCGTGTCGCGCTTGTCGTCGAACAGCATCCACGCGCCAACCGAGGCAACGACCGCGATCAGCGAAATGGGGACGCTGTTGAGCAGCAGATAAGTCAGTCGCTGCGGCGAGACGATATCGATATAGACATAGGTCAGCACGAACACGAACGGGCGGCGAAAGCCGAACCCGAACAGCGCGAGCAGAAACGCAATGAACGCCAGATCACGCATCGGGCGTGTCGCCTGGTTGCTTTGACGAGTCCCGAGCGGACGGCTCATTGTCGAGATCGGGGCGGCGCATCAGCAGGAACACCGCGAGCATCATCAGGCCGTGCGTCAGGCCGAGCGCAAAATTGTCGATCATGCCCTTTGCCTTGCCTGCTGCGTCCAGCTGTTGCGGATACACCGGTGCGGGTTGACGCGGCGTTAAACACTGTTGTGGCAAGCAGGCTGCACGATGCGCATCCTTCATATCCTCGATCATGGCCTGCCGCTGCAGAGCGGCTACACCTTCCGCACCCGTGCGATCCTGAAGGCGCAGATGGCGCGCGGCTGGGAAGTCGCGGCCGTCACCGGGCCGCGCCACGGCGCCTTTGACGATCATGCCGAATGGGTCGACGGCATCGATTTCCACCGCACCGATCCGCTACCGGACTGGCCCAGTCCGTTCGGCGAATTACGGGAGATCAGCAAATTTGCGCGCCGCATCGGCCAGGTCGTCAAGCAATTCCAGCCCGACATTCTTCATGCGCATTCGCCGGTGCTTGATGCGATGGCCGGCCTGCGCGCCAGCCGCCGCCATCATGTGCCGCTGCTCTATGAGATCCGCGCCTTTTGGGAGGATGCAGCGGTTGGCAATGGCACCGGCGTCGAAGGATCGGCCCGCTACCGTGCGACGCGTGCGCTTGAGACACGTGCGGTGGGCAAGGTCGATGGCATCGCCGTCATCTGCGAAGGGCTGAAGAGCGATCTGGTCGCGCGCGGGGTTGATCCGGCGCGGATCATGGTCTCACCCAATGGCGTCGACCTCACCCTGTTTGGTCGCCCCTTGCCGCATGACGCCGCGCTCGCCGAAGAGCTCGGCATCGCCGGTGACGAGGTGATCGGCTTTATCGGCAGTTTCTATGATTATGAGGGCCTGTCGGATCTGATCGCGGCGATGCCCCGGCTGGTGGCGATGCGCCCGCGGATGAAGCTCGTCCTGGTCGGCGGCGGCCCGTGCGAAGCGGCGCTCAAGGCGCAGGCGGCGGCATCCGGCGTGGCTGAGCAGATCCACTTCATCGGGCGTGTGCCGCATCATCAGGTCGATCGCTATTACAGCGTCATCGATGTGCTGGTTTACCCGCGCAAGCGCATGCGGCTGACTGATCTCGTCACCCCGCTCAAGCCGCTGGAGGCGATGGCGCAGCGTCGGCTGGTCGCGGCGTCCGATGTCGGCGGCCACCGCGAACTGATCCGCGATGGCGATACCGGTACGCTTTTCCCGCCCGATAACCCGCAGGCGATGGCCCGTGCCATCGCCACGATGTTCGCTGATCGTGAGGGCTGGCCCGCCCGCCGAGAACGCGCCCGCGCCTTTGTCGAGGCTGAGCGCAACTGGGCGATAAATGTCGCGCGTTATGCTCCTGTTTACCAAAAGCTAATCGAATCCCGCGATAGAATGCCGGCATGGTCGCGACACTCAGCCGTAAACGCCTGATCCTGCCGATGGCACCCGCTGCGGGTGCCATGATCGGCCTGGCTGCGTCGGCGGTGTTCGCGCTGATCCCGGGCGATATGCTGGGGCGTCTCATCCTGCGCAGCGGCCTGCCCGCCATCCTCGCAGCGGCCGAGCCACCACTGGGCTTTACCGCGCGACTGGTGCTCATCCTTGTCGGCGGCGGCAGCATTGGCTTGCTCGCCTGGTTCGCGCTGTTCCTCATCGTTGGCTCGCGCACGCTGGCGGTCGGCGGTGATCCGGTGGGGGAGGAGGGCGATCCGGTCCCCGTGCTGCGTCGGGCGGACGCGCATCCCGACGCGCCGTCGCGCCGCCCCGTCTTTGCCAATCGCGATCTCGGCACCCCGTTTCTCGAAGTGCGCGCGCCGCATGCGACCGATCCAGCCGGCCCCAGCCCGGCGTCACCAACACTGCCGCAAGGCACCGCGCTGGATGCCATTCCCGATGATCTCGATCTGCCGCTGTCGGCGTTCGATCCGGCAGCGATCCGTGGCACCATCCTGTCGCCGCCTGCCTGGCCCGCCCCAGCGCCGCGCGTCGCCCATGACCAGCCAACGGACCGCCGCCAGATTTTCGAACCCGGCGAGCGTTTCGAAACCTTCGAGCTTACCCGTGTTGCGCCCGCCGATCCGGTTGCACCGCTGCCAGCCGAACGGCGCAGCGAACCGCGCGACACGCAGGCGACGATCAACGCGTTGCTCGCGCGGCTCGAACGCGGCGTGACTGATCGCGCCGCCCGGCCGCCATCGCCCACCCGCCCGTCAGCCCGCGAACCCGCCGCCCATCGTGAAGAGGGGCTCGAACAAACCCTCGGCACGCTCCGCCGGATGGCCACCCGCAGCTGATCAGCGCGCTTCTACCGTCAAGACTTCCAGATCGGCCTCCACGCTTGCCGCTGCGCGCCGCACGGCGGTGACGACCAGATCGGCCACCAGATGCCCGCGCACCTCGAACTCAGCTTCGGGCAAGGCCGCCAGCCACCCGGTCAGGGCAGGGCAGGGGCAGGCGGTGATCGTCATCTGGTGGCGGGCGCCGGTAAAGGTTGCGCTCGCCCAGCGTTGCCAGTCGGCATGCAGCACGTCCACTGGGCAGCGTGCCCGCCGCGCCTGCTTCTCGATCGCCCGGGTCAGGGCGGTGCCAACATCGGGCCCCCGGTTCATCGCCGCTGCTCGCTGATCATCCGCTCGATCCGCGCTTTCGTTGCGGCGCGGGGCTCACGGCCATTACGCAAATCGTTGACCAACCTTGGGTCGTTGATCGCCAGGCGGCCAAAACGTGTGGCCGTCATCCCTGATCGCTGCAGAAACTGCTCTATCCTGCTCAGCAACGTCATCATCATCTCCCGAGTCTCGCCACTATGTTCTTTATCTGTTCCTTCATTTCCAACTTGTCTAGGAAAAATCCTATGCTATCTGATCGAGAATGAACCAAAGCGATCCGCGCAGCCATTTGGCGGCCCTGGTGGCCGATCGCGGCGAGAGCCTCGCCGCGCTGTCGCGGCTGCTTGGGCGCAACGATGCCTATCTCCAGCAATTCGTGACGCGGGGCTCGCCGCGCGAACTGGCGGAGCGCGATCGCAAAGTGCTGGCGGCTTATCTCGGCGTGACGGAGCAGGCGCTGGGGGCCGCGCCCGATGCTGGCGCCGCGCCGCCCTTTGTCCGCATCCCCAGGCTCGATGCGGTGGCGTCCGCCGGGCCCGGCAGTCTGCTGGACGATGATCGCGCGGCCGGCGGCGAAGCGATCGACCCGGCCTTGCTCCGCTTATGGGGCGTGCGCGCCCAAAGCCTCTCGATCATCACCGCGCGGGGCGAGTCGATGCTGCCCACGATTGCCGATGGTGATGAAATGCTGGTCGACCGCGCCGACACGCGGCTCACCGCGAAGGGCGGCATCTACATCATCCGCCTCGAAGGGGCTTTGGCGGTGAAGCGCCTCGTCGCGCGCGGCGCAAGCCTCAGCGTGATCAGCGACAACCCCGCTTATCCGCCCATCGCCCTGCCCATCGCCGAGGCGGCGAGCGAGATCATCGGCCGCGTCATTCGGCTGACCCGCCTGCTGCGCTGATCGTCAGCGACGCTGGCGCAACCACATCGCCAGCGCCAGCACCACGCCAAGTCCGGTGCCGATGAAAAAGCCGCGCGACGATTCGCCAAAGAACGCGCCGCCGAACGCGCCTGCCATCGCGCCGATTGCAATCAATACACCGCCGGCAGTCGGGGTTGCGGGAGAAGGGTCGCTCATGCGCCTTGCCCTGCCACGCCGCTGCGTCGTGCGCCAGTGGCCGTGTTCGGCGTGCGGGCAAAATCCCTCTGCGCCGTTTACCATTGCCCGTAATTGTCGTGCCAGCTTTGGCTGTTAGCAACGCGGCATGCGATTTATCCCCCCCGAGTCCACCGCCGATCCCTTTGACGATCCGGCGACCGATGTCGCGCCGACGACTCCCTATCTTCAGGGCCGCGCTGCCTATGACGCGGCGGTGGATCTGATCGATCAGTTCGGTGACGAGGCCGGCTTTCAGGCCGCTGCCCGCGCAGAGCACAGCCGCAACCAGGGCAATGCGCTGCATTTCTGCCATTGGCGCCAGATCGAGCGGCTGATCGTTCTGCTCGCCACCAATCAGTCCTTTGGCGCGCTGCACTAGGGCAGTCTTGCGCCACGACGAGCCCTCGCCACGTTGATTTCCCGCTTGTGGTGCGCGTGGCGCTGTCCCTTGGGGTGCGCTGGCGCTAGAGCGAGGCGATGGTACGGCGTAATCGACGATTTGGCGGGTGGTGCAGGGCAGCGATTGGGGTGGCAGGCATGGCGATGCCGCTGGCCGCCCACGCGCAGGATACTCCGCGCCCGGCTGACTCAGCGCAGCAACCGCCATCCGCTCCAGCCCAGCCTCCCGAAACCCAGCCTCCCGAAGCCCAGCCTCCCGAAGCCCAGCCTCCCGAAACCCAGCCGACCGAAACTCAGGGTGCGCCCGCCACGCTCGATCCCGATTCGCCGATGGCCGTTCTGCCCGGCCTGGGCGTCGCCTGGCCCGATCTGGCGTCGAACGCTGACGCCACCGATACCAGCGCTGCCAAAACCGATGTCGTCGAACTGACCCGTTATGATTACCGCGTCGACGGTATCGACACCATCGAAGACGCCGTGTTCAAGGCACGGTTCGACACATTGTCGACCTTGCGAATTCATCGCGGCGAGCCCTCCAACGCTGCCCAGATCGATCGTCGCGCGCGCGAAGATACGCTGCTGCTGCAAAATCTCCTGCGCGGGGCTGGCTATTATGATGCCAGCGTCACCAGCAGTGTCGAGGCGCAGGAGGGCGGCCCGCTCGTCCTGCTCACCGTCGAGCCCGGCCCGCTTTATCGGTTTGAAGGGGTGCAGCTACAAGGCCTCGCCGCCGCCGGAGACAAGGCGCCCGCGCTGCGCGACGCCTTTGGTGTTGCTGCCAACGATCCGGTCGATGCCGACGCCATCGCCAATGGCGAAATCGCGCTGCGCACCAGGATCAGCGAGCAGGGCTTCCCCTTTGCCAAGGTCGGCCAATCGGCGATCGTCATCGATCATGCGACACAGACGGCAACGCTCGCGCTGCCGGTCGATCCCGGCGGTGCCCGCGTGTTCGGCCATGTCGTCACCAAGCCCAACAAGCTGATGGACGCCCGCCATATCGAGAAGATCGCCCGCTTCAGCCCCGGCGAGCCGTTCGACGAGACCGCGCTCGACGATCTTCGCCGCACGCTGATCCAGACGGGCATCGTTTCGTCGGCGGAGGTCAAGCCGGTCGAAGGGCAGGTGCCCGGCACCGTCGATGTCGACGTCGCCCTGCTTCCCGCGCCGCCGCGCACCATCGCCGGAGAACTTGGCTATGGCACGGGGGAAGGCGTCCGCGCCGAGGTGAGCTGGACGCACCGCAACCTGTTCCCGCCCGAAGGCGGCCTTACCGTGCGCGCCGTCGCCGGCACGCAGGAGCAGCTCGGCAACATCATCTTCCGCCGCAACAATTTCGAGGGGCGGGATCGGGTGCTGACCGCGCAGGTCACCGCCTCCAATGTCCAGCGCCAGGCCTATCAGGCGACCACTTTCTCGCTCAGCGGCAGCCTGGAACGGCAGACGACGATCTTTTTCCAAAAGGCGTGGACATGGTCGCTCGGCGCCGAGCTTACCGCGTCGGACGAGCGCGACGTGATCATCACCACCGGTGCGCCGCGCCGCCGCACCTTCTTCATCGCGGCACTGCCGACGACGCTCAATTATGACGGGTCGGATGATCTGCTCAATCCCACCCGCGGCTTCCGCATCGGTGGGCGCTTCTCGCCGGAATTGTCGTTGCAGGGCGCAGCGTTCGGCTATGCCCGTATCCAGATCGACGGCAGCGCCTATCAGCCAATCACGGACAAGGTGGTGCTGGCCGGTCGCGTCCGGCTCGGCACGATTGCCGGCGCCCCGCGCGACGCGATCGCCCCGTCGCGGCGCTTTTATGCCGGTGGCGGCGCGTCGGTGCGGGGCTATGGCTATCAGGATATCGGCCCGCGCGATCCCAATAATGATCCGATCGGCGGGCGCAGCCTGGCCGAATTCTCGCTCGAGGCGCGGATCAAGGCGTTCGGCCCGTTCGGGCTCGTGCCGTTTTTCGATGCGGGCAATATCTACACGTCCAACATCCCCAAATTCACCGGGCTGCAATATGGTGCCGGGGTGGGGCTGCGCTATTATTCCAATTTCGGGCCGATCCGCATCGATGTCGGCACCCCGCTCAATCCGCAGCGCGGTGATCCGCGCGTCGCGGTTTATGTGTCGCTGGGCCAGGCATTTTGACCGAGCAGGCGCCAGAGGCCCCGGCCGCCCCCGTTACGGTCGTCAGGCAGGCCCCGCGCTGGCCGCGTTGGTTGCTCGGCGGTTTGACGGCGATTTTCGCGCTGGCAGCTGCCGCGCTCTTGCTGCTCGATTCGAGCATCGGCCACCGCTTCATAGCCGATCGCATCGGCGCGCTCACCCCGGCCAACGGGCTGCGCTATTCGGTGGGGCGGATCAACGGGTCGATCTATTCGCAGGCCGTGCTGCTCGATGTGCGCGTCCGCGATAAAAAGGGGCTGGTGCTGTCGGTGCCGCGTGCCAATCTGACATGGAGGCCCTTCGCCTGGCTGTCGAACCGGCTGGAGATTGTTCGGCTGGTCATCCCCAACGCCCGGCTCGCCAAATTGCCGGAGGTCGTCCGCACCGGCAAACCCAGCCCGATTCTGCCCGATTTCGATATCCGGGTCGGCGAACTCCGTGTCGATCGGTTGGCGATCGACCGGGCAGTAACGGGCACGGCGCGCATGGGGCGGCTCGCCGGCCGGGCCGATATCCACAAGGGCCGCGCGCTGATTGATCTACAGGCGCTGGTCGAAGGCAGCGACCGCCTCGCGCTCAAGCTCGATGCAGAACCCGATCGTGACCGCTTCGATATCGATCTGCGCGCGCAGGGCGCGGCTGACGGCGTCATCGCCAGGCTGCTGCGTACGAGCAAACCCATCACCGCCACCATCGCCGGTAATGGTCGCTGGACGCAGTGGCAGGGCAGCGCGATTGCCGATATCGGCAGCGCCCGGGCGGTCGATCTCACGCTTGGCAACAAGGCAGGCGCCTATACCCTCACCGGCGCGCTCACACCGTCAGCACTGTCGCGGGAAAAGCTGGTCAGGCTCACGCTGCCGCGCCTTGCCGTCAACGGTGCCGCCACCTTTGCCAATCGGCTGCTTGATGGCCGCCTCTCGTTGCGTTCGTCGGCGCTGGCGGTTGAGGCAACGGGCGGGGTCGATTTCGCCCATAGCGGCTTCCGCAAGCTCCGCGTCCGCACGCAATTGCTCGATCCCAAGGCGCTGATCACCAAGATGGTCGGCCGCAATGTCGAACTGCGGGTCATCCTCGATGGCGCCTTTGATAGCGCCGCCTTCGATTACCGGCTCTCGGCCGATGTCGTCTCGTTCGGCAAGGAGATCTTCAACGATGTGATGGCCGGGGGCAGGGGGCATTTGTCGAAACAGCCCGTCATCGTGCCACTCAAGGTCACCGTGGCACGCGTCACCGGGGTCGATGATGTCGCAGGTGCAATCCTTCGCAACCTGACGCTGATGGGGCAGCTGAAGGTCACCGCCGCGCTCATCACCGGCAGCAACCTGAAGTTCACGTCGGACAAGCTCGCCGGCAGCTTCAATGTGATGGTCGATCTCAAAAATGGCCGGTTCGATATCGGCATCGATGGCGGCCTTGGGCGCTATCTGATTCCCGGCCTCGGCATCGTCGATGTCGTTACCAAACTCCATGTTGTGCCTGATCCCAATGGCAAGGGGGCCCGCATCATCGGCACCGGCACCGCGCAGATGATCCGGCTCGACAATGAATTCTTCCGCTCGCTCGCCGGTGGGCTGCCGCACATGACCACCAATTTGTGGCAGTCGACCGATGGCATCCTCCATTTCGAAGGGCTGGTGCTGACCGCGCCCGACATCCGCATCACCGGCACGGGCTTTCACCGAAAGGACGGCAGCTTTTATTTCGAAGGGACCGGCACCCAGCGCACCTATGGCCCCCTGACCCTCAAGCTCGACGGCCGGATTGAGCGACCGACGCTCGATCTCACCTTCGCGCATCCCAACGACACGCTTGGCCTTCGCGCTGTCCGTGCGCATCTGGATCCAACGGTTGAAGGGTTTACCTTTTCGGCCGTCGGCGGCTCCACGCTTGGCGATTTTAAGGGCAATGGCCGTCTCATCCTTCCCAAGGGAGAGGCAGCGACGGTCGTGATCGAGGCGCTCGACGCTGGCGGCATCAAGGCCAATGGCTCGCTGCTCGCCGCCAGGGGCGGGTTCGACGGCACGATCCAGGTCGGCGGCGGGGGTGGGGTCTCGGGCAAGATCGGCTTCGCGCCCGTCAACGATGTCCAGCGCATCGAAATGCACCTTCTGGCCGAAAATGCGCAGGTACTGGGCGATGCGGTGCTCCGTCGCGGCAAGCTTGATCTGGTGACGATGCTCTACCCCGACGGCGCCTCGGTCGAGGCGACCGGGCGCGGCACGGGCCTCAGGCGCGGCTCGTTGGGGCTTGCGCGGTTTGAAGGCACGGCATCGCTGCGCGGTGGCGTCGGCAAGGTGACGGCGGCGATTGCCGGCGCGCGCGGCCGCACCTTCGATATTCACGGCGCAGCGGATGTGACGCCCGATCGCTACCGGATCAGCGCCAGCGGCACGATCGATCGGCGTGCCGTCAAGCTGCTCGAACCGGCGGTCGTTTCGCGCGCGGGGGATGGGTGGCAGCTCGCACCGGCAAAGCTCGATTTCGCCGGTGGCATGGCCCAGATTGGCGGCCACTTCACCAGCGACTCGGCTTCAATCGATGCGATGTTGGGGCAGATGCCGCTCACGGTGCTCGATGTGGTCTATCCCGGGCTTGGTCTTGCGGGCAACGCATCGGGCAAGCTCAGCTATGCGCAGGGCGCGGGCACCGCACCCACGGGCAAGATGGATATGACGGTCCGTGGGCTCAGCCGCGCCGGGCTGGTCCTGTCCTCCAAGCCGATTGATCTGGGGCTGACGGGCATCCTCCAGCCAGACAAGGGCGCGCTGCGCGTGGTGATGGTCAGTGGCGGCAAGATGATCGGTCGGGGGCAGGCGCAATTGGCGCCGCTCGGCAGCGGCAGCCTGCGCGCCCGGCTCGCCAATGCCCAGCTGTTCGCGCAGGTCCGCTATAATGGCCCCGCCGATACGCTCTGGCGCTTGACGGGTATCGAGCTGTTCGATCTGTCCGGCCCCATCGAGATCGGCGCTGATATGGGCGGCAAGGTCAATGATCCGCGCATTCGCGGCATCCTGCGCGCCAAGGGCGCGCGCATCGAAAGCGCGACGACCGGCACCGTGCTGACCAATGTCCAGGCCGCCGGCAATTTCAACGGATCGCAGTTGCAGTTCACTGATTTTGCCGCTGATGCCGGCAAGGGCGGTCGCGTCACGGGCAGCGGCACTTTCGATTTCGCCGCCGTCAACGGTTTCGGTATCGATCTCAAGCTGCAGGCTGACAAGGCCGTGATGATCAACCGGGACGATATCGGTGCGACTGTAACGGGCCCGCTGACAATCCGGTCGAGTGGGTCGGGTGGGGTCATCGGCGGTGATGTGACGCTCAACGCCAGCCGTTATCGCTTCGGGCAGGCGGTTGGTGCCAATGCGCTGCCCGTGCTCAACATCCGCGAAATCAACTTGCCCGACGATGCCGGGTTGCTCGATGATCGCCCGCTCGCGCCGTGGCGGCTCGATATCCATGCCCGCGCGCCGGATAATCTGCGGGTGACGGGGCTTGGTCTGACCAGCGAATGGTTGGCCGATCTGCAGATCGGCGGCGCGCCCGACAGCCCGGCGATCACTGGCCGTGCCGATATCATCCGTGGCAATTACGAATTTTCGGGTCGCGAGTTCGATATTGACCGCGGAATCATCCGATTTGCCGGTGAAGTACCCGCCAATCCGACGATAGATATCGCCGCTAACGCCGATTCGACGGGGCTTTCGGCGGTTATTCGGGTCACAGGCCAGGCAATCAAGCCGGAAATCAGCTTTTCGAGCACCCCCGCGCTGCCGCAGGATGAGCTGTTGTCGCGGCTGCTGTTCGGCACCTCGATCACCAATCTGTCCGCGCCAGAGGCATTGCAGCTGGCAGCCGCCGTTGCCTCGCTGCAGGGCAATGGCAAGGGGCTCAACCCGATCAATGCGCTGCGCCGTGTGGCGGGGCTCGATCGTCTGCGCATCCTGCCTGCCGACACGACCGTCGGCCGCACCACCTCATTTGCTGCGGGCAAATATATCACCCGCAAGCTCTATGCAGAGGTGATCAGCGACGGGGCGGGCTATTCGGCGACGCAGGTGGAGTTCCGGGTGACACGCTGGCTGTCGATCCTCTCGACCATCTCGACCATCGGCCGGCAGAGCGCCAATATCCGCGTGTCTAAGGATTATTGACGCAGCGCCCTGGCAACCGCCTGGGCAAGCCGCGCGGGCACTTCAGGGGCAATGTCGGGGTAGAGATCGGGCTCGATTGCCTCCAGCTCGATCAGCGCGAGCGTCCCGTCCGCCAGCGTCAGCAAATCGACACGCGCATATAGCGGCGCCGCTGGCAGCGCGGCAATCGCGGCTTCGCCCATCCCCATCGCCTCATCGCTCGGTGCCAGTGCGGAGAAAACGCCGCCGAATTGCGGCTGCACCCGGAACTCTCCCGCCGCCGCTACCTTGCGCGCCGCGTGGCTGAACCGGCCGCCGATCCAGAACAGCGACAATTCTCCAACAAATCCAACAGATGGCAAAAAGGGTTGGATTATGGCGTTAACCAGACCGTCTACCAAATCACCCCGCCGCACCCGATTTGTTCTGTATCTAACCGGCGAAATTTGCGGCTTCACCAACAGTTCCTCAACCCCGAAATGGTCGAACGCCCCATCAATCGCCGCTTGGTCCGCATCGCCAAACAGGCTCGGCACAATCTTGATGCCCGCCGACTGCAGGTCGGCCAGATAGGTCTTGCGCGTGTTCCAGCGGAGCAGGCCGGGCGGGTTCAGCAGCGGCGCGCGCGCGGGCCAGCGATCGAGCATCGCCAGCCATGTGGTGACATCGACATGATAACCCCAGGCGAACAGCGCCAGCGTCGCATCGGGCGCCTCAGGCCCCGGCGCCTGATCCCAGGGCCGGGGGTTGATGGTCATGTCGGCATCGGCAAAGGCGGCGACGTACGGCACCAGAATAGACGCCGCCGCCGCCGCATAGCCATTGCTCGCCGCCGGCATCAACATATCGATGACGGCGGCCATTGCGCAGTCAGGCAGGCTCGCCGACGATCGTCTTCACTTCCATGAAATCGGTCAGCCCGTATTTGCCATTCTCGCGGCCATTGCCCGACTGTTTATAGCCGCCAAAGGGCGCGTTGCCGTCCGGGCTCCAGCCGTTGATCGTGACGAGTCCGGCGCGCAATTTCGGCGCCACCTTTGCCGCTGCCGCCGGATCGCCCGAGATCGTCGCCGAGAGACCATAAGGCGTATCATTGGCGATGCGGATGCCCTCTTCCAGCGTATCATAGCTGGTGATTGTCGCGACGGGGCCAAAGGTTTCCTCCTGCGCGATCTTCATTTCGGGCGTGACGTCAGAGAACAGCGTGGGCTTGATATAATAGCCCGAATTGCGGCCATCGGGACGGCCGACGCCGCCCGTCACCAGCGTGGCGCCCTCGTCGATCGCCGACTGGATCAGCCCCTGGATCTTGTCGAACTGCGCCTTGTTGACGACCGGGCCGATATGCGCGCCCATCTCGGCGGGATCGCCCACGGTCGTTGCCTCGAACATCGCCTTGGCGACCGCGACAGCACCGGCGGTTTGCGACTTGTGCACAAGCAGGCGGGTGGGGGCGATGCAGCTTTGCCCCGAATTGGCGAGCACGCCCATCAAGGTGGGTGGCAGCACCGCCTGCAGATCGGCACCTTCCAGCACCAGATTAGGGGCCTTGCCGCCCAGTTCCTGATGCACGCGCTTGACGGTGGAGGCGGCAGCGACCGCCACAGCGATCCCTGCGCGGGTCGAT
>JBBQHG010000059.1:0-12778 GCA_038323755.1 Sphingomonadales bacterium
CGAGCCGCGCGCCCTTCAGGTTGATCGAGCCCTTCAGCGACGGCGTGTTGATCGCGACACGCGGCGTTTCAGCGAGCACCAGCCCGCGGTCGCGCGTGGCCTTGGCGGTATCGACGATTGGCGTCCCGGCAGCACCGGTAACGGGGCCAGTAACGGACTTGTCGGGCGTGCCGGCGGGCGTCGTCCTGGTGATCACCGGCCGCTTGGGCTGCGGAAAGAATTTTTCGACCACGATCTGGCCGCCGAGCACGATCAGCAGCGCCAGCACCACGAACAGCACCATGTTGCGATTTTCTTGATTCACTTCGAACAGCCCCGATCGTGCAGTCTTGAATTCTTATGGAACGGGGTCGTACCCGGACCCGCCCCAGGGATGGCAGCGCGCGATGCGTTTGGCCGCGAGCCAGCTTCCCTTGAGCGCGCCATAGCGGCGAAGCGCAGTGATTGCATAGGCCGAACAGGACGGCGCATAGCGGCATGAGGGCGGCAGGATGACCGAAGGCCCCAATTGCCAGCCGCGCGTCAGCAGGATCAGCAACCTGGCGATCACCGCGCGATCTTTCCCAATGCCTTGACCAAATCGGCCCTGAGCTGCGCGAAATCGCGCTCGATGCCGCCCGCGCGCCCGATCAGCACATGGTCGCAACCGGCAAGACCCGCCTCGGGCAGTACCTCACGCGCCAAGGCGCGCAATCGCCGCTTCATCCGGTTGCGGACGACGGCGTTGCCGATCTTCTTGGTAACGGTGTAGCCGATTCGCATGTCCGCCACGCCATCGGCCCGGTCACGCGCGAGCAGGACGAATCCCGGCATCGGCGCGCGTTTCCCCGCATTCGCCGCCAGAAAATCGCGGCGAATGGTAAGGGTTTTTATGCCGACAGCTTCTTGCGACCGCGTGCGCGGCGGGCGCGCAGGACGTTGCGTCCGCCCACCGTCGCCATCCGCGCGCGGAAGCCGTGGCGGCGTGCACGCACCAGATTGCTCGGCTGAAAGGTACGCTTCATCACTCATTCCCTGATCATCGAAAATGGAAAAAGCCGCCAATAACGGCGGCTATGTTGCTGGGGGCCATAAGCGAGGGTCGCGCTCAAGTCAACGATGGCGTTGCCGGCGGTGGCGAGGTCAGACGCGGCGGCCACGGATGAAATCCCTGATTGTCATCAGCATCAGCTTGGTGGCGGGAATTTTCTTGCCCTCGGCGTCCACCGGGCGGTCGCGCTCGAACCGCCGCAGCGCGCTCGCCCGGCGCAGGCCAAGATCGGCATAGCTGCCAAACTTGGGCCATTTCCGCTTCAACTGCACAAAGACGCGCTTGGCCATCTTTGAATTCTGCAGGATCAGCGCCAGGCCTGCGGCGAACACGAACACGCCGCCCGGGCCGGGAATGGCGCCCACGATCGGCGACAAGATGATGATGATGCCGCCAAGAATGGCCAGCCCGGTGCGCAAGGCGGGGCTGCGGGGGCGGATGGGCTGGGCGTGTTTCACAGTCATGGATGTGGGGTCGGTGTGTTGTTTTGGCAAGACAGTCTCCGCGCGCTTTCTTCATTTAAGAAAGCGGGTATGAACAGATGATTAGCCAATAAGGCGGGGGCACATGGTCGCGATTGTATCGACGGTGGCGTATCTGGGGCTGGAGGCACGCGCGGTCGAAGTCCAGGTGCAGGTCGCGCCCGGCTTGCCTGCCTTCAACGTGGTGGGGCTTGCCGACAAGGCGGTCGCCGAAAGCCGGGAGCGGGTGCGGGCCGCAATCGCCGCGCTCGGCCTTGCGCTGCCGCCCAAGCGGATCACCGTCAATCTGTCACCCGCCGATCTGCCCAAGGAGGGATCGCATTATGATCTGCCGATCGCGCTCGGCGTGCTGGGGGCGATGGGGGTGATCGATGCCGAAACGCTTGCTGATTATGTGGTGGTGGGTGAGCTTGGCCTTGATGCGCGGATCGCCACCTCGCCCGGTGTGCTGCTCGCGGCGCTCCATGCGTCCGAGAGCCAGAAAGGCCTGGTCTGCCCCGCCGCGCAAGGGTCTGAAGCGGCCTGGGCGGGGACGATCGAAGTGATTGCCGCGCCCGATCTGCTCTCGCTGCTCAATCATTTCAAAGGCCACGGCCTGCTCGCGGCCCCCGCGCGGGGGGAGGCCGACGCGCCCGATCACGGCCCTGACTTGCGCCAGGTCAAGGGCCAGGAAACCGCCAAGCGCGCGCTGGAAATTGCAGCGGCGGGCGGCCACAATCTGCTGATGGTCGGCCCGCCGGGCTCGGGCAAGTCGCTGATGGCTTCGTGTTTGCCCGGCATCCTCCCGCCGCTCGATTCGAGCGAGGCGCTCGGCATTATGTAGCAAACGCACCACATATGATTACATATGTATGCGATATGGTTACACTGCCGCTCCAATAAGGAGCTAAGAGCGTGTCTATTTTTTTAAGCGCGATATATGCGTTTCTCAGTGTCACGTATGGGGGTCATAGATCTGTCCATATCGTCCGACTCAATATAGAGCGTATGGCGCTCGTAGTGATCCCCAAATATATCTCTGTATCGCTCTATCCCAATGAGATAAAGAGCCTTGACGCTGGCGTATATATCCGTCCTCTCACTGTCCGACAAAGGGCGAAACTTTCGGTCATCAAACGCAACAACTTGGCCGGGGCCAATTCTTTGAGGATGATTACTGTCCAGATCGCCTCTATTAAGCGGTGGTGGAAAATCACTCCGGCCAGTTACGGCAAACCGCCATTCGCTGCGATAATCGATAGCAGGCGTCTGTCCACAGTTGATGATCGACATACTAAAAGTAACGCCATCAACGCTATCAAACCCGTCATAGCCGATCATTTCAGAAGCAATATAGGCGCGCAATTGCCGTTTTGCGGTGTCTCGTGCAATACAATTCGACTGGATCGTCAATCCCAAAGCGACGACGATACCAACCGCGCCCACAGCGCTAATGATAAGAGCGTAATACCCCCAATCTGCCGCGTCTCTAGCGGCTCTTGCGGCATACCATTGGGCGCAAAGATCGGACTTGTTGTTATATTCGCCATCGGGGCATGGGGCTTGATATTCGCCAGTATCGCTCGCTTTGGCAATCTTGTCCTGAGCTGTCGCAACCGTATTGAGGGAATGCTCTATGCTTTGAGCGGCATTGGTCTGTTTGGCGTTATTGGCATTATCTGGGGATGGACCGGCAGCTAGGGTCAGCCATCCGAAAGCCGCAAGGATGACGTACCGATAGCCTCTAGGCATTGAATCAAGAACACCGCTGTGAATTTACCCCGGCTAATCTTGTTCCTGATATTCGGCTCGGAGTCCATGACGCCGATATCCGCCAGCTTCCCGACGAGCTGCGCATAGGTGATCCCCTTGCGCGCGATCTCGCCCTTGAGCATCAGCTTGACCTTGTTTTCCCATTCCTTCTCGGCAACCGGCATGACACGCTCCAAATGATGTAATTATCATCATACGCGATACGTTTGCCATTGACAACAGTACGCCGTGCCATCATATAGAGTGCATAAGCACTGGAAACGATGACATGCAACACTTTCTCCTCTCTGCAGCCGCCCGCACCCTCAGCCTCAAGGCTGTGTTTCGCATGGGCGAAGATCAGGCTTACGCGACCTTCTGCCAAATGCGCTGGCAGGAGACGGAAGGCGCTGCCGTGTGCCCACGTTGCGGTTGCCCGGAAGTGTACAACATCACCACGCGCAAGCGCTTCAAGTGCGTTGCCTGCCATCACCAGTTCTCGGTTACGTCGGGCACGATCTTCGCCAGCCGCAAGCTGTCATTCACCGATCTGCTCGCTGCCATCGTCATTTTCGTGAACGGCGCGAAGGGTGTTTCTGCGCTCCAGGTCAGCCGCGATCTGGACGTACAGTACAAGACCGCATTCGTTCTCTCGCATAAGCTGCGTGAGGCAATGGCGCTTGAGGATGCTGCGCAGCGCCTGAGCGGGACCGTGGAAGTCGATGGCGCATATTTCGGCGGTTACGTGAAGCCTGCCAACGTCAAGACCGAGCGTCGCGACCGTCGCCTTGCCATCAATCAGACCGGCAAGCGCCAAGTCGTTGTTGTCGGTCGTGAGCGCGGCGGGGCGTCGTTCACGGTCGTTGCAAAGAGCGAAGCGTTTGGCGGTGAAATCGTCGCATCGCGCATCGATCACATGGCGTCGGTTCACGCCGATGAGGCTTCGCACTGGGACACGCTGCACGCCAAGTTCGACACGCAGCGCATCAACCACACTGTCGCCTATTCGGACGGCCTTGCCTGCACCAATCAGGCCGAAAGCTTCTTTAGCCGCCTTCGCCGCATGGAAATCGGCACGCACCACCATATCGCAGGGCCGTACCTGTCGGCCTATGCGGCGGAAGCTTCATGGCGTGAGGATAACCGCCGCGTCTCGAACGGCACGCAAGCGGCGATGGTTGTTGAGGCTGCTATGGACGCGCCGGTATCGCGCAAGTGGGCGGGGTACTGGCAGCGGGCGGCGTAAAAGCTTGCGGGTATCCTAGTACCTGTGGTATCAGGATACCCGCAAGGAGATGTTAGATGCGCTCGATATTTGTTCGATTTCTTACTTGGCTTGCTCCGAGGCAGGCCGGTGATCGGCATATACTATCAGTTTCCAGCGAATTGGGGTACCTGCCGGGTGTTGATGATGGTTTTGTGGCGGCAGAGGATGCCCCTGCGTAGAAGACGCCTCCCGTCCGCAGTTGGTGCAGCGATAGATTCCTGAGCGCGGCGCAGCCGCGCCGGGATGGCTCTCTTGATCAAACAATACGCTGTCTACGTGGTGGAGATGAGTCGAGTACTTATATTCGGCCATGACGTTCGGTTTCCCTGTTTGGGATGAAGCAAGCGCCTTGACCCGTCGCACACAGGGAGTAGAGTTATCCCCGCTAACCAAGCTAGTCCGCCGACGATTGCACGTTGCGGATTATCCGGGCCGGAGTCTCGACAACTCCGGCCCAAACTTTGTCAGCGGCAATCTCTATATGTTCCGGTTGGCAGAGTCGAGCCGGGAGTGCTAAAATCTGTGAATAATTGGTGAACAGATAGCGCTCTGCTCAAGTAACGATATAAAGATATCGTTATGCGCCGCCCAACTCCTACGCAAATCGAAGCAGCGATAATCGCCGCGCTCGCCATAGCCGCGCTGGTCGCCTCAATCGCGAACTATCTCCCATTGAAGCCATAGCCCGGTCTGCTCGATAGACCGCACCACACCCCGCTCACGCTTGTCTTTGAGGCACCCGGCAACGCGGCGAGTCATTATGTTCATCACCGCCGTGTCAGCCGCTAGGCCGCGCTGCACGACCAGTTGAGCGGCAATCTCGCGCGTGGACATGGGATTGCGGGCAACGCGAAGGATACCCAGCACCGCGCGGCTCATTTCGCCCCGCTTGCTCCATGTTGACGGCGGGGTGAATATCTTGGGCAGGACGCTTTCAGCAACGAAGTCGGGGGCAATCACCCGCAAGGCCCCGTCGATATGCTCAAGATCGATTGCGATTTGCTGGAGCCTTGCCTGGCACCGGGCAATCTCGCCGGTTAGCTCAGCGCGCTTGGCCTTGAGGCCGTCCAAAAGATAGTTTGTCATATGATGACATTACGATACGCCTATGCTAGCAACCATCATCGTCTTGGTGCAATTGCTACATAATGCCGGAGGCGCTTGAAGTGTCGATGGTCGCAAGCGTCGCCGGCACGCTCACCGGCGGGCGGCTGACCCGCACGCGCCCTTACCGCAGCCCGCATCATTCGGCATCGATGGCGGCGCTGGTCGGCGGCGGGCTGAAGGTGAAGCCGGGGGAGGTCAGCCTCGCGCATCTCGGCGTACTGTTTCTTGATGAACTGCCCGAGTTTCAGCGTGCGGTGCTCGATTCGCTGCGCCAGCCGCTCGAAACCGGCACCGTCAGCGTCGCGCGCGCCAATGCGCACGTCACTTTTCCTGCCCGCGTCCAGTTGATCGCTGCGATGAACCCGTGCCGCTGCGGTCATCTCGGCGATGCCGCGCTCGCCTGCTCGCGCGCGCCGCGCTGCGCCGCTGATTATCAGGCCAAGGTCTCAGGGCCGCTGCTCGACCGGATCGACCTGCATGTCGATGTCGCCGCCGTCAGCGCAGCCGATCTTGTCCTGCCGCCCCCGGCGGAAGGATCGGCCGAGGTCGCCGCCCGCGTGGCTGCGGCGCGTGCAATACAATCCGCGCGATATGCCGATCACGCCGCGCGGACCAATGCCGAGGCGGATGGCCCGGTGCTCGAAGCAGTCGCGATGCCCGATGATGCCGGCCGCAAATTGCTCGCGCAGGCAGCAGAGGCGATGCGCCTGTCCGCGCGCGGCTATACCCGCATCCTGCGCGTGGCGCGCACGATTGCCGATCTGGCTGAGAGCGCCGGGGTCGGGCGCATCCACATCGCAGAAGCGCTCAGCTATCGGCGGCAGGCGCCCCGGAATTAGGCGGCGTCAGCGACTGTGTCGCCGACGATCGCCTGCCTCGCCAAGCCCGCTTCAGGCGTGGCCGGCGAAAGGATAGACGAGCGGACGCAGGCCGCTCTTGCGTTCAAAGGGGTGCCAGTCGCCCTCATCCTGCGCCAGCCGGTCGGCCACTGCATAGAGCACCGCCGGGTTCACACCCAGGCCGCAATGGCTGCCATGCACCTCGATATTGTCGGTCTCGGCCCCGCGCGGCTCTAGGCAGTTCTGCCAGGCGACGACGCCATCTTCCTTGGTATAGATCGAGGTGGAGGGCACCGGCGGCGCCATCTGGCTTTCGCGCAGCTGATCACGCGTGTCCTTGTCGTCGATCTTCTGCCCGGTCAGCATCTCATAGGCGCGCCACACATTGGTCGCCTTGGGCGTGCCGGCAAAGGGCGATC
The DNA here is from genome assembly GCA_038323755.1 of Sphingomonadales bacterium. Taxonomy (GTDB): domain Bacteria; phylum Pseudomonadota; class Alphaproteobacteria; order Sphingomonadales; family Sphingomonadaceae; genus Sphingomonas. The sequence continues at coordinate 6,876 of JBBQHG010000059.1, forward strand.
CGAGCGAGATAACCTGGCGTACCGCATCCGGCAGCCGGCGCGAGAGTTGCCGCGCCATCACGCCGCCCAGGCTCCAGCCGATCAGCGACACGCGCTTGCCGGTATCCTGGTGGATCTGATCAAGCCGCGCGACGAGCTTTTCGCCGCCCCAGCCGATCGCCTTGGGGCCCAGATTGCGGCCCAGCTCCCAGGCATGGGTATCATAGCCGAGCCCGGTCAGGAAGCGGCGGAGCAGGCCAGTCGAGACGTCACTCGTCACAAAGCCGGGCAGAACCATCACGGGGTGGCCATCGCCACGCTTTGACATCGCGAGCAGCGGCGCGGCGGGGGCAAGCGAGCCCAGCTCGGCAATCGCGCGCGGCAATTCCGTCAGCGCGAGCAGCAGCGAAGGCGGGCTGATGTCGCTTGCGGGTTTATATTGGGTAGCCATCGGTCGTTCTCCTGTCGTCGCGGGGTTCAATGCCCCGCCGCTTTCATTTGTTCATTCGGTCCAGCCGAACGCTTGGTGACTCGCGGCAAGCGCGCCCATGCGTAAGCTGAGTATCACTAAGTCATGAAGTTGCCCGGAACGGTCGAAAACATGGTCGCGCAGCATGGCTTCGCCCCGAAAACCGAGCGATTCGAACAAATTCACCGATCCGGACTGGTCGGGCGTCATCTGCGCGACGAGCTTGGTTGCGCCGTGCGCATGTGCGATTGCGAAGATTGCCTCCAGCAAATCGCGGCCCAATCCCGCCCCGCGCCGGTCTGGCGATACCAGCAGCCGCACTTCGCCGACATGCGCGCTCCAGCTCAGTGGATCGCGCACCAGGGCGGCGGTCGCGACGATCTTGCCGCCATCCTCGGCCACCAGGCTGTCGATCACGCCCTCGCCAATCGCCTGCGCCCATGCCTCCACGACACGCGGATGCTGCACGTCGCGGCTGAGGAACAGCAGATCATGCTCGGGCAGGGTGGCGGTAAAGGCGAGCATCGCCGCCTGATCCTTCGCCTCGAAACGGCGGATGGAATAACTCATGTCGAACGCTCCGAAAGCCAGTCGGTCAATTTTGGCCATAGCCGCTTGATGGCATTGCCGCCCGCGACCAGGCTGACATGCCCGCCCTTCAGCTCGACGGCTTCCTTGTCGGTCGATCCGATCATGTCGATCAGCGGTGCGGACGCGGCGGAGGGCACGATATGGTCGTGCTGGGCGGTCACGTGCAGGAAGGGCGCGGTGATCTTGCCGAGATCGACCGGGCGCCCCGCGACCGTCATCGTGCCGTTGTAGAGCTCGTTGTCCCACATCAGCTGCTTGGTGGTCTCGCGGAAATATTCGCCCGCCAGCGGCAAGATGTCCGCCGCCCAGCGATCGAACATCCGGTAGGATTTCACGAACTCGTCGTTCCACATATTGTCGTAGAGCCGGAAGTTGGCGACCATCCGCGCACCCGGCCGCAGCATGTCGAACGCGGTGTAGAGATAATCGCCCGGGCAATTGCCAAAGGTATCCAACAGCCGGTCGACATCGAAAAACCGCTTGTCGGACCAGGCCTGAAACATCTCCATCTTCGAAAAATCAACCGGCGTGGTGAAGCACACCAGGTTCTTCATCGGCGCTTCGGGGTGGAGGCCCGCCCATAGCGAAGACAGCACCCCGCCAAAGCAATAGCCGACGACGGTAAACTCGTCCTCGCCCGTCTCCTGCTGCACCCGCTCGATCGCGCTCGGCAGAAAGTCGAGCACATAATCGGCCATCGCCAGATGCTTCTCGTCAGCGCGTGGCGCCTCCCAGTCGAGCATGAAGACGTCGTAACCGGCCTTGAGCAGATATTCGACCAGGCTCTGCCCGGGCACCATATCGAAGATATAGCCGCGGTTGGTCGTCGCCATCACCAGCAGCAGCGGCACCCGGTACACCTCGTCGGACATCGGGCGGTAGTGATAGAGGTTCATCGTGCCGCGCTGGATCAGCCGGTCTTTGGGGGAAGCGCCCAGAACGGGCGCGGAGGACATGAAATAGCCCAGCCCCTTGATATTGCGTTTCAGCGCACGGTCGAATTCGACGCGGGCCTGCTCGACAATGCCGGGACTCCCGTCGCTCACCCGGTAACCTTAGATTGAGGGGGCTTGCGCGTCCGCTTGGGCTTGGGCCGTTCTGGCACGGTAGAGACGCCCGCTTGCGCCGCGATCATCGATTCGATGCGGTCGACCGTCGCCTCGATCCGGTGGAGGCGGGCGGACAGATCGGCGACTTCTGCCTTGGTCGGCATGTTGGCGGCGTCGAGCGCGCGCTCCATCATATCGGCGCGGGCTTCCTTGAGTTTCATATTCGCAGCGTTGGCGCCGTGCATCACGCGCGTGAATTCGCCGCTTTTCATCAGGTTGCCGCCAAATTCATTGGCCATGGCTTCCCATTGGCCCAGCATTTCGCGGAACATCGCGGCGGGATCAGGCGTGGTGGGACCAGTCATGTGCGCATCCTTCACCCGCGCTGCACCCTCGTCAAGCGATGACTGTGGTGCTAAACCCGCCAACTGTACCGGGACAATGCTGCGCAGCATGTTGCTGCAGCACAGCAATGAGGAGAATTCGACATGGCCACCGCGCTCAAGCCCGCCCCCACTGTCCGCGATCGCTGCTCGGCAGAGGAATGGCAGGCGCGTGTCGATCTCGCCGCTGCGTACCGCTTGGTCGCAATGTATGGCTGGGACGATCTGATCTTCACCCACCTGTCGGCGCGCATTCCCGGGCCCGAGCATCATTTCCTGATCAACCCGTATAATCTGATGTTTGAGGAAATGACCGCGTCTGACCTCGTCAAGATCGATGTCGACGGCAACAAGGTGGACGATACGCCTGCACCGGTGAACCGTGCCGGCTTCGTCATCCATTCCGCCATCCATATGGCGCGTGAGGATGCCGGCGCAGTGATGCATCTCCACACCCCGCACGGCCAGGCCGTATCGGCAATGGCAGACGGGCTGCTCCCCCACACCCAGACGGCGATGATCGCGCAGCACGATGTCGCCTATCACGAGTATGAGGGCATCGCGACCGAGCTCGAGGAGCGCGAGCGCCTCGTCGAGGATCTCGGCACCAAGCACACCATGATCCTGCGCAACCATGGCACGCTGGCCGTGGGGGCGACGGTCGCCCAGGCGTTCCTGCGCCTCTATTTCCTGGAGCGCGCCTGCGAAGCCCAGGTGCATATGCTCAGCGCTGGCCGAAATGGTCTCCACAACCCGCCCCAGGGCGTGGAGCATAAGGTGGAGGAGCAATCCTCAGGCGCCGGCATGGCGATGCTGGCACAGGGGCTCGCGTGGCCGGCATTGTTGCGGAAGCTGGACCGGCATAATCCGGGTTACGCTGACTGATCATCTTTCCTTGCTGCTTCATAAGTATGACATAATATGATAGGCTGTCGCGGTGAGGAGCTGGATGGTGGCCGCAATCGAACGAATGACGATCACGATGCCGGCGGAGATGGCAGCCGCGCTCAAGGCGACCGTGGCTGAAGGGCAATATGCCTCGACCAGCGAGGTCGTCCGCGAAGCGCTGCGTGATTGGGCCAAGGCCCGGGATGCAGAGCGCCAGGCGATCGAGGCATTGCGCGCTGCAGTTCGAGTGGGTGACGACAGTGGACCGAGCATCCCCGCTGCGGAAGTCTATGCCGAACTCCGCGCGCTCATCGCTGCTCGGCGCACAGCAGCCGTGTGAAACCGCTTGGCTTTGCGCCTCAGGCGCTTGCTGACCTTCGCGACATTGCGCTCTTTATCGCTGAGAACAATCCTGAACGCGCTCTGACCTTTGTCGCTGAATTAGAGGCAGCGGCAGCAATGGCGGCCGAGCGTCCGAACAGCTTTCGTGAGCGCGCGGAAATTTCACCCGGCCTGCGCGCTATTGGTCACGGACGCTATCTGATCTTTTTTCGAGATCTTGGTGATGAGACCAGGATTGTCCGGGTCATCCACGGTGCGCGCGATCTCCAGCGGTTGTTTATCCCCTAGGCGCGGCGAGTCAGGGAGAGTTTCTCTTCAGCACCCCATCGCCGCCGCCAACTCCACCAAACTCGCCACCGACCATTCCCAATCCTGCGCCATATGCGCGTCAGGCGCCACGGCCCCGCCATATTCCATCGGCCGGTCGACATAGGCGCATTGCAGGCCGCAGGCGCGTGCCGCTGTCAGGTCGCTGTGGTGGGCTGCCACCAGGCATAGCTCGCCGGGCGCAATCCCCAGCAGGTCGGCGGTGCGCAGATAGGCCTGGGGCGTGGGCTTGAAGGCCTGCACGGCTTCTGCGCCCAGAATTGCGTCGAAGGTCAGCCCGCCGCGCCGGGCGATTTCCATGGTCAGCGCGATATTGCCGTTGGAAAGCGAGACGATAGGCCAGCGCGCCTTCAGCCGGGTGAGGCCTTCGACCGCATCGGGCCAGGGATCGAGCCTGCGCCACGCAAAGGCGAAATCCTGCGCCGCCGCCTCGTCCAGCACCACGCCGTGCTCGGCGAGCAGCACGTCCAGCGTCTCGCGGTTGAGGATATCGAGCCGGGTAAACGGCCGCCTGCCGGATCGCACTGCCTCCATCGCCGGCTGGTACAGCCCGCGCCAGGCGTCGGCGAACCCCGCCGGATCGATATCTGCGCGACCCACCCGCGCAAACACCGCCGCTGCCTCCCGCGCGATGCTGGTGCGCCAATCGACGACTGTCCCAAAAACATCGAACGCCAATATCTTGATCACGGGCACCTTGACCTCGGCCATGAACGGTTCTCCAAAGGCAGCAGCAACGAATAGCGGGCCTCGCGGGTTTTGGCGCGGTGGTCAATCGAGGGGATGGCAATGGCTGTGGTGGCACCGAAGAACGGCTTGTGGCTGTTGATCCTGGGGCTCGTCCTCGCCATCGGTGGCGCGATGCTGGCCAGCCGCACCCAGACAGCGGGGGGTATTGCGATCAGCGATGTCCGCTTCGTTGACGCTGGCGGAAAGACGATGAGCGCGCTGCTCTATGTCCCATCGAACATGAAGGCGACCGACAAGGCCCCCGGCATTCTGGCGGTGCATGGCTATATCAATTCGCGCGAGACGCAGGATGCCTTCGCGATTGAATTTGCGCGGCGCGGTTATGTCGTCCTCGCGATCGACCAGCGCGGCCATGGCTATAGCGCGGGGCCGGCCTATGCCGATGGTTTTGGCGGGCCGGCAGGCCTCGCCTATCTGCGCGCGCTGCCAATGGTTGATACCGACAATATCGGCATGGAAGGGCACAGCATGGGCGGCTGGACCGTCCTCGCCGCTGCCGCCGCCATGCCCGATGCCTATAAGGCGATCGTGCTCGAAGGCTCCTCCACCGGCGCCCCCTATGCCAAGGAGGGCAGCCCCAGCTGGCCGCGCAATCTCGGGCTGGTCTACAGCCAATATGACGAATTCTCAAAGCTGATGTGGGGTGTCGACAAGGCGCGCGATGTCGTCGATTCGCCCAAGCTCAAGGCGGTGTTCGGCACCAGTGACCGCATCGTCCCGCGCAAGCTTTATGGCTCGATTGCAGACGGTACCGCGCGCATCCTTGCCACCCCCGCCGTCACCCATCCCGGCGACCATATCTCGCCCGAAGCGGTTGCACGCGCGATCGACTGGTTTTCGGTGACGCTCAAGGGCGGCCGGCCAATCCCCTCCACCGACCAGATCTGGTACTGGAAGGAATTCGGCACCGGGCTCGGTCTGGTCGGTTTCGTCAGCATCATCCTCGGCATGTTCGATCTGCTGCTCGCGGTGCCCGCCTTTGCCGGCTTGCGCGGTGTCGCAGAGGGCGGCGTGGCCCGGCGCGACGGTCGCTGGTGGCGCGCCTTCCTGCTGACGAGCTTCCTGCCGGTGCTCACCTTCTTCCCCGTCTTTGTGGCAGTGTTCCTGCTCGTCCAGCCCAATCCG
>JBBQHG010000060.1:0-12753 GCA_038323755.1 Sphingomonadales bacterium
GCACCGGGCATCAATCGACGCGACGCGACGTCCCATCCCGTTTCGCCTTCCGCTTCGCTGTGACCGCCACCCCATCGGGTGGACGCAGTGAGCCAGGGGCCGCGCATCGCGGTGGATCCCAGGCTCTGGCCAGGCGGATCGGGTGGTGCGGCAGAAGATTGCGCAGCCACCGGAGCGGTCCGGATATCGTATTCACCTTTATCACGCTGGCTTGGGGAAAAGCCGCCGGCCGCCTGCCCAAGAGGATTGTTGATCGTGTTCAGAACGATCGCCGCGCCTGTCATCGCCTTTTTGGCGCGGCTCTTCATCCCGGGCGAAACACGTGGCTTTGCGTCATGGCCGTCGAGCTCGCCAAGCAACGACTCGAATTCGCCGCTCTCGCCTTCTGATTGCTTGGCAGCGCGGCGCGCCTCTTGCAGCAGCAGCAGCACTGCCGGCAATGCAACGATCTGCTGGCCCTTCTCGCCAAGCGCCGATGACGTCAGCTTCACCGCGATCTTGACATGCTCATCGGTGAAATGGCCGCCAGTTGCGTTGTTAGCCTCACGAAAGGCGCGGTCGAGCGCTGCCGACGACAAGGCCGAGACGGGGCTTGCCCCACCCTCGAGCGCTTTGATCACATAGCCAGTGGTTTGCATCAGCGCCGCTTGCCGGACCGCGTTCCACGCCCGCGCCCTGAGTTGATCGAGCGGATCGACAAAGGGCGGCGTGATCATGAATCCAGGCTGGATCACGCGCAATACGGAGTCCCTTGCACGACCGACGACGCGGCTATTGATCTGGCGGGCGCGGGCAAGACTGGTGGTCCGCTTGGTGCGCGCGGCGTCGAACGTGACCTTGGTCTTGTTCGGTCCGCCACCGCGCCGGGGATCGCTGGGTCTGCTCATGGCAATTTCCCTGTCTGGAGGACGTGATGGCGATCAGTAAAACCGCTCGGCGCCCTTGATCGCGCGGCGATCGAGCGTCCGCTTCTTGGCGGCATTGCTCGCCAGCGCCTTGCCGATCGCTTGCTGGTTGGAAAGCGTGCGGTTGGCATGCTTGGCCATCACCCGGACGGCAATTTTGGGGGTGATGGGTTTGCCGGCCCGGGCCTTCTGAGTCAGCGTTGCAACGGTATTGCGCTGGATCGTGGGCAAGGTCCGGATCAGCGCGCGCGCGCGCGGATCGCGGCTTTGCACCAATGCGCGCGCGACATTGCCGCTCGCTTGCGCGAGCACCGGCAGCACCGTCTTGACCGGCATCGGCGCGCGCCCGCCGATGAAGATGGTGATCTGCGACCCCAGCGACTGCGCATCGACGGCCCGTCCGCGCGACGCGGCATGCGCGACCGATTCAGCGAGCTGGTCTTCGGTCACTGGGATGTCCGCGACCGCGTTCATTTCGTCCTCGCTCTCGCCTTCGTCCTCCGCTTCCATCTGCTGGACGAAACCGCCTAGCTTGCCGCCAATCGCGGCGCCTGCGGGTCCGCCGAGCGCGCCGCCGATGACCGAACCGATCTGCGGCGCGAACCTCTTGGCAATGGGGGCAACAATCGAGGCCGCTTTTTTTTCCGCCTTCCAGATCGAGCCGAAAAATTCGTCGCCCTCGCCGTCATAGCCATATGCGCCCTCATAGCTTGCGGCCTCGTCATAGCTGGAGAAGCCGGCGAGCCCGTCCATCCCGTCGCCCTCCAGCTCATAGGCGTAACGGTCCTCGTCCTCTTCCTCGCCGTCATAGCCGCCGGCGAAATTGTCGAAATTGTCGAAGTGATCTTCGTCTTCCGGTTCATAACCGCCGCTTTCGGCGCTCATGAATCCATATGCTTCACCAAGATCGAAATCTTCGTCTTCCATGTCGCCATAGCTGGTGGTCCGGTCGAGCATCGCCCGTCTCCTGTAAGCTCGGACGACAGCGCCCGAGTCCCTTCGCTATGGATTTTGACAGAAATGACATGCCGCAACAGTCGCTCGAATTGGCTAGTTCATCCGAACTAATTGCCGCGCCCTGATCGACGATTTGTGCGGCGCCCCCCCGTCGCTAACGGGCGATCAGTCAGCCGCCTTGGGCATGCTGCGCACATGAATATCGCGTTGCGGGAAGGGGATTTCGATGCCGTTGGCTTTGAACAGCAGCCACAGCGCGTTCAAAATCTCGGACTGGACATTGCCGACGCCCAGCTCGGGATCGGTAATCCAGACCAGAATATCGTGCTCGACCGCGCTGTCGCCAAAGGCCTTCAGCCAAACCGCCGGCGCGGGATCCTGCAGCACGCGCTTTGCCACCGATGCCGCCTCGAGCATCAGTCGCTGCGCCACGGCCAGGTCCGACGTGTAGGACACGCCCACCGGAATGCGCAGCCGCACGTTGCGGCTGGAATAGGACCAGTTCTCGACCGAATCGGTCATCAGCTTTTCATTCGGGATCAGGTGCTCCTTGCCGTCGCGCGTCACCACCGAAACGGCACGGATGCCGATCTTGTTGATGGCGCCAAACGTGTCCCCCACCACGATAACGTCGCCCGGCTTGACGGATCGATCCATCAGCAGGATCAGCCCGGCGATCAAATTGCCCAGCGTCTTTTGCAGGCCAAAGCCCACCGCCAGGCCCAGCGCGCCCGAAAAGACGGTAAAGGCCGTCAGGTCGATCGCCAGCAGGTCGATGCCGACCATAAACGCCGTGCCGATGATCGCCAGGCCAGCCAGCTTCTGGATCAACACCTTTTGCGAAAGGTCGAGCCGCTTGCTGCTGTGGATGATGCGCGACACGACCCTGAAGGCAATCCGCGCCACCGCATAAATCAAGGCGGTGACCACCAGGAAAACCACAAGGTTGAGCACGGAGATGCGGTGCGCCCCCACCTCGATCGCCCATTGGTTGAGCGCGTGGCTGGCCTCGCCCAGCCAACCGGGTTTGGACGTCACCGCGTTGCTGAAACCGTTCTGGATCGCGGCAAATGTCATCGGCTCTCGCGCTCCACCGGTTGCTGAAAGATCAGACCCTATCGGTTCAGGCAGCCCAAAGGCAAACCGGGCACTAACAGGTCACATTTCCTGGCTGGCCGTCGCCAGTTGCTTGAGCGGCACCGCCGGATCGGCAAGCAGCACCGGATCGGGCGAAACACCCGCCAATACCAGCGCCCGACCCGCGACATAATCCTTGACCATGTTGACGCAATCGAGCGCGATCACGCGCCCACCGCGAAGGTAAATGACCGAAAAACTGTCGGTTGCCGGATCGCCGCGCAACAGCGCGCGGTCATAGCCGCTCGAAAGCCCCACCGTCTGCAGCTTCAAATCATATTGGTTGGACCAGAACCATGGCACGGCATCATAATCGGCCGCTGCCCCCATAATCGTCTTGGCCGCCACCGTCGCCTGATCATTCGCGTTCTGCACCGATTCCAGCCGAACCACCGCGCCCGCGGCAAAGCGGTTCGCATGCGCGGCACAGTCGCCAATCGCATAGATATCGGGCAAGCTTGTCCTGCATTGGCCGTCGACCAGCACGCCATTGCCCCCGGTCGCGCCCGCCGCAATCAGCGGCTCGACCGAGGGGATGATGCCGATGCCCACCACCACCATCTCGCAGGCAATCGTTTCGCCGCCCGCCAGCGTCACGCCCGTTGCCCTGCCCGCTGTCGTCTCGATCCGCTCGACCATCGCGCCGAGCCGCACATCCACGCCATGCGCGCGGTGTGTCGCTTCGAAATAGCGCGACAAGGGTTCGCCCGCCACGCGTGCCAGCACCCGGTCAAGCGCCTCGATTACGGTCACCTGCTTGCCCAGCTTGGTCAGCACAGCGGCCGCTTCCAGCCCGATATAGCCGCCGCCAACCACCGCGACCCGCGATACATCAGGCAGCGCCGCCACCATCTGGTCGACATCGGCGCGCGTGCGCACGGTATGCACGCCGATCGCGTCACCGCCGGTGCAGCTCAGCCGGCGCGCGCTGCCACCTGCTGCCCAGATCAGCGTTCCATAATCAACCGTCTGCCCGTCATCGCAGGTGAGGCGGTGGGCTGCGGCGTCGACCGTGCGCACCCGTGCCCCGTGATGAAAGACAATCGATCGCTCGGCCCAAAAGCCAGCCGGCCGGATCAGCAACCGCTCGAACGGTTTGTCGCCCGACAGATAATCCTTCGACAGCGGCGGCCGCTCATAGGGCAAGTCCGGTTCGTCGCTGATCATGGCAATCGAGCCGTCAAACCCCTGCTGGCGCAGCGCAATCGCTGCCTGCGCGCCGCCATGGCCCGCGCCGACAATCGCGATATCAACCCTGGTCATACCGGTCCTCCCAAAGCCGCCATAGGATCAGGCGATCCCGGCATAACGCCATGGCAGGCGCTCACCGGCATGAAAGGGGATCAGCGCCTCTGCCCCATCAACGGCCACACGCGCCGGCACATCCACCCCATCGCGCTCCAGCACGATCCGTTCTTCGTTGAGTGGCAGGCCGTAAAACCGGGGGCCATGTTCCGATGCAAATCCTTCAAGCCGGTCCAAGGCCCCTTCCTCGTCAAAGGTTGCGGCATAGCTTTCGATCGCAAAGGGCGCATTGAAGATACCCGCACAACCGCAGGCCATTTCCTTGCGCGAGATGATGTGCGGCGCTGAATCCGTGCCAAGGAAGAATTTCGCCGATCCTGAAACCGCCGCCTTGCGCAGCGCCAGCCGGTGTTGCTCACGCTTGGCGACCGGCAGGCAATAGAAATGCGGCCGGATGCCACCGTCGAACATCGCATTGCGGTTGATGCGCAGGTGATGCGGCGTGATGGTCGCGGCAATATTTGGTCCCGCCGCCTCCACAAACGCAACGGCCTCGGCCGTGGTGATGTGTTCGAACACCGTCTTCAACGCGGGAAAGTCACGCTGGATACCGCGGAAGACGCGGTCGATAAACACCGCCTCGCGGTCGAAGATGTCGATTGCATGATCGGTCACCTCGCCGTGCAGCAACAGCGGCATGCCAATCTGCTCCATCCGCGCCAGCACGGGCCGGATTGCGGCAACATCGGACACACCATGCGCAGAATTGGTGGTGGCATGCGCTGGATAGAGCTTGCACGCGGTAAACAGCCCATCGGCAAAACCGGCAGCGATATCGTCGGCATCGGCATGATCGGTCAGGTAACAGGTCATCAGCGGCGTGAAGCGAACACCGGGCGCAAGCGCCGCCATGATGCGTTCGCGATAGGCAGCGGCATCCACTGCCCGCGTCACTGGCGGGGCAAGATTGGGCATGACGATTGCCCGGCCGAATTGCTGCGCGGTATAGCCCAGCACGGCGCGCAGCATGGCGTCATCGCGCAGATGGACATGCCAGTCATCCGGCCGCCGGATCACCAGCCGGTCAGGCGTCGACGCTGGCGACGGGGATCTCAGGGAAGCGGTCATGGTCGATGCGTTTAGCCAAGCGCGCCCCAATGTCCAACACAGACGGTCAGCCAATCAGGCGATCAGCGGATCACGCCGTCACGCCGCGCCGTGCGTAAATGCCGTATCCAGCGATCATCGCATAACAGGCAGCCGGCAGCGCCAGCGCCATCCGAAGCGAGCTCTGGTCAGCGATCAACCCGGTCAGCGGCGGGATGATCGCCCCGCCGACAATCGCCATGGCGATGATGCCCGATCCTTCCGCCGCGCGCTTGCCCAGCCCCTCGCTCGCCAGCGAGAAGATCGTGGGGAACATGATCGCGTTCATCAGCCCGATCGCCAGCAGCGACCAGCCGGAAACCAGCCCGGTGCTGTTGGCCGAAATCAGGATCAGCGTGATCGACCCTGTCGCCACCGCGGCCAACACCTTGCCCGGTGAGACCACGCGCAACACCGCCGCGCCGATGAAGCGGCCGACCATCGCACCGCCCCAGTAAAAGCCAACATGCTTGCCAGCGGCTTCCGCGCCGATGCCCAGCGCATCAGCCTGCATCAGGTAATTGACGATCAGCGATCCGATCGCGACCTCCGCCCCGACATAGAGAAAAATGCACGCCGCGCCAAAGCTGAAGCGCGGGCGCGCCAGCAGGCCAAAGGCGCGCAGGATGCTGCCGCTGTCCTCCACTACATCGGGCAGCCGGTTGCGCCGCGTCCACACCACGCCCGCCACGATGACAAGCGCAACCGCCAGGCCCAGATAGGTGTTCACCACCACCTGCGTCTCGGCAGTGCGATAGGCATCGAGCGCCGCACCCGCCAGCGTCGACGGGTCGATCCGTGCCAGGCTGCCGAGAATCAGGATCGAGCCGACAATCGGGAAGATCGTCGTGCCCAGCGAATTGAACGCCTGCGCAAAGGTCAGTCGGCTATGCGCGGTCGCTGGCTTGCCCAGCAACGAGATTAGCGGATTGGCCACCACCTGTACCGTCGTAATCCCCGCCGCCAGCACGAACAGCGCAAACAAGAACAGCTCGAACCGGCCCGATTGCGATGCCGGAATGAACAGCAGGCACCCCGCCGTCATGATCAGCAGGCCGATTGATGCGGCGCGCAGATACCCCGCCTTGCGCACGATTGCCGCCGCCGGAATCGAAAAGATGAAATAAGCCGCGAAAAACGCCGACTGCACCAGCAATGCTCGAAAATAATTGAGCTCGAACAGGTCCTTGAGCTTGGGAATGATCACATCGTTCAAACTTGTGATGCCGCCAAAGATGAAGAACAGCGCGAACACAAATATCTGCAGGTCGGGCGCATGCACGCCCTGCCCCATGTCCCTGTCGGCGGTGGTCGATGGTGCGGGCGCTAAGGCCATGGGCAATCCTTGATTTGATTATTCGGTGTCGTGCGGGCCAAGCAGCCAGGTGAAAATCTCGTCGAGTCTCGCCGCCCACGCATTTTCTTCATGCGCAGCGCCGGGGTAGCTGCGCGTTTCGAAATCGCGCTGCGGCTGCCAGCCAATGGCAATCAGCGTTGCATCGGCGGCGGTTTGCCAGGGGCCATAAAATTGATCGAGCGTCTGGTCGCCATGGTCAAACCAGATATGGCGACCACCAGGCGGGCCGAGCCGCTCGGTCAGATAGCGATCCCAAACCGCGCGCAGCTCGGGCTGCATCGGGCCTACCTGCGTTGGATCGATCAGCGGCCAGTGCGTCGATACGCATCCCGCCATGCCGAAAATCTGGGGATATTCGGCAATTGCATACAGCGAGATCAGCGCGCCCATGCTCGATCCCATGATCGCGGTATGATCACGGTCAGCCAGCGTCCGGTAGCGCTTGTCGATCATCGGCTTGAGCTCGCCGGTCAGGAACCGCAGATAGGCATCGGATCGCACCGGCCCCTTCAAAAACATGTTGGCCTGTGCCTTCAACGCGGGCGACAGCGCATCATAGATCCGCTGGGGCATATAGGTCCGCGCCCGGTCGACCCCGTGGCTGAAGATGCCGACGATGATGACGGGGGCTATCGTCTTGTCGCCCGTCAGCCGGGTCACAGATCGGTCCGCCGCCCAGATTTTTTTGAAGTTGGATGTGTTCAGGAAGAACAGGTTTTCGGCATCCTGCATATAAACGACGCCGTAGCGCCGCTTGCCGCGCGCATAACCCGGCGGCAGCCAGATGGTGACATGGCTCGGGCCCATGAAGCTTGAGCTGACCTTGGGCAGGTCGATGAATGTCCCGCTCTCTGCACGCCGCGCTGCCTGCGCCCTGCTCACGCCCATATCCATGCCGATACCCATGCCCAGGGTGCACAGCAGGATCAGCGCGGCCAGGCGCACGATCATCGCCGGCGGCCGGGCGCGACGAAGCGGATTGCCTCACCGCCCCCGGGCGCGAGCGGCAGCGTCAGCCTGTCGCCTTGCCGCACCTTGCGCGTTTCGATCACGATCGAATGCCGCGCCTCGGTGCGGTAATCGGCATCGTCGCCGTCACGGTAGATTTGCGCGATATAGGTCTTGCCGGGCTCGAGAAAGTCGAGCGTCACCTCCAGCTTGCGCGCATTTTCATCCCCCACCGCGCCCAGGAACCAGTCATCGCTGCCGCGCGGGCGGCGCACGATCGTCGCATAATCGCCGACCTCGCCGTTCAGCACGCGGGTATCGACCCAATCGGTCGGCACATCCTTGATGAACTGGAAGGCAGCGGGGTATTTCGCATAATTTTCGGGCGTGTCGGCGGCCATCACCACCGGCGAATAGAGCACGACATAAAGCGCCAGCTGCTTGGCGATCGTCGAAAGCAGGTTGCTGTCATTCTGCCCCTTCAGGCTCAGGATGCCGGGGGTAAAATCCATCGGCCCTTCCAGCATGCGCGTGAACACCAGATTGGCCTCATGCTCGGGCGGGTTCTTCCCATCCCAGGCATTATATTCCATTCCGCGCGATCCCTCACGCGCAACCCAATTGGGATAGGTGCGCTGCAGGCCCGTGCCCTTGATCGGCTCATGGCTGTCGATCGCGACATGATAGCGAGCAGCGGCTTCGAGCACATGGAGATGGTGGTTCGACATCCACTGACCCTCATGCCATTCGCGCAAGCGGGTGCCATCGGCGTCGACACGCTCGATCTGTGCGGCATCGGTAACATAGCCCGTTTTCACCACCATCTCGCCGTGATCTGCGGCAAATTTGAAGGCTTTTTCGAACTGATCTTCATAATGGCTGGCCGAACCACCGGTTTCGTGGTGCCCGATCAGCCGGACGCCCTTTGATTTGGCATAGGCCGCGAGCATATCGGCATCGAAATCGGCGGTCGGCTGGGCAAAGTCCATGTCGTTGCCATTGCCGAACCAGTCGCCGTCCCAGCCGACATTCCAGCCCTCGACCAGCACGTCATGGATGCCATTGGCGGCCGCAAAGTCGATATATTGCTTCACATGCGCGTTGGTCGCGCCGTGCCGCGGCCCGCGCGCCCAGGTCCAGTCGCCTTTGATCATGTTCCACCACACACCCACAAACTTGCCCGGCTTGAACCAGCTGACATCGCCTAACTTATTGGATTCATTCAGGTTCAACATCAGGTGGCTCATATACAAGCCCGCCGCATCATCAGCGATGATTAGGGTCCTCCATGGTGTAAACCACGCCGCTAACCTGGTAACCTTCGCGCGCCCCGCCCCCGCCCCCGGCGTCAGCGCCGCCCGCAACGTCGTCCCCTCCGTCCGCGCCACCGCCATCCCCGCATAGTCCACCAGCGCCGCCTCATGCAGCGCCACATGCGTCCCAGCGGCCAGCTTGATCGTCACCGGCGTATCCGCCGTCCCAACCGCCGACAGCGGCGTCTTGTTGTAGAGATACTCCTCGCGATTCCACAGAAAAGCGGGCTTCCACCACGCCGTGCCGTCCTGCGCAAAGGCGAACTCGGTCAGCTCATCGGCGATATTGGCTGTCGTCAAATTGGGCTGTTCGGGGAATTCATATCGAAAGCCGATGCCATCATCGTACAGCCGGAAAACCACATCCATCCGCCGCATCAGCCCACCCGCCTCCTGAAAGCGGACACGCAATTCGCGGAAGTGATTGCGGATCGTCTGCCACTCGCCCCAGGGCTGGGTCCAGCTATCATCTTCATCGCGTGCGGACTGGCTGACCAAACGAAGTCCGCGCTCGATCTTGCCCGCATCGGTAAACAGAAAGCCAAGCCGCGACGGCAAGATGATCGGTTTGCCCCTTCGGGTGACGCTATAAAGCACACGCCCGTCGCCATCGATATCGACAGCAACCGCCACCACATTGCCGGGGGATGCCATGGTCGCCACAGCTGTGGCGTGGGCCGGTATCGACAAAAGAAATGCCGCGGCCGCCAACATCAATCGCGCAACCATCAAGCGTCCTCTCCCTCCGCAACCGCGGTCGCGACGACGCCTGAAAATCCACCCAGTCGGCCGTTATCGAGCGCACCAACATGGTCGATGACCCGCCACTGGCCGGTATCGAGCACCCAATCAGCAGGCCCCGCCGAAAGGTTGAACGCGCAGATCAGCGTCTCACCCGGCGCCGCGCGTTCGAACACCAGCAGATCGTCCGAGGCCTCGATGATCGTCATGTCACCAACCAGCAGCGCATCACGGTGCTTGCGCAGCGCAATCAACCGGCGCGTTAGCAACAACATGGACGCCGGATCATCCAGCTGACTGCCAACGGTGAGCGCGGCATGGCTCGGCCCGATCGGCAGCCAGGGCTTCCCCGGTGAAAAGCCAAGACCGGGTGACGAAGCACACCATGGCATCGGCGTACGCGCACCATCTCGGCCCAGCGTCAGCGGCCAGTTGGCGATCGCCTCTGGATCCTTCAGGTCAGCAAAGCCGATCTCGACCTGATCAAGGCCAAGCTCTTCCCCCTGATAGACGAACACGTCGCCGCGCAGACACAGCAGGAGCAGCATCGTCAGCCGCGCAAACGCGTCGCGGTGCTCAGGGGCCGCCCAGCGCGATACGGCGCGGGGGGCATCGTGATTGGAAAATGCCCAACTCGGCCAGCCAAGCCCCGGCAGCGCCGGCCAACGCTCGGTCGCCTCGCGGACCAGCCCGGGCGTAAGCCGCGGCGCATAGAGAAAATCAAAGCCATAAGCGCTATCAAAATGCCGGCCATCCGCGGTGAAGGCCTTCATCTCGTGGTCATTGTCGGCGCCACCAATCTCCGCCACCGTGAAGCAATCGCCGTAACTGTCGAGCAACGAACGAATTCGCGCGATGAACGCCGGTATGTCTGGATGCGACTGGTTGTGAATGTGCAGTTGAAAGTCGAATGGCCTGGTGCGCGGACCATTGCTGGGCGGCGCGGGCGGATTGTCGGTCAAGGCCGGATCGTGCATCGAAAAATTGATCGCATCCATGCGGAACCCGTCAACGCCGCGATCAAGCCAGAAGCGCGCCGTATCGAGCAATGCATCCTGCACGGCCGGATGATGGACGTTGAGCTGCGGCTGGCTGCTCAGAAAATTGTGCATATAATATTGCCCGCGCCGCGCGTCCCACGTCCAGGCGGGCCCGCCGAAAACCGACTGCCAGTTGCTCGGCGGGCTGCCATCCGCCTTGGCATCGGCCCAGACATACCAATCGGCCTTGTCTGATATACGGCTCGACCGGCTCTCTTCGAACCAGGCGTGCACATCGGAGGTGTGCGAATAGACCTGATCGATTATGATCTTGAGGCCAAGCGCATGCCCGCGCTCGATCAGCGCGTCGAAATCGGCAAGTGTGCCGAAAATCGGGTCGACATCGCAATAATCGGAGACGTCATAACCGAAATCGGCCATCGGCGACGGGAAGAAGGGTGAAAGCCACACCGCATCCACACCGAGCGCGGCGACATAATCGAGCCGTTCCGTGATACCGGGCAAATCGCCAATGCCGTCACCGTTAGCATCGGCGAAACTGCGCGGATAAATCTGATAGATAGCGGCACCACGCCACCATTCGCGGGGCAGATGGATCGTCGGTTTATCTGGCATCGGCTGGTTCATGGCCCCTCTGTCGCGGCACAAATAATGAAATCGAGCCCAGGCACCACGACCCGAACACTGCCCGGCGCCGCTGACTGGGTTGCGCATTGGCCGTGCAGCGCCCGGAACATCCGCGAACCGGTCTCCACCTGCACATTTACCGCAACCGGCTCGGTCGAACTATTGAACGCAATCAGCACCTCACGGCCGCTCGCAGGATCAAAGCGCGAGACCGCCAACAGGCCTGGCGTTTCGCTCGCTTGCCGAACGACCGTCCTCCCGCGCGTCAACGCCGGTGTGGCGACCCGCAGTTTTGCGAGCGCTGCGATTTCGCGAAAAATGGGGTGCGTTTCGTCGAAATTGGCCTCGGCGGTCGTCGCCGACGTGCCCAGCAGGATATTGTCGTTATAGACGGCGACTTTGCTGGCAAATTGGTCCTCGCGCGCATCCTGATCATTGCCATCACCGACAAAACCCTGCTCGTCACCTGCATAGATGGTCGGCACGCCGCGTAACGTCAGCAGCATCGCCTGCGCCAGCATCGTACGCTTCAACAGCTCATCATTGCCGATGCGGGGCAGTGCCTTGCGAACGAAGGTCGATAGCCGGCCGACATCGTGATTGCTGATAAAGGTAGGCAGCGTGCGGGCAGTCGCTGCCCCGCCACGGTAGATCGAATCCGCCGCAAACAGTCGCTCAAACGTGGCGTTGCCCTGCCCGCTCGCCGAATCGATCACTGCACGCTGGAAATTATAGTCGAGCACCGCCGGCAACTGATCGACATGAGTGAATTGGGCAAGCAATGCGGGGTCGAACGTCTCGCTATAAACCTCACCAAACATATGAAAATATGGGATGCCCCGCGCCTTGGCGCGCGCCTGCATCGCCGGCACAAAGGCCTGCCAGAATTCGGGGTTTACATGCTTGGCGGTGTCAATCCGAAAACCGTCGATGCCGAACTGATCGATCCAGGCGCCGAAAATCTCGATGAAGCCGGCCACGACGCGTGGATTTTCGGTTGCCACATCATCGAGCCCCGCGAAATCACCATGCGTGATGCTCTCTCCCTTCCAGAAGGAGTCGCCGCGGTTATGGTAATAATGCATGTCGTTCAGCCAGTCCGGCGTCTTGGCATGCTCCTGGCCCTTGGGAATGAAGGGCTGATAGGCATAATCCATATCCGTCAGCTTCGCGAAATTCTCGGCCGTTTGAACGCCCTCTCCCTGAAAGCCGGGATTGATCGGCTCGCCCACTACCCCGCCCTTCCGGCTGAACGGATAATCCGCGACGCTGCGATACTGGCAGTCGCGCCGGCAATCGCGATACTGGATGACGTCCGCTGTGTGGTTCACGACGATGTCCATATAGACCTTCATGCCCCGCGCATGCGCCGCATC
>JBBQHG010000061.1:0-12750 GCA_038323755.1 Sphingomonadales bacterium
GCCAGCTCCAGCCCGCCCAGGACCACGGCCAGCATATTGTTGAAATCATGCGCGATACCGCCCGTCAATTGGCCGACAGCATCCATTTTCTGGGCCTGACGCAGCTTTTCCTCGGTCGCGATCCGTTCGTCGATCTGGCGCTTGAGCTCGGCAGTGGCGCTGGCCACGGCGCGTTCCAGCTCGAACGCCCGATCACGTTCAGTATCGGCTTCAGCGCGCGCCAGGCTGCGCTGCGCCAGGGTCTGGAGCACAATCCACCCCAGTATGATGGCGCCCAGCACGAGGATGACACCGAAGGCGACAAGAATGAGGGCGGCATCGGTCGATCGCTTGACCGACTGGAGGGCTTCATTGGTGCGGTTGGTCAGCAGCACGCGTTCGGAATCGATTATACCGTCGAGTAAATTGTTGATCTGATTGAGCGCTTTGGACTCGCGCGCCTGATAATAGCGGGCAAGCGCCTGATCGTTTTTCTTGTAGCGGGTGCTGAGCGCAATCAGCGAGAGTTCGTTGCTTCGGTCACGATAGGCTTTGCGCAAAGCCGAGATCCGCCCGCGCTGGTTGTCAGTGGCCGCGCGGGTCAGCCGATCGAGCTGGTTGATCTGGTCCCCGGCGCTCTTCCACTGTTCTTCGTAGAGCACGCCAAGCCGATTATCGGCGCTGATGACATAGCGGCCGAGCGCCGCCTCTGCGCGCGCGGTGGTCGACGACAGGGTGCGCGCGAGAAGCGTGACCTGCGAACTATGCGTCTGGAGCGCGAGCGCGCGGTCGCGCTGCCGATTGGCTTCACCCAGCGTCCAGACCAGCCCGGCCAGCACAATGGCCCCAAGCGCGGCAACCACAAGCAGCAGCAATGCACGCGATCGCGTGTCGGTCATCGCATCGGAGGCGTTCATGAGCGGGGCGTCACGCATCGCCCTGCTTCCCTAGCCGGATGCGCGACTCGTTGAAAGCCGCCCGGGGGTCTCAGGCGATCGCGCCCGTTGCCCGGCCTGCCGCTTCGAACATGCCCAATATCTGCGTGATTTGATCCGTCGAATGTTCTGCACACAGCGAACAGCGAAGCAGGAAGGTACCGGCCGGTGTCGCCGGCGGGCGGGCCATGTTGACGTAGAGCCCGGCCTCAAGAAGCGCCTGCCACATCATCACCGCCTGAACCTGATCCTCCAGGATGATCGCGATGATCGCCGATTGCGGTGTGTCGGTTCCAATCTTGAAGCCCATTGCCTTCAACCCGCCGTGCAGGGTGCGGGCATTTTCCCACAGATGCTGGCGCTTGTTGTGGGCGTGCATCAGTTTGCGGATCGAGGTGGACGCGGTGGCGACCACTGAGGGCGGCAGGCTGGCAGTAAAGATATACGGACGGCAGACCATCCGCATCGCCTCGAACTTGGGATGGTTAGACACGCAGAAGCCGCCGACGGTGCCGACCGATTTGGAGAAAGTGCCGATGATGAAATCGACGTCGGCACCGAGATCGAGGCCCTGATCCTCATAAACGCCGCGGCCATGATCGCCGAAAAAGCCCATCGAATGTGCTTCGTCCACCAACACCATCGCGCCGTGCTTGCGCGCGACGGCGACCATTTCCCTCAGCGGCGCGATGTCGCCGAGCATCGAATAGACGCCCTCGAGCACCACCAGCTTACCGGGTTCCTTGGGCAGGCGACCGAGGCGCTTGTCGAGATCCTCGACCGAATTGTGGCGGAAGCGGACGATCTCCGCATTGCCGAGTGCGCAGCCGTCATAGATCGACGCATGGCTGTCGGCGTCGAGGATGATATACTCGCCTTTGGCCGCCAGCGTCGAGATGATGCCGAGATTGGCCTGATAGCCGGTTGAAAACACCATGGCGGACGAGGCGTCGTAAAATTCCTTCAGCGCGTCTTCGGCATCGATATGGTCGCGGAAGGTGCCGTTGAGCATGCGGCTGCCATTGGTGCCCGACCCGAACTGGTCGAGCGCATCCTTGCCCGCCTGGATCACGTCGGGATCGAAGGTCATGCCCATATAATTATAGGTGCCGAGCAGGATCGTGTCCTTGCCCTTGATCACCGCCTCGGTCGGTGACTTCACCTGGTCCATCACGATCGCAAAGGGATCGCGCACGCCGCTGTCGAGCAGCGCCTGCTTCTCGGCGATCAGCGGATCGAACTTGGTGAACAGGTCGCGTTCGGCGGCGACGGTTGCTGGCTCGATGGGAAGCGCGTCAGCGGCGGCAATGGCATCACTCATCGGATCAGCCCTTCAGCTTCATCACGGCATCGACCAACTGGCCGACGGTTTCGATTTCCGCCTGCATGTTCATCGTGATGATGATGTCGAATTCGTCCTCGATCGAGGCGACGAAATCCATGACGGTCAGGCTGTCCCATTCCAGATTGCCCTGAAAGGTCGTGTCGTCGGAGAGCGCGACGCCCTTTTTGTTGAAGGGCTCGATCAGCCCGGTGACGGTCTGGAAAACAGCGTTGCGGTCGCTCATGATCATCCTTGGTCTTTGGTATCGGACCGCCTTGGCAAGCAAATGCGGCGGCTTTCCGGCGAAGTTATAGCAATCCTTGCGCGCGATACCATGCTGCGGTCTCGGCAAGGCCCTGGGGCGTTGCAACTTCGGGCCGCCAAAGCGCGGTCGGTGGGCGCTTGGCCGGGTCTGCGGTCCAGTCCGGGTGGCACATATAGCCGACGCGATCGGCGGTGAGCTTGGCGCGATTGCCGCGGAACAGGCGATCCGTGCGCGCCGCCAGATCGAGCAGGGGGCGGGGAAGGGCGATGGCCGTTACCCGCCTGCCCACCGCCTCGCCGATGGCGGCTCCCAGGAATTCGGCGTGGCTCCAGCCATTGGGAGTGCCGTCATCTGGTTCATAAATATCACCATGATCGGTGCTCGCGGCCAGGACGAGCAGCAGGCGGGCGAGATCATCGACATGGATCACCGCGATCCGGCCCTTTGGCGGGGTGAGGGCAATGCCCAGTTTCGCGACCCGAAAGGTATCGAGCATCTCCATGTCGCCGGGACCATAGACGGCCGGCGGGCGGACGATCGTCCAGGCGAGCGGGCTCGTTTCGACGCGGCGCTCGCTCTCTGCCTTGGACCAGCCATAGTTGGACAGCGTCGGCTCGCGCCCGGTGAGGGAGGAGACATGGACGAAGCGGGTAATGCGCGCGGCGACGGTAGCGTCGATCATGGCCTGGGTGCCGTCGATATTGCCATGCGCAAAGCCGGCGCGGTCGGCGGCATTGACGACGCCTGCAACGTGGATGACCGCATCGGCGCCGTCGACCAATGTGGCGAGGGCGGGGGGGGTGTCGAGCGCGCCTTCTATCCAGGTCACCCCTGGCTGCGCTGGCTGCGGGCGGCGGGTCAGGGCGCGGATTTGATGACCCGCTTCGGTGGCGAGCGCGATCAGGCGTTTGCCAACGAATCCGGTGCCGCCGGTCAGCGCGAAGATCACAGCAGCGCCATGTGATTGCGGTGGACCAGCGCGCCGCGCGGGGTGTGACCGAGGATGGCGGCGTGATCGTCACTGCGCTTCCCGCAGAGCCTGGCGGCATCGGCGGCGTCATATTCGCTCAAGCCCCGCGCGATGACCCGGCCATCGGGGGCGGTGATCGCGATGAGATCACCGCGGGAAAAACCGCCCGTGACGGCAGTGGCGCCGGCCGCGAGCAAGCTCTTGCCCGATTGGAGCGCGGTGACGGCGCCGGTATCGACGGCAATCTCGCCCCTGGCTGTCAGGCCGCCGGCGAGCCAGGCTTTGCGGGCGGTAGCGCTGCGCTCAGCGATGAAGAGGGTGCCGCGCCCTGTGTGCTGAAAGGCGGTAAGGGGGTGATCGACATGGCCTGATGCGATTGCCAGCGTCACGCCTGCACCGGTCGCGATCCGCGCGGCGGCGATCTTGGAGGCCATGCCGCCCGATCCCATGCCCGATGTGCTGTCACCGCTCGCCATCGACTCGATGCGCGCATCGATGCGCTCGACCCGGTCGATCAGCCGGGCGTCAGGGTGGGTGAGGGGGTTGGCGTCGAACAGGCCATCGACATCGGACAGCAGGATGACCCCCTGGGCGTTGGCGGCCTGGGCGATGCGGGCGGCGAGGCGGTCATTGTCGCCGAAACGGATTTCCTCGGTCGCGACGGAATCATTTTCGTTTATGATCGGGTTTACACCCAGAGAGAGCAATCGACCCAGTGTTGCCGAGGCGTTGAGGTAGCGGCGGCGGTCTTCGAGATCGTCGAGGGTTACCAGTATCTGCGCGGCGGTAAGGCCTTGATCTGCAAGCAATTCTGCCCAGATTTGGCTGAGCGCGATCTGCCCGGTGGCAGCGGCTGCCTGGGCATCTTCAAGACTGGCGCGACCGCCTTTTGCCAGCTTCAACCGGCGGGCGCCCAGCGCGATTGCACCCGACGATACAATGGCGATCTGCTGCCCGGCCCGGGCGCGGTCGGCGATGTCTGCGGCAAGCGTTGCCAGCCAGTCGCGGCGAACCTCACCCGCCGGCGTCACCAGCAATGACGACCCGACCTTGACGATCAGGCGCGGGCAAGCGGCGGGGGAGAAGGGCACTAGCCGCGCGACCCGATCAGCCGGGGCAGCCACCACAGGGCGGCCGCCAAAAGCGCGAGATTGGGCAGCCACCAGGCCGGATCGAAATCACCGGTCAACGCCCAATAGGAAATCGCCATCAGCCCTGCGCAGAAGGTGAGCGTCAACGATACAAGCGCGAGCGGGCGCCAGCGCTGGTCACCCCGGCGCGCCAGCCGGACGGCGAGCAGGCCGGTTGCGGCAAAGGCCAGATCAAGCGGCGCGAACGACCAGTTCCACGCGTCAACCAGGGGCGTGCCATAACCTGCATACATCGCCTCCCGCGGCAAATGCAGCAGGCCGACACAGGCAATGGTGGCGATGCTCCAGTAAAGCAGCATGCCCCCATCGAGCAGCCGCAACGTAAGCGGCAACCCGCGCGGCATGGTCAGATCGGTGACCATTCGGCGGCCTCTTCGCTATCGCCCTCGGTCGGCGCCGCTTCGAGCGGGCCAATCGCTTCGACCAGCCGGTCGAGCACCGCCTCAATCCCTTCGCCGCCCGCACCCGACAGGAGCATGACGTCTGCCTTACTCGCGCGCTTCAGCTTGGTGGCGAGCTTTTTCACCTCGGCCGCGGGGAGGGCATCGATCTTGTTGAGGCCGATCACCTCGGGCTTGTCGATGAGGTCCGCGCCGTACGCCTCGAGTTCTCCACGGACGATCCTGTAGTTTTCCACAGGGTTATCCTCGGTTGCATCCACAAGGTGGAGCAGCACCTTGCAGCGCTCGATATGCCCCAAAAAGCGGTCGCCGATGCCCGCGCCGTCGGCCGCGCCCTCGATCAGGCCGGGGATGTCGGCGAGCACAAACTCCCGGTTGCGGTGGCTGACCACGCCCAATTGCGGGCGGGTGGTGGTGAAGGGATAATCGCCGACCTTGGCATTGGCGTTGGTGGTCGCGTTGATGAAGGTCGATTTGCCGGCATTGGGCAGGCCGACCAGCCCGGCATCGGCGAGCAGCTTCAACCGCAGCCAGACCCATCCCTCATCGCCCGGCCAGCCGGTGCCGTGCTGGCGCGGGGTGCGGTTGGTGGAGGTCTTGTAGCTGGCATTGCCGCGTCCGCCATCGCCGCCGCGCATGAACACGGTGCGCTGGCCCGGCACGGTGAAATCTGCGAGCACGGTTTCACGGTCTTCGCTGAGCACCTGGGTGCCAACGGGGACGCGGATGATGAGATCCTCACCGCCCGCGCCGGTGCGGTTCTGCCCGGCGCCGCCATTGCCGCGCGGGGCGCGGAAATGCTGGGTGTAGCGAAAATCGATGAGCGTATTGAGCCCAGCGACGGCTTCAAAAATGATATCGCCGCCCTTGCCGCCATTGCCGCCATTGGGGCCGCCATATTCGATGAACTTTTCACGGCGAAAGGATACGGCGCCGGGGCCACCGGCGCCCGAACGGACGAAAATCTTGGCTTGATCGAGAAAATGCATCGCGCACCCTTAGCGCAATGCAGCATTTTATCCAGTCGGGCCGGTTACGCCTTGATTGGCAGCCCCGCCGCAAGCCTAGACGCCGTCAGCTGCCTGACGGCCAGCTCGCGCGCCGTGCCCCGCGAAAGATTGAGCGCATTGGCCATCGGGCCGCCGAGCAGCGCATCGCCCAGTGCCATCAGCACGAGCGACAGCGTTTCCTCGCGCAGCGAAGGGCCGTGCATTTCCTTGTCCTCGGCGAGTTGATCAACCAGCCTGTGGATCGCCTCAAGAATCGGATCAAGGGCATCCTCATTGCCCGACAGGATCATCCAGCTGGCAAGCGCCCCGGCACCGTCATTCCCAAAGGCGTCAAAGGTTAGATCGACGACCTCGCGCGGATCATGATCACTGGTGCGCGCGCGCATGACGGCTGCGGCGATGGTGCCGACGATCGATTCCGCCATGTTGGCGATCAGCGCCTTTTGCAGGCCGGCCGCCGAGCCGAAATGGTGGAGCAGATTGGCATGCGTGCGGCCGATGCGCGCGGCCACGGCCTTCAGCGTCACCGCCTGCGGGCCGAATTCGATCAGCAGCGCGCGTGCGGCATCCAAGGCATTGTCACGCGATTCTTCAGGGGAGAGGCGGCGGCGGGCTATTGACACGAGTGTAAGTAGTACCTATTGACAGGGATGTAAGTTACTCATTCTGATTCAAGTGTTCGGAGGTTTTTGTGGCGAAAGCAACCACTCCCGCTGATTTGACGATCGTCCCGCGCGACTTGCGCTTTGGCCGTGGCCAGAAAATGGGGCGATGGTGGCTCAACAATGATCCCTATGCGACCGCATTCTACAATGCCTTGTCGGTGACCTTTCCCAAGGGCGAGGGCTATTTCATCGACAGCGTGCGCGCGTTTCGTGAGGGCACGCCGCCGAAATTGACCGGTGAAATCAACGCCTTCATCAAGCAGGAAGTGATGCACACGCGCGAGCATGTGGCGTTCAACCGGCACGTGACCGACCAGGGTTATGATGTGACGCTGCTCGAACAGCATATCGACGAGGCGCTGGCGCTGACCAAGGGGCGGCCGATGATCGCCAATCTGGCGGCGACGATGGCGCTGGAGCATTTTACCGCGATCATCGCGCATGAACTGATCGCGACGCCAGCGCATCTGGCCGGCGGCGAGCAGCAGCCGGTGGCGCTGTGGCGCTGGCATGCGGCAGAGGAAATCGAGCATAAGGGCGTCGCTTACGACACCTGGCTGCACGCGACCCGCGACTGGCCGCGCTTCACGCGCTGGCGAGTGAAGGCAATCGTGATGCTGCTGACGACGTTCAAGTTTTTTGAGGGGCGGCGCAAGGGCATGCTCGAGCTGTTGCGGCAGGACGGGCTGACCGGGCCGGTCGTGTGGGCAAAGCTTGCCTGGTATGTGTTCGGCAACCCCGGCATGGGCCGCAAGGTGATGGGCGCCTGGTTCTCGTTTTTCCTCCCCGGATTTCACCCGTGGAACCATGACGACCGCAAACTCATCGCGCTGGCCGAAAGCGATTACGAAGCGGCGGTGCTGCCGCGGGCGGAGCGCGAATTGGCAGCGGCCTGACCCCTCGGTCGTCGCCTGTTGCCGTTCGGGTCGAGCATCGCTCGACCCGAACGGTTTTTTTATGTCACGCCGCCATGCGGGCCGGGTCGTCTTCCGATAGATCGTCGGACAGGGCGAGCTCCATCGTCGCGCAGGGCTTGTCGATGCCGAGCGCCAGGCAGTGCCGCATTTCAACCCCCGTGTTGCGAAAGCCGAGCTTTGCGAGCACGCGGCCCGACGCAGGGTTGTCCATGAAATGGCCCGACGTTAGCCGCTTCAGCCCCATGCCATAGCGCGCGATCCCCAGCATCGCGCGCCCGGCCTCGGTCGCATAACCGCGACCCCAGGCATCGGGAGTCAGCCAATAGCCGAATTCGTGCGCGTCACCATCAGGATGAATGCCGATGCCGCCCACCATCCGCGCTTGGCCGCCATCATGCGCCAGGATGACGCGGCTGACCTCGCCCTGCCGGGACTGTTGCGACAACCATTCGGCCGCGTGATCGACCGTGTAGGGCCAGGGCAGGCGCGCGAGTTTGAACGCCACCGATTCGTGCGCAATGGCAGCGGCAAGTGCGGGGGCGTCCTCCGGCCAGCCGGGGCGCAGCGTCAATCTGGGTGTCCGAGCGAACATGCTTACTCTCCTCGTCGGTCACTCTGCCGCTCGCACGCCCCCATGACGTGTTCGCGACAAAGCTGTTGAGGGAGCAAGAAAAAAGGGAGCCTGGGTGACCCGGCTCCCTTGTTTGGTTGGTTCTTTTGGCAAGAACCCCGGATCACCCTGGTGGGCAACCCGGCTGGTTACCCGATGTTATTCGGCTGCAATCGCCATTGCCGGCGCGGTTACCGAGCAGAAGGTTCGGCCGAGTTTGCCCGCATGGAATTCCACGCGGCCCTCGATGAGCGCGAACAAGGTGTGATCCTTGCCGATGCCGACATTGCGGCCCGGGTAGAATTTGGTGCCGCGCTGACGCACGAGAATGTTGCCGGGGACGACTTCCTGCCCGCCGAACTTCTTCACGCCAAGGCGACGGCCTGCTGAATCGCGACCGTTGCGCGAAGAGCCGCCTGCTTTCTTATGTGCCATTGTCTATCTTCCTCGGTATTCTGTCTTACGCTTCGGCTGCTGCGGCATCGCCTTCGGGCGCTGCCTTCTTGGCCTTGGCGGGCTTCTTTGCTTCGACGGCGCCGATGCTCAGGATCTTCAGGATCGTGTGCTGCTGGCGGTGACCGTTGCGGCGGCGGTAGTTATGGCGGCGGCGCTTCTTGAAGACGATGACCTTCTCGCCCTTCGCCTGCGCGATGATCTCAGCCGCGACCGTCAGACCCTCGACCGACTTCAGCTCGGCGCCTTCGCCTGCGAGCAGGACGTCACCAAGCGTGATCGACGCTCCGGCCTCACCGTCCATCTTTTCGACGACGATCTTGTCTCCGGCGGCAACGCGGTACTGCTTGCCGCCCGTGCGCACGACTGCGAACATGGCTAAAATCACTTTCAAATAGGTCACCCCACGCTCGGTACGGACCGGCGCGGAAAGATGGGCGAGTTATGCCAAGCGGCGGCGGCTGTCAACCGGGGAGACGTGCGCTGAATGGACAAAAATCGTTGCATAAAGGCCATAGTGGTTGCGGAAACGGTCGATATTTGACGGGCAGTTGGCCATCCCGTGAACTTTATGTTGCAAAGCTTTGCGCAGTATGGCGTCATCGCACAAGACAAGATGAGGCGCGACAGATCCAGGCAGGCATGGCCTTTCGGATGAAGTCGTAGCCGAGCGCTGGCTGGGGGACATAGTTGCGCGGGGCAGGGTGTAAAATCCTGATCCTAAATGATCATTGGTTTCATTTGAGACTATTTGAGCGGAAGGACCAGCTTCGCTCATGTTGTCTTAGGTTTATCGATGGGGCGCGGCCATGGTCTCCAGCGCGAGAAATCGCGGGAACGGACGGATTGAGCGAGTAAATTAATTTCTGGGGGATCAAAACGTCATGCACAAAAATTCCATCTCAATTCTGGCGATGGCCGTTGCCATCTCTGCGGTGACTCCGTCTGTGGCGATGGCCGCGCAGCAGGCCCCGGCCGCCGCATCCGATGCGACCGCGGACGAGCCCAAATCGGACATCGTCGTGATCGGTACGCGCCGGACCGACCGCACGGTCACCAATTCCGCCTCGCCGATCGATGTGATCAGCGCTGAAGAGCTGACGTCGCAGCCTGCCTCCAACCTGCTCGACGTCATCAAGAACGTCGTGCCGTCATTTTATGTCGGCCAGAATTCGATTTCCGACGCATCCACCTTTGTGCGTTCGCCGTCGCTGCGCGGCCTGCCGGCCAGCGAGACGCTCGTGATGCTCAACGGTAAGCGTTACAACCGCTCGGCACTGGTGCAGGTTTATGGCGGCAGTGACACAGCGCTCGCGCGCGGGTCGCAAGGCGCGGACATTTCGACAATCCCGGCGCTGGCGATCGCCAGCCTGCAAATCCTGCGTGATGGCGCGACCGCGCAATATGGTTCCGACGCCATCGCCGGCGTGCTGAACTATGGGCTGAAGGAAAAGACCGGCGTCGAAGTGGTCGGCCGCTACGGCCAATATTATCAGAATGGCGATGGCAAGAGCTATCAGATTGCCGCCAATGTCGGCGTCGGCATCGGCGACATCGGCTTCGTCAATATCACCGGCGAATATAACGACGATGGCGGGACCAGCCGCGGCGTGACGCGCCCATCGGCAGCGAATTTCGCAGCGCTGTTCCCAGCGCTTGCGCCGCAGCTCCCCAACTATCCTGGACCCGCGCAGATCTGGGGGTCGTCACCAGGGCATGGCTATAAATTGCTGCTCAATTCGGCCATCGACGTGACCAGCAACAGCAAGATCTATCTCTTTGCCAACTATGCCACGAGCCGGTCGGTCCAGAGCTTCAACTATCGTCCGCCGATTACCACGACGGCCACCGACACCAACGGCGTGGTGCGGAACCAGACGCGCAACGCTTCCTTCAACAACACCTATTATCTGACCCCGTGCCCGACCGGCAATGCGACCTGCCCGGCTGGCGGGTTCGTGCGTGATACCAACACCTTCCAGTTTTCAACGCTGTATCCGGCGGGCTTTACGCCGCAGTTCGTTGGCGTGACCGAGCAGATGTTCGGTACGCTGGGTTACAAGGGCGATTTCGCCAATGGCCTGAAATATGACGTGTCGGGATCGCTCAGCCGCAACTCGCTTGATCTGTCGATGTTCAATTCGCTCAACGCCTCTTACGGCCCGCGGTCGCAGACCAGCTTTGAATTCGGCAAGATCACGCAGGAAGAAGTCGATGCCAACCTCGACCTGAGCTATCCGGTGGAAATTGGCTTTGCCAGCCCGCTGACGGTTTCGGGCGGCTTTGAATACCGCAAGGAAACCTACAAGCTGGTGGCCGGCGACGTGCAATCCTATGGTGCCGGCCCCTATGCTGCCCCGCAGCAACTGTACACGCTGACGGCTCCGGGCGTGTATACGGCCTCTGGCGCAACCGGCGCGTCTTCGCCCGGTGCGAGCGGCTATGGCGGTACCAGCCCGGCAGCGGCGGGCACCTTCAGCCAGTCCAACTATGCCGTTTATGGCGACCTCGAAACCGACATTACCGACACGCTGAGCGTGGGCGTCGCGGGCCGCTATGAAAACTACAACACCTTTGGCGGCGGCTTTGCCGGCAAGTTCAACGCCATCTGGGAAGCAACGCCGTTCCTGTCGCTTCGCGGTACCGTTGGCAGCGGGTTCCACGCGCCGTCACCGGGACAATCGAACACGGCGATTTTGACGACCGCGTTCAATAACGGCATCCAGGTGCAGACCGGAACCTATCCGGTGAATACGGCGATTTCGCGCTATTTCGGCGCCATTCCGCTGACGCCTGAAAACTCCACCAACTACGGCGCCGGCATCATCCTGAAGCCGCTGCCGGCGCTGACGATCACCGCGGACGGATATATCATCCAAGTGCGCGACCGGATCGGCATCTCGCAGAACTTCAACGTGACGGCGGCAGACATCATCGCGCAGCCAGCGCTCGCTGCCGTTGGCGCCGGCGGTGCGGTGACCTACTTCACCAACGGTTTCAGCACGAGCACCAAGGGTGTCGACGTCGTCGCCACCTATCGGACCGAGATCAGCGGATCGAAGCTGAATTTCACGCTCGCCTATAACTACAATCTGAGCACGGTGACGAAATTCAACCCCGGCGTGATCAGTGCTGCGCAGATCATCGACATCCAGCATCTGGCGCCCAACCACCGCGCCATCTTCACCACCAACTGGACGCGTGGTGCGCTGGGCATCAACCTGCGCGAAAACTTCTACAGCTACTTCACGGCCGCGACCGACTATGGCGTCAACTCACAGCATTTCGGTGCACGGGCGACGACCGATGTGGACGTGAGCTATACCTTTGCGGACCATTATACGCTGACCGTCGGCGGGACCAACATCCTCGACGAACGGCCCGCCAAGCTGACCCCGCAGTCGTCACCGATCTATCCGATTACGGGCGGCACGAGCGACGGGCAGATCTACCCGCGTAACGGTGGTCCATTCGGCTTCAACGGTGGCTTCTGGTATGTGCGCGTTCGCGTAAAATACTGAGCTGAATGACATACACCCGGTGCGTTTCGGCGCGCCGGGACAGTCACTGAGCCTGACTCACAAAAAAGAACCCGCCGATCAGCCGATCGGCGGGTTCTTTTTGGTTTCAGCTATGCGGCTATCCAACACGGCGATCTATCAGTGGCGATGCTCGCGGCGCAGGCGATAGCGGCCATCGGCATAATCGGTGAACAGCCCGGAGATTGCCGGGTGATCGACCGGCTCTTCGCTGTCGTCGAGCACCAGATTCTGCTGGCTGACATAAGCGACATAGCTGCTCTCCATATTCTCGGCGAGCAGATGGTAGAAAGGCTGGTCCTTGCGCGGGCGGATATCGAGCGGGATCGAATCATACCATTCCTCGCTATTGGCGAAGATGGGGTCGACATCGAAAATCACGCCGCGAAAATCGAACAGGCGGTGGCGGACAACGTCTCCGATCGTAAAGCTGGCATGGGCAACGGGCGGCAGCGCGATGCTTGAATCGACAGGCAGGGCGGGGATGGTTGAACGGTGCATGCCACCAATCTAGTGGTTGTTGCGCCCCAC